>CALJDR010000083.1 GCA_938023515.1 uncultured Flavobacteriales bacterium
GAGATGACGTCGAGTCTCGTGGGCTCGGAGATGTGTATAAGAGACAGGTTCGGAAACGATGCGCGAAAGGTAGTTGTCGTCATCGATAGTCAGGGATACGGCCACTTCGGAAGTGGTGATCATGTCTATCGGGGTGCGGTAGCGCTCGAATATTTCGAAGATACGCCGCAGGAAACCGTAGGCCATCATCATCCGGGCCGACTGAACCTTGATGGCGATGATGCCGTCTTTGGCCGCAATGGCTTTTACTCCCCCCTTCCCGTAATCGGCGCAGATAAGGGTGCCGTGCGCTTTAGGGTCGAGCGTGTATTTCAGCCAGACCGGCACCCCGGCGTTGTGGGCCGGGATCACGCAAAGCGGGTGGAGTATCTTGGCCCCGAAATAGGCCAGTTCTTCCGCTTCGCTGTACGAGAGCATCTCGACGGCGGCCGTCCCTTCGACCACGCGGGGGTCGTTCTCGTGCAACCCGTCGATGTCCGTCCATATCTGTACTTCTTTGGCTTTGATCGCCGCTCCGACGATGGTGGCTGTGTAGTCGCTGCCGCCTCGTTGTAAGTTGTCCACCTCGCCCCAGGCGTTGAGACAAATATATCCCTGCGTGATGAAAAGGTCGATGCCTTTGTTGGCATCGAGTTTGGACTGCAGGTTCTGGCCGATATAGTACATGTCCGGTTCGCCCAGGCGGTCGGTACGCATGAACGACAGGGCGGGGATCAGGACGGATTTCACCCCGTTTTCGCCCAGATAATAATGGAAAAGCTCCGTGGAGATCAGTTCCCCGAATGCCAGGACGGTCTTTTCGTCCTGGATGACGAAGTAATCTGTCAGGTATCCAGCCAGGGCGTCGAATTTGGCGTCGATGAAAGTCCGGGCGCGCTGTTTCCCTTCGTCGGTGCGGTACAGTTCGTCCACCACGCCGATGTATTTCTGATGCAGTTCTTCCGCCTTTTTATGCGCCTGCGCCGCTTTTTCGGCATAGCAGAGGTCGCACAGTTCTACCAGTGCATTAGTCGTACCGGCCATTGCGGACAGCACGACGATCTTCGGGTCGGAGTCATCGCCGATGATCCGGGCCACTTCCCCCATCCTTTTGGCGGAACCGACCGATGTGCCGCCGAACTTGTATACTTTCATCTTGTTGTTGTCCATTTTTCAATGATTTGTGGCAAAATTAATGCAGAATAAATAATTTTTAAACGCCTTTAACTTATTTGTATAATATTTTTTATCTTTGTTACATATTTAACAAAAACAACAAAATATTGCCATGAAATCGATATCGTCCGTCGTGGAAAACCTGATCAAGGAAAAGCCCTATCTGGAAGAGGCCCTCGCGCAGGACCTGATCAATATTTCGTCGCTCGCCCGCGCCCTGCAGCCCGATATAGAGGCCGCCCTGAAAAAGGAAGTCCGTGAGGGGGCCATTATCATGGCCATCAAGCGGATACATCCGATCCTGCAGTTCGAACTGGAAAACCGCATCCGCCTGATCATCCGCTCGCTGGGCGATATTACGGTGCGTTCCAACCTGGTGAAATACACGTTCCGCAATTCTCCCACGCTCATCGTGCGGCAGGGGCAGTTGCTGGACAAGATAGGCAATGCCAAAGAGATCTTCTACACCTATTCACAGGGTGTTTACGAAACCACGATCATCCTGTCCAATACGGCGGAAGAGTACGTGGACGATTATTTCCGGGGAGAGGAGCTCATTTCCAAAGCCCCGAAACTGGCATCCATCACGGTCAAACTGCCGGAGGACAATTCCAACTGTTCGGGATTGTACTACTACATCTTCAAGAAAGTGGCCTGGGAAGGCATCAACCTGCTCGAGGTGGTTTCCACCACCAACGAATTCACCCTGATCGTTTCCCAGGACGACATCGACAAAGCGTTCTCGGTAGTCAAACGCCTGAATATCGCATAAAACCATGGCCAAGACCAAGACCGTATTCGTATGCGGGAACTGCGGGATGGAATACCCTAAGTGGTACGGGCAATGCCCCTCGTGCCGCCAGTGGAATACCATTACCGAAATGGCCGTATCGGCGGCCCCTTCCAACGCTCCGGCGTGGAGTTTGGGGCAGGACGACCGCAAACGCGATGCGAAACCGCTGAATATCCGCGAGGTGGAGTATTCCGCCCAGCAGCGTATTTCGACTGCCGATATGGAGTTCGACCGCATTCTGGGCGGGGGTATCGTGCCCGGTTCGCTGATGCTGCTCGGCGGGGAGCCCGGTATCGGAAAATCCACCCTCATGCTTCAGATCGCCCTGAAGGCTCGGGGATTGCGTACCTTGTACGTATCGGGCGAAGAATCGGCGGAACAGATAAAAATGCGGGCCGACCGGATCGGTATCGACAATGAAGACTGCTTCGTCCTTTCGGAGACCAATACCGATGCGATCTTTTCCCACATAGCTTCCGTGAAACCCCGTATGGTGGTGGTGGACTCCATTCAGACCCTTTATACGTCCCGCGCCGAGGCTTCGGCCGGGAGTGTGACCCAGATACGGGAGTGTGCCGCCGAACTTTTGCGGTATGCCAAGGAAAGCGGCGTGCCAGTCGTGCTGATCGGTCACATCACCAAGGACGGGACGCTGGCCGGCCCGAAAATACTGGAACACATGGTCGATGCGGTACTCCAGTTCGAAGGCGACCGCAACCATCTGTACCGTATCGTGCGGGTGCAAAAGAACCGTTTCGGCTCCACCAACGAGATCGGCATCTACCAGATGGCCGCGGCCGGGCTCGAAGTAGTGGAAAACCCCTCTTCAGCGCTTATATCGGGACACAATTCCGCCCTTTCGGGCAACAGTATCGCGGTGACCCTGGAGGGCATCCGGCCTATCCTGATAGAAGTGCAGGCGCTGGTTTCCTCCGCCGTATACGGGACGCCCCAGCGCACGTCTACCGGGTACGATACCCGACGGCTGAATATGCTGCTGGCCGTGCTGGAAAAACGGGCGGGATTCCGCCTGGCGGCCAAAGACGTTTTCCTCAATATCACGGGAGGCCTCCGGGTGGACGATCCCGCACTCGATTTGGCGGTGGTCGCCTCAGTGCTGTCTTCCGACCAGGACATTCCCATCGGAGGCAAAACCTGCTTCGCAGCCGAAGTAGGGCTGTCGGGGGAGATACGCCCCGTTACCCGCATCGAGCAGCGTATCGCCGAGGCGCAAAAATTAGGCTTCGACATCGTTTTCATATCGGCCTACAACAAAGTGAAACCGGCGGCTTATCCATCTATCCGGGTGATGCCGATCGAGCGGATCGAGCAACTGATAAAACTGTGTTTCGCCTGACAATCGGTTAAAAAAAAGATACTCCTATGGAAAAGAACTTCAGATTTCGGCTCTCCTTACTGGTAGGATTGCTGGCGTGTGTTCAGGCAACGGCCGGGAATCCGGCAGATACTACGACACACAGGGAACGCCCGAAAGTCGGGCTCGTCCTGTCCGGAGGCGGTGCCAAAGGCTTTGCGCACCTGGGGGCTATCAAGGTCATCGAGGATGCGGGTATCCACATCGACTACATAGGAGGTACATCCATCGGGGCTATCGTAGGCGGCCTTTATGCCGCGGGCTGGACGACAGAGCAGATCGATTCGCTCATCCAGGATTTCGATATGATGAAACTGGTGCAGGACAAGGCCGAAAGGCAGTATCGCCTGTACTACGACAAACAGACCGAAGGGCGGATATGGTTCCGCCTGGGCATGAAAAAACTCAAACTGCAGTTCCCTTCGGCTATATCGCACGGGCAGAATATCATCAATATGTTCGCCGATTGGACTGTCCCGGTACATGATGTAACCGATTTCGACAGCCTGTATATCCCCTATTTCGCCAAAGCGACCGACCTGTCCCATGGGACGTCGGTCAAACTGGACAAAGGCTACCTGCCCGAGGCCATGCGGGCCAGCGGGACGTTCCCTTCGCTGCTCACCCCGTTCGAGATCGATTCTACCGTGTATGTGGACGGGGGTGTGCTGGACAATTACCCGGTAGACCAGATGCGCGAAATGGGTGCCGATATCGTGATCGGGATCAATATCAATTCGGGGCTTTCCTCGTCGGAAAAACTGGGCTCGATCGTGGGCATCCTCGACCAGATCATCGGGTTTCAGATCGTCCGCAACGTAGAGGCCCAGCGTAAAAATGTAGACCTGGAAATAAAACCGGACATCGCCGAGTTCAATGTGATGAGCTTCGATGCGGCGGACAGTATTTACGAGCGGGGGGTCATCGCTGCCGAAGCCCAGGCCGCTGTGCTGGACAAGATCGCCCAAATGCAGAAAGGGTACGACATTCCCGAAAGAGGCCGCCCGGAAGTGAATCCAGCAGAAGGTTTCCTGATAGAGGACTTGCAAATATCCGGCACCCGGGAGTATACGAAAGAGTACTTTATGGGCCGCTTCGACAAGGATTTTCCGGATAGCGTCACGTTGGACGATATCCACCGCGCCGTATCGCGGCTTTATGCTACGGATAATTTCGAGAACGTGTACTACCGGCTGCGCAAGGGTTCTGCTCCCGGACGGTATGTGCTGAACCTGATCGTGGCCGAAAACCCGGTACACCAATATGTGGGGGTGAGCTGGGGGTATGACAGGCTGTACGGGATCAACCTGCTGCTCAACCTGCGGATCAACAATATCCTGCGGCGGAGTATCTTCGAAACGGACCTGGTAATCGGCGAAAGCCCGTCATTCGGGATGTCCCTGTTCCGGGACAACGGTTCCCGGCCTTCGCTGGGGGTCAATTTTAAAGTCGGTCGGCTGACGACCCAAACCAATTTCATGGATATTATCGGCGGTTCGGGCGAACAGATCCCGTTCAAGCTCCGCACCGATATTGCCAACGATTACGTGCAGGCCAATATGTATGCACAGACTATCATCAACCAGAAATATACTGTCGGTTTGGGCGTGGAATACCTTTACATGAAATCGTCGATCGACAATTTCAGTTACGTGGGGGCGGGTTCTCTCAATTTTGAGAACACGTATTTTTTCTCCCCGAACGTGTATTTTTCCGGCGATACGCGGGACGACAAGTTCTTTCCCACGCGCGGCTTCTATTTCAACGCGGTGTACAAAATACTCCTTTCGCCCAAGGCGAAACCCGGCGACTATATCGTAGAGCCCTCCCGGGGAGATTTCCCTTCGTTCATTACCGCCGAGGTGGAGCAGTCCATCCGCCTGTCAAAGTATTTTGCCCTAACCGTAGGCGGGTACGCCGGACTGTCGATGAGCGGCAAACTGCCGTTCGCTTACCGGTATTTCCCGGGCGGGGTCCGCTCGACGATGCCGTTCAATTACGTGCAGTTCTATGGCTTGCCTTTCATGTGGAACAACGACGAAACGACGACCGATCTGGGCCAGAACAACCTGATAAAAGCCAGTGTGAAACTGCAGTATTCCCCCGGGCGTAACCAGTATATCTTCGCGGCCTACAATTACGGTCTTACCAGTGCCGACCGGTCTGCATTCAGTGCCAAGTATGAAAAGATCAGCGGTATGGGGGCCGGTTACAGCATTGGCACTCCCATCGGTAAACTCCAACTGGTGGGAACCTATTCCCCGGACAAGAAAACGGGCTCCAATTTCGGGGTGTTCTTTTCCGCCGGATATACGTTCTGAGGATTTTTCCGAAAAAGCAAAAGGCCGCTGGATTTACAGCGGCCTTTTGCTTTTTTCTAAATCAGATCCGGTATCAGATGTTGTATGGATTGGTGGCCAGGCGGCGCGGGATATTACGCTTCAGATACAACTTGGCCCCTACCGGCGGTTGTTTGCCCGCTTTGATGCGGTTCTTGCTGTAGAGGGATTCCACCGTCATGCCGGTCTTCTGGGCGATGAGGTACATCGTGTCGCCGGGCTGTACGGTGTAGAAGTCTTCCGCTCCGCTGGTCTTTTTCTTCACCAGGAATACGTATTGGCCCGGAATGAGCTGCGAATCGTAGCGCAGTTCGTTGTAATCCAGTATCTTTTTCAACGGCACTTTGAACCGTTCCGATATCGTCAGCGGCGTGTCGCCGGGGAAGGCCACGGCATACAGCATGCCCTTGTTGGCATGGCGGAACATGGCATTGGGGTCGCCGGTTACCACCGTCGGCTGTGCCGATCCGTCCGCTACGGCCGTTTCTCCGGGCGGGACGATGCCGGGAGCGCCCTGGATGTCGAGGGTATGCAGTGAATATGTGTCGATCAGACGGATGAGCTTTTCCGCATACAGAGGGTCGGTGGCATATCCGGCTGCTTTCAGGCCTTTCGCCCAAGCTTTATAGTCGGTGGGCTCGAGTGTGTACAGCGAGGCATAGCGGTCGCGTTTGAGGAAGGCCGAATGGTCGCGGTAAGATTCTTCGGCGTGCTCGTATTTCCGGAAACATTCGTTCTTGCGGTCGTCGTCTTTCAGGATGGTCTTGCCTTTCCAGTCCGGGGTGCATTTGATGCCGAAATGGTTGTTGGCGTTCACGGCCAGGTAGCTCTTGCCCGCCGCCGATTCCAGAAGCCCCTGGGCCATGATGATACTGGCCGGGATGCGTTCGGCCTGCATTTGCCGGATGGCGACATCCTTGTATTTTTCGATATAATCTTTATAGGCCTGAGAGGTGCTTTGGGCGAAAACACAGGCGCCGGACAGGCCGATCAAAAAGGTCAGTATCGTTCGTCTCATGGATATGGGCGGTTATAAGGGTTTTCAGTTAAAAGTCTTTTACGTAGCGGTCGGATTTCTGGTAGGAATTTTTCCGGTCGAAAGCCTTGCGCTGGAAGATGAGCAGCAGGATGATGCCCACCGATACGGCGATATCCGCGATATTGAACACGGCCGGGAAGAACACGAACGGTTTCCCGCCCCAGATAGGCAGCCATGCGGGAAGGTTGCCTTCCCATAGGTGGACGTAGAACATGTCGACCACCCTGCCGTGGAGGAAAGTGCCGTACCCTCCCCCTTCGGGCAGGAATGTAGCCACGCCGAAAGGCGGGTCGTTGAATATGAGCCCGTAGAACATCGAATCGAGGACATTGCCCACTGCCCCGGCAAATATCAGGGTCAGGGGGATCACCAGAATGTTGGGGGCTTTCCGGTTGGCCAGGGTCCATATCCAGAAGAGGAGCAGCCCGGAAAGGATGATCCGGAAGATGGTCAGGGCCAGTTTGCCGCCGTCGCCGCCGAATTCCATCCCGAAGGCCATGCCCGGATTTTCCACAAAGTGGAGATCGAACCAGGAAGTCATGGCGATCTTTTCGCCCAGGTACATATGGGTCTTTACCCAGAATTTAAGGGCCTGGTCTGCGACCAGCACGAGCAGGCTGATGTAAAATACTTTTTTCAACAGGTTCCGTTATTTTTTCAGTTCCGGACGGATTTTTGTACTATCTCACAAAACTATGAAAGTTTTCCCAAACAGGGACCGGATCGCCGGATTTTTTGATTCCCGGCTTTTTCCTGTGTATAAAGCATTTGATTTCATATCTTTGTGTACAGGCAATGGAATAACCCTATCAAGGAGTTAACCTGACCCTGATTTGAACGAGCCAAATGGCGCACGACGGCGCATGATTTTAAGATATTGCCATAAAGCCGGCTTTTTACCGTCTATTCCGCCCGCTTTGACCACCGGTAAAATATAGCGGGACAATGTCCCGGAAAAAGGATTTATTGCCTAATTTTGCATACGAAAAATCCATATTGATAAAATGTTCAGAACGCACACCTGCGGCCAGTTGACGGCCGCCCACACAGGACAGAAAGTAACGCTCTCGGGTTGGGTACAGCATATCCGCGATCTCGGCCAGATGGTATTTATAGATCTTCGCGACCGCTACGGTATTACTCAGTTGGCTTTTAATGAGAAATCGGCCGTAGGGTTGATGGATGCGGCCAAGAAGCTGGGCCGCGAATACGTGGTGCAGGCCGAGGGTACGGTCGTGGAACGCGCCTCGAAAAACCCGAACAATCCCACGGGCGATGTCGAACTTTTCGTCGAAAAACTAACGGTGCTCAACACCAGCGAGGTGCCTCCTTTTACGATCGAGGACGAATCGGACGGAGGGGACGACCTGCGTATGCGGTACCGCTACCTCGATATCCGCCGCAATCCGGTGAAAAACAACCTGCTGCTGCGAGCCCGGATATCGATGGCTGTACGCGAGTACCTTTCTAAGCAGGGCTTTATCGATGTGGAGACCCCGTACCTGATCAAATCCACTCCGGAAGGCGCCCGTGACTTCGTCGTGCCTTCGCGGATGAATCCCGGTGAATTCTACGCACTGCCCCAGTCTCCCCAGACATTCAAGCAGCTGCTGATGGTAGCCGGGATCGACAAATACTACCAGATCGTCAAATGTTTCCGCGACGAAGACCTGCGGGCCGACCGCCAGCCGGAATTCACCCAGGTGGACTGTGAAATGTCGTTCATCGAGCAGGAAGATATCCTCGATATGTTCGAGGGGCTGTTCAAGCACTTGCTCAGGGAAATACGCGGGGTGGAGGTAGAAAAACTCCCGCGCATGACGTACGCCGATGCGATGCGCCTGTACGGATCGGATAAACCGGACATCCGGTTCGATATGCATTTCCACGAGTTGAACGACCTGGTGAAAGGGAAAGGTTTCTCTGTGTTCGACAACGCCCCGCTGGTTGCGGGTATCGTCGTGGAAGGATGCGCTGATTATTCCCGCAAGCAGACCGACGAGCTGACCGAATGGGTGAAGCGCCCGCAGATAGGCGGCAGCGGTCTGGTCTATATCAAGCACAACACGGACGGCACGTTCAAATCGTCCGTTGATAAGTTCTATACCCCCGAAGACCTGGAGAAGATCGCCGGGAAAATAGGAGCCAAGGCCGGTGACCTTATCCTGGTGATGGCCGGCCCGGTGGACAAGACCCGCAAGGCGCTCGGCGCCCTGCGTATGGAGATGGCTACCCGCCTGGGACTCCGCAACCCCGATGTGTTTGCCCCGTTGTGGGTAGTGGATTTCCCGCTGTTCGAATGGGACGAGGATACGCAGCGTTTTTACGCGATGCACCATCCGTTCACCTCACCCAAACTGGAAGATATCCCGCTGCTCGACACCGATCCCGGTGCCGTACGGGCCAATGCCTATGATATCGTGCTGAACGGTAACGAAGTGGGTGGTGGATCGATCCGTATCCACGACCGGGAGACCCAGATGCTGATGTTCCGCCACCTGGGATTCACCCCGGAGAAGGCCGAGGAGCAGTTCGGGTTCCTGATGAATGCGTTCCGTTACGGCGCGCCTCCTCATGGCGGACTGGCCTTCGGGCTCGACCGTTTGGTGGCCCTGTTGGGCGGCAACGAGATCATCCGCGACTTCATTGCGTTCCCCAAGAACAATTCCGGCCGGGATGTGATGATAGACGCTCCGGCGCCTTTGGCTGCGGAACAGCTCGACGAACTGAGCCTGAATATCAAAAAACAATAAGCGCGCCTGCATAAAAGCAGGCGCGGAAATACTGGCATGACGCGCAAACGAACATGGTGGCATTCCGTAAAGGTATGGACGAAATACTCCCTGAGGATACTATCCAACAGGGAGGCATTCCGTCGTCTGACCATATGGCGGTACAAACACATGTCCCTGCGCCGTTTGATACTTATTTCCGCGGTCTTAGTCGGATTTCTGGGCGGGCTTAGTTCCGTCATCCTGAAAAACCTGACGCACGTTATCCAGAATTTTGTCGAGAATACCCTGGTGGGAGACTTGGGCTTCAACGAGTTCTATTTTGCATTCCCTATCATCGGTATCACCCTGACCCTGCTGGTGATCAAGTACGTGGTGCGCCGGGATGTAGGGCACGGGATACCCAACGTGCTGTATTCCATTTCCCGGCAAAAATCCATCCTGCCTTTCCGTTCTACCTATTCGTCGCTTATCACCTCGCCCCTTACCGTAGGATTCGGCGGTTCTGTGGGGCTCGAGGGACCGGCCGTAGGGACGGGTGCGGCGATCGGGTCCAATTTCGCCCGGATGCTCAACCTGGACACCAAAACGCGCTCCCTGCTGTTGGGTTGCGGTACAGCGGCGGCGCTGGCAGCCATATTCAAGGTTCCGGTGACGGGAGTCATTTTCGTGATCGAAGTGTTCGCCCTCGACCTGACGATGGCTTCGCTCATACCCCTCATCCTGGCATCGGCGACAGGTATTTTGGTTTCTTATTTTTTCATGGGGCAAACCCTGACGCTTGATTTTACGCAGGACGCGACCTTTCACCTGGAGAGTATTTTCTATTATGTGCTGCTGGCCCTTTTCATGGCGTTGGCATCCATTCATTTTACCCGGATCTATTCCCGTATCGGGAAATTCTTTGAACAGAATCTCCGCAATACCTACGTCCGACTGCTGGTGGGTGGATTGGGGCTGGGTTGCCTGATCTACCTGATGCCCCCGCTGTACGGCGACGGGTATTCGACGATTAACAGCCTGCTGGCCGAAGATTACATGTCGGTCACGGGGCTCAGTTGGACGATCGGTTTCCCGGATAATCCCTGGATGGCGGTCGTGATCCTGGTAGTCATGCTGTACCTGAAGATGATCGCCACCACGGCCACTTTCGGGGCCGGCGGTATCGGCGGCACGTTTGCCCCGACGCTTTTCATGGGGGCTATAGCAGGTTTGGCATTCGCGCGGGCCGTGAATATCATCCATCCGGACGCAGCACTGTCGCTTTCCAACTTCGCGCTGGTGGGGATGGCCGGTATGATGGCCGGGGTGATGCAATCCCCGCTGTCGGCAGTTTTCCTGATTGCAGAGACTACAGGCGGCTATGTACTCATAGCCCCGCTGATGGTCGTTTCCGCCCTGTCGTTCGTCATTACCAAATTCTACACCAAATACAGCGTCTATACCGAGGAACTGGCCAAAAAAGGCGACCTGCCCGGCCGGGACAAGGACAAGGCGATCCTGCGGGAAATGGACCTGGACTGTCTGATCGAAAAAGATTTTGTCAAGATACCTATCGAGGCTACCCTCGGCGAGGTGGTGCACGAAGCGATCTCCAAATCGTGCCGCAATATATTCCCCGTGGTGTCCAAACACAACCATCTGTTGGGCATTGTCCTTTTGGACGATATCCGCTCCGTGATGTTCGATACAACCCTTTACCAGAAGATCAACGTGGGCAATGTAATGCAGCAGCCCCCCGCGGTGATCGACCAAGAGAAGGATTCGATGGAAACGATCGCGCATAAATTCCATAAAACCGGCGCGTGGAACCTGCCCGTAGTGGGCTACCACAACCGGTACGTAGGTTTCGTTTCCCGCGGGCGCCTGCTTTCGGCCTACCGGGAAAAAGTGGTCGAAATGAGTCGCGACGACGAATTGTTCTGATGGTTCGCCGTGTCTGCCCCCAATAAGGGGCGGTATCCGAATTAACATAAAAAGTCGTATCTTTACTTTCCAGACCAAAAACTGAAAGGAAAATGCTGCCACAGAAAAAGCGGACACGGGCCCAGGAATCCAGCAGCGCCATCGAGCGCCTGTACATCACTATGCGTCATTTGTTCAACCGGGGATTTTACAAACCCGGGGGTATATCCGGCCAGTCCCTGCGGCGCAGCCTGCTGGAACTTTCCCCGGAGATATACGGCTCTCTGGCCGACCCGCACAAGGTCGAACTGGACGGGTTGCTGTATGTGACCGACCGTCTGCCGCGCGGCATCGACGAATGCCGGTATATCCATTTCACATCGGAGGAAGGGTTTGAGGCGGCGTTCGAATGCATCGTCCCTTTGCGGCGCAGGCATTGCTGTTTCCGGATCGATGCCGACCAGATGAATATGCAGGTCACCCACGGGCGCTCGGAGATATACGATGCGCTGACGCACTTGACGTTCCTGTACAACGAAGCGGACAAGATCATGCGGCATGCCCGACCGGATGAAGGCGGCGTATCCCGCGAATGGCGCAAGATCGAGGCGTTAGTCACGGAAAACACCTGCCTGGAAGAAAACACCCGCGAAGTATATTTGTCCTATCTGGCGACCCTGCTCGGGCGCTCGTTCGAGGATGTGCAGGCGGCTCATGCGAAATTCGCCACACCGGATGATCCGGACCGCCTTTTCAGCATCGTTTACCACATGGGGCGTTTGTCCATGCAGGAGGCCCTCGAGGGAAAAGACCGGGAGATCACTTTCTCGTCTCTTTTGCGGGAGCGCATCGGTCACCATGTGCATGGGGAATTATGGGCGGCTACCGTGAAAAAGCGCCTGATGGAGTTGGGACTCGAAAAACGACCCTTGCATATCATCAGTGCCAATATGCACAGCGCAATGAACCTGCTTTATGCGCGCCGCGCGCTGGAAGAAGCCGGGGAAAAAATCCCTCAGAACCTCTACGTATCCCTCTCCAAACCGAAGAACGGCCATCTGATGGACTTGGTGACCCAGTATGCGAAAGGGCACGGCATGACCTATGTGACCGATACGACCGGGGCCAATGTCGACGTCCAGATATTTGACTGCCGGAAAGTGCCTTCCCTGGCGGATCGGTTTGAAAAAGTGCCGGAAAAAGAGGCGCCCGTGCTGTTCGTGTTGGACTATGCGTTCGGGGAACAGGCGTTCGAGATCATGGATGAACTCCTCAAGCCGATCGACCTGCCCGAAGGCGGGAAAAAATACCTCGACGTGCGGTCTATCTCCATTATGGGCAAGGCGGGCATTCTCGAAGGGGGAAAGGGCGATATTATGATCCCGACATCTTATATATTCGAAGGTACGGCGGACAACTATCCGCTGGACAATGCCCTGGGCGCCGAAGATTTCCGCGATAGCGGACTGAAAGTGTTCGAAGGCTCGATGATCACCGTGCTGGGGACTTCGCTGCAAAACAAGGACGTTCTCGAATTCTTCCACCGTTCGTCCTGGCACGCGGTGGGGCTCGAAATGGAAGGCGCGCATTACCAGAAAGCCATCCAGGCGCATTCCCGTATCCGGGGGAACATCTCCCGTGATGCGGTGCTACGGTATGCGTATTACGCTTCCGACAATCCGCTGGACACTTCGCTTACCCTGGCTTCCGGCCCCTTGGGCGAGGCGGGAGTGAAGCCTACCTATATCGTCACGGAAAAAATACTCGAACGGATCCTCTCCCAAGCCGAAAAATGATCTCCCAGCAAACGATAGACCGGGTCTTTTCCGACGCCCGCATCGAAGAGGTGGTGGGTGATTTCGTCGTGCTCAAACGCGCCGGGGCCAACTACAAGGGCCTTTCGCCGTTCAACGACGAAAAGACACCGTCGTTCGTCGTATCCCCTGCCAAGGGTATCTGGAAGGACTTTTCATCGGGGAAAGGCGGTAATATGGTCACCTTCGTGATGGAGGTGGAGCATTGCACCTATCCCGAGGCTATCCGTTACATCGCCAAAAAGTACAACATCGAGATCGAGGAGACGGAAGTGTCCCCTGAGGTCCGGCAGGCGGCCGACGAGCGCGAAAGCCTGTACGTCGTTACCGAATACGCGGCCGGATGGTTCAAGAAACAACTCCATGAGACGGCTGCCGGACGCAATATAGGCCTTACTTATTTCCGCCAGCGCGGCTTTTCCGATGCGACTATCGAAAAGTTTACCCTCGGGTATTCCCCGGAGGCCTGGTCGGCTTTCTCGGAAGCAGCGATCAAAGACGGATACAAGCCCGAATACCTGGAGACTACCGGTCTTTCCATCAAGCGGGAGGACGGGCGCTATAATGACCGTTTCCGCGGACGGGTAGTATTCCCTATCCATTCGTTCTCGGGGCGGGTGGCCGGTTTCGGAGCCCGGACGATGCAGAGCGAAAAGACCATCGCCAAATACCTCAATTCGCCGGAAAGCCCCATTTACCACAAAAGCGACATCCTTTACGGGCTTTTCCAGGCCAAGAACGCGATCGTGAAGCAGGATTCGTGCTACCTGGTCGAGGGTTATACGGATGTCATTTCCCTGCACCAGGCCGGTGTGGAAAACGTAGTGGCCTCTTCCGGGACGTCTCTTACAGACGGACAGATACGCCTGGTCAAACGGCTTACCCAGAATATCACTGTGCTGTACGACGGGGATATGCCGGGCATCAAGGCTTCGTTCCGGGGTATCGATATGCTCCTGGGGGCGGACATGAACGTGCGGGTGCTTACTTTTCCCGACAACGACGACCCGGACTCCTTCGCCCGCAAGCATACGGCCGAGGAGCTGAAAGAATACCTCGAAAAGAACCGGACGGATTTCATCGATTTCAAGGCGCGCCTGCTATTGGACGAAGCGGCCGGCGATCCGATCCTCAAATCCCGCCTGGTACGCGATATCGTGGTGTCCATCTCCAAAATATCCGACTATATCAAACGGGAGGTATACCTGCGGGAGGCATCCCGGATCATGGATGTGTCGGAAAGTTCCCTGTTCCGCGAACTGGCCCAGATAGACAGCCGTAACCGCCACGAATACGAAGCGCAGGCAAAGCGGGCTGCCGACAACGCCCGGATGCGTGAGCGCCTGACGGTCGAAAAAACCGAGCAGGTCCAAGCGGATCCCTTCGGGCCTATCGAGCGCGATATGCTGCGCATTATGCTCCTTTACGGCGATGTAGAGGTGGAAATGGAGGAAGTCGTCCGTGAGGAAGAGCCTTCCGGATCGGTGCGGGAGCATGTCGATACGTATCGCACGACCATCGCCCGGGAGATCATGGATTCGCTGGCCGTGGACGGGATCACTCTGCGGGACAAAGCATTGGAGAATATTTACAACAGCATAAAGGCTGTCGTGGCTGCCGGAAATGCCATAGACCCTTCCGAACTGCTGAAGGCGGACGATCCCGAGGTCATCGGAATGGTCTCTTCCCTGATCAGCGAAGACCACCAGCTGGCTGGCTGGGAACGAATGGGAGTGCCGGTGCGCGATTTTCCCTCGGTGGCAGCCGCCTATACGCGCGATATTGTGCTGAGGTACCGGGAGGCACATGTCAAGGCGATCATAGCGGACATATCGGCGCAGTTGGCCGATCCCCAGACGGCCCCTGAAGACCTCGAAAGCCTCAAGCAGACGCTGATGCGCTTGACGGAAATACGCCGGCGGCTGAACGAAGAGTTGGGCGGCCGGGTGGTATAAATGTTCGCTTGCAAACACAGTCGCCAGAGCGCTATTTTTAATGTAACGATAATATATCAAATGGTATGAACATATTCTACGACCTGTCGATGAGCGCCCTGCCGGGGCTGATGAAGGTGCACAGCCTGTTCAACACCAAGAGCCGCGATGCGGTGCGGGGACGCAACAACTGGCGCCGCAAACTCAAACAGAAACTGACGAACCTTCCTCCCGGCAACCGGATCATATGGTTCCATGCCGCCTCTCTGGGCGAATTCGAACAGGGACGCCCGGTGATGGAAGCGTTGAAGGAGCGCCTGCCCGGAGTGAAGATCCTGCTGACCTTTTTCTCCCCTTCGGGCTATAACGTCCGCAAAGACTATCCGGGAGCGGATATCGTGACATATCTCCCGCTGGATACCCCCAGCGCGGCCCGTGACTTCGTGCGTATCGTGCGGCCTGCCGCGGCGGTGTTCATAAAATACGAATTCTGGGGCAACTTCCTCCAGCGGATCCGCAAGGAAGACGTTCCCCTATACCTGATCAGCGCGCGTTTCGACCCACAGCAGGTATTTTTCAAACCATACGGACGATTCATGCGCCGCCTGCTCCCGCTTTTCACCCGGATATTCACCCAGGACGGGGAAAGCGTTTCGCTGCTCCGGTCCATCGGGGTCAAAAATTGCGAAGCAGCCGGAGACACCCGTTTCGACCGGGTGATGGACATCCTCGAAACGGATAATACGCTCCCTTTTATGGAACAGTTCAAGGGGGATGGCAAACTCGTGGTGGCCGGATCGGCCTGGGGTGGGGACGAACTGCTTATGGCAGGACTCATTGCAGACAACAAAGAGGACGAAAATGTAAAATACCTCATTGCTCCGCACGATATTCATCCGGAGGAAATTTGCAGGCTCCGCGACAGTTTGCCGGGGGTCGTGCTGTATTCGGAGCGGGAAAAGGCCGATCTGGGAAAAGCCCGGGTGCTGATCCTGGATACGGTGGGGATTCTGACCAAAGTGTATTCCTATGCCGACGTAACGCTGGTAGGGGGAGGGTTTACCCGCTCCGGGATACACAACGTGCTGGAACCGGCTGTTTTCGGCCGCCCCGTACTGTGCGGGCCGAACTACACCGGTTATATCGAGGCGATAGGGCTGAAAGGATGCGGCGGACTGACCGTAGTGGGCGACCAGGAAGAATTCACCGCTGCCGTCCGGCGCTTCCTGTACGATGAGAAGGCCTTTACCCACAGTGCCATAGCCTGCCGGGATTTTGTGCGCAATAATGCAGGGGCTACCGAAAAGATCGTTGCGGTGGTGGCGGAAAATCTGGAAAAACCTTTGTTAACCCAAATATGAACCTAAAAACAAGAGTATCATGAATGAAAATGTAAAAGACCAACTGTACAGCGAAAAATTCCGCGAACAACTGGAAAAAGGAATGGCTTTTCCGGGGTATTATCCCTTTAAATTCATTGTAAAAGCCGATACCGACGCCCGGAAAAAGATCGAGGCCGTCTTTGAAGGCACAGGGGCGAACATCGCGACCGCACCTTCGTCCAAAGGCAATTATGTCAGCTTGACGATCACCATGAAGGCTTCGTCGCCGGACGATATCATCGAAAAATACACGAAAGTGGCGGATATTCCTGACGTGATAAAGCTTTAACCGTCGATACGCACGGCAGTACCGGCGGAGGTCACCATCAGCATGCTTCCGCCTACCGTTTCGTAATCCAGGTCTACCCCGATCACCGCGTTGGCGCCCAGGGCTGCGGCTTTCTCTTCCATTTCCCGCAGGGCCGAATCTTTGGCCTCGCGCAGGACTTCCTCGTAGGAAGCGGCACGGCCACCTACGATATCCCGGATACTGGCGAAAAAGTCGCGGAACACGTTGGCTCCGATGATGGCTTCTCCGGATACGATACCCATGTATTCGAGTACGTTATGTCCTTCTATGCTGTTGGTGGTGGTAATGATCATGTCTCAATGGTATTTAATTTCTGTAAGCGAAGATAGGAATTTCCCGCAAAAAACCCACAAAAAGCAGGTTATAACGGCGCCCGACCCGCTTATCTTTCAAAAAGGCGGCTCAGGTCGAGGAAGTCGGTATAGGGTAGCTGTTCGGCCCGCAGGTCGAGCAGGGGGCTCGCCGCTGCCTGCGGAGGAATACCGAGGGGTTTCAGGGCGTTACGCAAGGTTTTGCGCCGCTGGTTGAACCCGGCTTTGACGATCTTCTTCAGGATTTCCGGGTCGAAATCCTGTGGGATGTCCCGCCGCCGGCCCAGCCGGATGACACCCGATTTGACTTTCGGCGGCGGGGAAAAGACGCTCTCCGGAACTGTAAAAAGGTATTCCGAAGTGTAATATACGGCCAACAGTACGGACAGGATGCCGTACACTTTGCTCCCGTGCGGGGCCGTCAGTCGTTCGGCCACTTCTTTTTGGAACATACCCGATATCCGGTGTATCCGGGAGGTGTATTCCAGTGCCCGGAACATGATCTGCGAGGAAATATTGTAGGGGAAATTCCCGATCAGGGTAAAATCCTCCCCGCCGAAAAGGGCGGACAGGTCCATTTTCAAAAAATCCCCTTCGATCACCCGGCCCGAGAGGGCGGGAAAATTCATCTGCAGATAGTCCACCGATTCAGTGTCTATCTCGGCCACCAGCACATTGCAGCCCTTTTCCAGCAGGTACTCGGTGAGAATGCCCATACCGGGCCCCACTTCCAGTACGTTCCCGTTGGGGGCGCCGTCCACCGTGTCGGAGATGCGCCGGGCGATGTCGCGGTCGGTCAGAAAATGTTGTCCGAGGTATTTTTTGGCCCTGACTTTTTCCATATTCGTTAGAGCCGGTGCAGAGAGTTTAGCTGCAGGCGGAATGTGACGTACTTGCTGCCGAATTTTTCGAAAAGTTCCTTTTCCGCCCGCCGTTCCTGTTGCGAGAGGAATGTTTCCAACGCTCCCGGGTCGGCAAAGCGGATCTGTACGGTGAACGTACGGGATTCTTTCGGTGCATCCGGGGTCTGGACTTCGATCAGTTCCACGTTCAATACGCCCGGGACGGCTATCAGGGCCGGCAGGAAAGAAGAAACGGCTTCGTTCAGCCATTCCCCGGCGATGTCCGCATCCACGGCGGCAGTGATGTTGTATATTTTTTCCATCGGGTTTACATACGATCAGGCACGTCGATGCCCAGCACGGCCATGGAAGTCTTTATCACCCGTCCTACCAGGTCGGAAAGCTGCACCCGGAAAGCCCGTACTTCGGGTTCTTCAGCGGAGAGCATCGGCACGTTCTGGTAATAGGAATTGTACATTTTCACCAGTTCGTATACATAGTTGGCCACCAGTGCCGGCGAATGTGCGGCGGCGGCTTTCTGGATGACGGACGGGAATTCCGCCACATTCTTGATGAGCTCTGTTTCGCGGGGTTCCAGCGAATTTACCCGGACAGGCTGCACCGGAAGGTCTCCGAATTTGCGCTTGATGGATTGGATACGCGCGTAGGTATATTGGATGAACGGCCCGGTGTTGCCGTTGAAATCGATAGATTCCTGAGGGTTGAACATCATGCGCTTGCGCGGGTCGACCTTCAGCAGGTAATATTTCAGCGCCCCCATGCCTATCATATTGTACAGGCCGTCCTTTTCCTGGTCGGACATGCCGTCCAGTTTGCCCAGTTCTTCCGAGATTTCTTTGGCGGTGCGGTACATATCGTCCATCAGGTCGTCGGCGTCTACCACCGTGCCTTCGCGCGATTTCATTTTGCCCGAGGGCAGGTCGACCATGCCGTAAGACAAGTGGTATAATTTATCGGCCCAAGGGTAACCCAGTTTTTTCAGGATCAGGAACAGCACCTTGAAGTGATAGTCCTGCTCGTTGCCCACGGTGTAGATGAGTGAGTCGATGTCGAATTCGCGGAAGCGCTCCACCGCCGTACCCATATCCTGTGTGATGTAAACGGAAGTCCCATCCCCGCGCAGCACCAGTTTTTCGTCCAGTCCGTCGCCCGAAAGGTCTATCCATACCGACCCGTCGTCCCGGCGGTAGAACACGCCCGATGCGAGGCCTTTTTCCACGATATCCTTGCCCAGCAGGTATGTGTTGCTCTCGTAGTAGTTTTTATCGAACTCCACACCCAGGCGCTTGTAGGTTTCGGCAAATCCAGAGAACACCCATCCGTTCATCATCTCCCACAGGGCTCGTACCTCCGGGTCTTTGGCCTCCCATTTGCGGAGCATTTCCTGGGCTTCGAGCATCAGCGGGGCTTTCTTTTTGGCCTCTTCCTCCTCGACGCCCTGCGCTTTGAGTTCATCGACCTCTTTGCGGTAAGCCTTGTCGAATTCCACGTAGTATTTACCGACCAGTTTGTCGCCTTTCAAGCCGGAGGTTTCCGGCGTTTCACCGTTGCCGAACAGTTTCCAGGCGAGCATCGATTTGCAGATATGGATGCCCCGGTCGTTGATGATCTGAGTCTTGATCACCTTTTTGCCCGCGGTCTCCAGTAGGCGCGCTACCGAAAATCCCAGCAGGTTGTTGCGGATGTGCCCCAGGTGAAGCGGTTTGTTGGTGTTGGGGGAGGAATATTCCACCATCACGGCCGGTGCGTTTTCGTCCGCCTGCCGACTGCCGAAAGCGGTGTCGGCGTAAGCCGAAGCGAATTCGTCGACGAATACTTCGGGCGACAGTTCGATATTCAAAAAACCTTTTACGACGTTGAAGCCTTTCACCACCCCGGGGATGCGTGCTTTCAGCGCCTGGCCGATCTCCCGGCCGGTATCCTCCGGACTCTTGCGCGAGGCCCTGACGAACGGGAAGACCAGCAGGGTCACGTCGCCCGCGAATTCCTCGCGGGTGGCCTGGAGGTCGGTTTGCGCGTCCGAAAGTCCGTACAGGGATTCCAAAACCTGGGAAATGTTCTCTTTTAATACCGAAAGGATATCCATGGTCTATGTCGTATTTTTCTTTTTTTCAGGGAAAATGTTTTCCGGGCCACAAAGCCCGTTGAACACCCGCAAAGGTAGTGAATTTTTAAAAAAGAGCGTCTTAAGAAGCAATTAACGCTCCCCCGGGGGGACAAAAAACGGGACGATTAGTTATCTTTGCATTTTATACGAAAAAACAAGGAAAAATGGAAAAGGAGAAAGACAAGGAAAAGATCTGCCGCGACTGCCCCGCCGCTCCCGCCGAAGCGACCCCAATGCGGGCCGATGCCTTCGAGATGAGCGAAGAGGACAAGATAGAAGCGATAGAGAAGGATTTCCGCCATATCATGCACACCCTGGGCCTCGACCTGACGGATGATTCGCTGCGCAATACGCCGCGCCGGGTGGCCAAAATGTATGTCCGGGAGATTTTCTCGGGCCTCGATCCGGACAAAAAGCCCCGGATGTCTTCTTTCGAGAACAAATACCGCTACGGCCAGATGCTGGTGGAAAAGAATATCACGCTCTATTCCACCTGCGAGCATCATTTCCTGCCCATCGTCGGCAAGGCCCACGTAGCCTATATATCGCATGGATCGGTCATCGGACTGTCCAAACTGAACCGGATCGTCGATTATTATGCCCGCCGCCCGCAGGTGCAGGAACGCCTGACGATGCAGATCGTCCGGGAACTCCAGAAGGCTCTCGGCACCGAAGATGTGGCGTGCATCATCGATGCCAAGCACCTGTGCGTCAATTCGCGCGGCATCCGCGACGTGGCTTCCGCCACGGTAACGGCGGAATACGGCGGCGCGTTCAAGGACGAATCCGTACGCCGCGAATTCCTCCGCTTCATCGAATTGGATACCCATTATCAGTAATATTTAAACCGGGAAAAGAAGAAAATGGCATTGTACCAGGACAACGAACTCTGCGTCTATAACTCCCTAACGGGTAAGAAAGAGCTTTTCACGCCCACCGTCCCCGAGCGGGTGGGCATGTACGTATGCGGGCCGACCGTGTATTCCAACGTACACCTGGGTAACTGTCGTACGTTCATGTCGTTCGATATGATCTTCCGTTATTTCCTTTTCCTGGGGTACAAAGTGCGCTATGTGCGCAATATCACCGATGCCGGGCACCTGGAAAACGATGCCGACGAAGGGGAGGACAAGATCGCCAAGAAAGCCCGCCTCGAAGCGCTCGAACCCATGGAGATCGTCCAGCGTTATACGGAGGACTTCCACCGGGTGATGCGCCTGCTGGGCAACCTGCCCCCTTCCATCGAGCCTACGGCCACAGGCCATATTATCGAGCAGATCCGCATCACGCAGGATATTATCGACAAAGGTTATGCCTATGTGTCGAACGGATCGGTGTATTTCGATGTGGAAAAATACAACCGCGAGCATCCCTACGGCGCCGGCCCTTACGGGGAGCTCTCCGGACGCAATATCGACGAACTGCTGGACAGCACCCGCGAACTCGACGGGCAGCAGGAAAAACGTTCCCCCCGCGATTTCGCCCTTTGGAAAAAAGCTTCCCCAGCCCATATCATGCACTGGCCCTCGCCCTGGAGCGAAGGATTCCCCGGCTGGCACTTGGAATGTTCGGCCATGAGCACCAAATATTTAGGGGAGACATTCGATATACACGGCGGCGGGATGGATCTCAAATTCCCCCACCACGAGTGCGAGATCGCCCAGAACCAGGTACACAACCATTCCCGCGGAGCGCGCTACTGGCTGCATGCCAATATGCTGACCCTCAACGGGCGCCGCATGAGCAAATCCACCGGCAACATCCTCAACCCGGACGAACTTTTCTCCGGGAACAACGATATCCTCAAGAAAGCATTCCCGCCCGCCGTGGTGCGCTTCTTCGTGATGCAGGCCCACTACCGCTCGGTACTCGACTTCTCTTCGGACGCGTTGGAAGCGGCCGAGAAAGGTTATTACCGCTTGATGGAAGGCATCGAACGCCTGGGCAGCCTGAAAGCCGCCGATAAGAGCACGTTCGATGTGGAGGCTTGGCGCAAGAGTTGCTTTGCGGCCATGAACGACGATTTCAATACGCCGGTGCTCATCGCCTGCCTGTTCGAGGCCGTGGCCGAGATCAACAAGGCGTACGACGGGAAGGCCTCGTTCACCGCGGCGGATATAGCCCTGCTGGATTCCACCTTCAAATCGTTCGTACACGAAGTGATGGGTATCGAGAATATCGACCAGAAAGGCGGCGAGGACATCACCGATGCGCTTATCGGAATGTTCATCGAGCAGCGCAACGCGGCCCGCGCCGAAAAAAACTGGACGCTTTCTGACCAGATACGCGACCGCCTGGCCGCCGTGGGCGTCATCCTGAAAGACGGAAAGGACGGCACCACCTATTCTATAGAGCGATGAAACGCGTGCTTACTTATCCGCTGGTTCTGCTGATAAAATTTTACCAAAAAGCCATTTCCCCGCATTTGGGTTCGAACTGCCGTTATACGCCTACATGTTCAGCCTATGCGCTTGAAGCCTTGCGCAAATACGGCCTTTTCAAAGGCTCCTGGCTGTCCCTGCGGCGCATCCTGCGCTGCAATCCCTGGGGTGGTTCCGGTTACGATCCCGTACCTTGATTTTTCCTTATTTTTATATTGTTCCGTTTGTCGCTAATTTTTAGTTGACTGTAGGAAATAATTTCGTATATTTGATAGACAGCGAAAACGGAATGCTTACCCAAACAGCCGTTTCGCTCCCGACCGAACCTAAAACATTTTTCATGAACCTATCCGATACAGCCCCCGATCGCGGTCATGCGGCATTCGTTGCCGTACTTTCCGCATTTGTTTCTTTTGTGGCCGGACGTCGGATACTACCCGAACAACCCATAACCTTAAACCCAATGACTTATGAAAAAATGGACTTTTTTGGCGCTGGCCGTCGCCTGTGCCGGCCCGGCATGGGCCCAGAGCCCTAAATCCGAGAAGGACGACGACGACACGACCTCTACCGTGCGGCTCAAACTGATAAACACGTACAAATCGGAGCATCAGATGGCCGAACTCTTCAAGCGTTCGATGAGCGAGTATTTCAATGACCCACAGGCCCCGCGGTTCCTGCTCTATGATCAGAAGCACGAGATCGCTTTCGGTGTGGGCGGTTATGTCCGCCTGCGGCCGGCCTACGATTTCAATGGTTCCCCGACCAACTCGTACGGTTTTGTGACCAACAGTATCCCTGCGCCATCCAATCCGGCTTCTCGCAGCAATTTCAATATGGACGCTTCCAAATCGACCGTTTTCTTCAAACTGCTGGGCAATAACCGGAAGCTCGGGCAATTCGAAGCTTATGTTTCGGGGGCGTTCACGGGTACGAACTTCGGGTTCGAACTGAACGACGCCTATGTTTCCGTCAAAGGATTCCTGGTAGGACGTACGTGGAGCACTTTCAACGATATGGCTGCCATGCCGCCGACTATCGATTCGCAGGGGCCCTCCGGCGCCGCTTTTATGCGAACTACCCAGATACGATACACCCGCCCGTTCGGCAAGAAAAAGAACTGGCAGGCAGCTCTGGCTGTCGAAATGCCCCAGTCTACCGAAACATACGGCACACAGGTGGGAGAGATCAACCAGAACATCCCCGATATTCCTGTCTACCTGCAGTATTCCTGGGGGAAGGAGAATGCGAGCCATGTGCGTCTGTCCGGTGTGATGCGCAACCAGCGTTACCGCGACCTGCTGAAAGAAGAAAACAAGACCGTCACCAGTTTCGGCGGACAGTTCTCTACCAGTGTTTCGGTCAATAAACTGCTTACTTTATACGGGCAGGTGAATTACGGAAAGGGAATCACCCAGTATATCAACGACCTGGCCGGAGAAGGACTCTCGCTGATGCCCGATCCGGAAAAGGCAGGTAAAATGTACGCTCCCGAAACGCTCGGCTGGCTGGCACACGCCCAGTTCAATGTCACCGAGTCGGTATTCCTCTCGGCCGGTTACAGCCAGGCCCGGTTCTATCCGGGCGATGGTTACGACGCCCCCGACCAATACCGTCAGGGACAATACGTGGTAGCCAATGCGTTTTGGAACCTGAATTCCATGTTCCAATTGGGCGCGGAATATCTGTGGGGCAGCCGGGAAAATTTGGACGGAGCCCGCGGATATGCCAACTGCGCACAGCTTTTGCTTCAATTTAATTTCTGATATTGTATAAGGTCTTTGAAAAAAGCGGTGGCCGGAAATTTTCCGGCCACCGCTTTTCTTTTTTTCATCGGGAAGATAGGATCATTCCATAGCCCGTATTTTTCCGACGATCGTTTCGGCCATCTTGCGGTTGGATTCGTGCGTCCATCCGGCGATATGGGGGGTAAGCACGACCCGGGGCGAGCCGATGAGATAAGAGAATTCCGCCGGGAGTTCCCCCTGGAAAAAATCCTCGAACGAGGATTTTTCGTATTCCAGTACGTCCAACGCTGCACCGGTTACTTTCCCGTTTTCCAGGGCCCATACCAGGTCTTTGGTATTGCAGCACACTCCGCGTGCCGTATTGAGGAAATAGATCGGCTTTTTAAAGCTTTCGAAGAATTTCCGGTCGGCCATTCCCCGGGTAAGCGGGGTCAGGGGCACATGCAGGCTGACAATATCGGCCTGCCCGAACAATTCTTCCAACGATGCTTTGCGGGCATAAGCATCCGAATAGTCCCCGTCTTTTATATCGTAGGCCAGTGTCTCCACGCCGAATCCCGAGATGCATCGGGCAAAAGCGCCGCCCATATTCCCGTAACCGATGATGCCCACCGTATGGCCCTGTATCTCGTAACCCCGGTTGCCCTCCCGGATCCATTTTCCGGTGCGCACTTCCGCATCGGCAATGGCGATGCGGCGCATCAGGGTGAGCAGCATCCCTACGGCATGTTCCCCGACTGCCTGCCGGTTTCCTTCGGGGGCCGAGATTAGGCGGATGCCTTTGGAAACGGCATGCTCGCAGTCGATATTTTCCAATCCCGCGCCCACCCGGGCAATGAACCGGAGGTTCGTACCCGCATCGATAAAGTCGCGGTCGATCTTGAACCGGCTCCGGATGACAAATCCGTCGTACAGGTGTAGTTTCTTTTGTATCTCTTCTTTGGGGGAAGTATTGTCCAGCGTGCAGGTGTGCCCGTCGGCGGAGAGCATGTCCCACAGGGAGGGATCGGTGGTGTCGATGAAAAGGATATTCATGATGTGGTTTGTTTGAAACTTGTATTTATCTGCCTGCAAAGGTACGGTCGAATGCCGTTAGTCCGGTTTCTGATCGGCGGATTCTGCAATCCAGGCGTCTATCAGCCTGCGGCCGATGCTCATAGGTGGGGGCAGGAGCGGGAGGGTGTCCCGGGTGAAAAATCCGCCCGTTTCGATTTCCTCCTCCTGCAGGCGGATATCGCCGCCTGCATAATCCGCCATGAATCCTGCCATCAGGTTGCTCGGGTAGGGCCAACTCTGGCTGCCTACGTACCGGATATTGCGCACGGAAATTCCTGTTTCCTCCATCACTTCCCGCTCTGCGCATTCTTCCAGCGACTCTCCCGGTTCTACAAATCCCGATACCGGCCCCATCGTGCCGTATTTGTTGTTCCGGGCATGCACCAGCAGGATCGAATCGCCTTTGCGTACCAATACGATGGCTACCGGGGAGATGGACGGGAATATCTCTTTCCCGCATTCCGGACAGCGTTTGGACAGCGGGGAGGAAAGTTCGGTTGCCGTACCTGTCTCTTATACACATCTGACGCTGCCGACGATACTCCTTGTGTAG
>CALJDR010000084.1 GCA_938023515.1 uncultured Flavobacteriales bacterium
GGGCTCGGAGATGTGTATAAGAGACAGGGGTTCAACGCCGACTTCGACGGCGACCAGATGGCCGTGCACCTTCCGCTGGGCCCCGAGGCTATCCTCGAAGCGCAGCTGCTGATGCTCGCCTCGCACAACATCCTCAACCCGGCCAACGGCTCGCCTATCACCGTTCCTTCGCAGGACATGGTACTGGGCCTGTATTACATGACGAAAGAGCGCCGCTCCACTCCCGACTATAAAGTCCCGGGAGAAGGCATGACGTTCTATTCGCCGGAAGAAGTGCGTATCGCCTACAACGAAGGCCGCGTAAGCCTTCAGGCTCCTATCAAAGTCCGCCTGGACATCTGGGAAGACGGCAAAACCGTCCGCAAGATCATCGACACGACGGTGGGCCGCGTGTTCTTCAACGACGTGGTTCCTTTCAAAGCGGGCTATATCAATTCCGTGATCAAAAAGAACACCCTGCGCGATATCATCGCCCACGTGCTCAAATGCACCGATATTCCGACCGCGACCAAATTCCTGGACGACATCAAGGCCATGGGTTACGACAACGCCTTCCGGGGCGGGTTGTCTTTCTCGCTGGCGGATATCCTGATCCCGCAGGCCAAGGAAGAGCTCATCGCCGAAGCCAATGAAAAGGTCGAGACTACCATGGATCAATACAACATGGGAGCCATTACCAACAACGAGCGTTACAACATCATCATCGATGCCTGGTCGGCGGCTACCAATCTGATCGCCGAAGCGGCTATGAAGACGCTGAAGGAGGACAAACAGGGCTTCAACTCGGTATACATGATGCTCGACTCCGGAGCCCGTGGTTCGAAAGCACAGATCAGCCAGCTCACCGGTATGCGAGGCCTGATGGCCAAACCGCAGAAATCCGGCTCGGGCGGTGCGGACATTATCGAAAACCCGATCATCTCGAACTTTAAGGAAGGCCTTTCCATCCTCGAGTTCTTCATTTCTACGCACGGAGCCCGTAAGGGTCTGGCCGACACGGCACTTAAGACGGCTGACGCCGGTTACCTGACACGTCGTCTGGTCGACGTAGCCCAGGACGTGATCATCAACGAAGAGGATTGCGGCACCCTGCGCGGTGTCGAAGTCTCAGCACTGAAAGAAAACGACGTAATCCGCGAATCGCTGGCCGACCGTATACTGGGACGTGTGTCCCTGCACGATGTGGAAGACCCGCGCGATGGCAGCATCATGGTGCATGCCGGGGAAGAGATCACCGAAGCGATTGCCAAAGCCATCGACCAATCCCCCATCGAAACGGTGGAGGTGCGTTCCCCGCTTACCTGCGAAGCCCGCCACGGTATCTGCGCCAAATGTTACGGACGCAACCTCTCTTCCGGCCGCATGGTCCAGAAAGGAGAGGCTGTCGGCGTGATCGCGGCACAGTCCATTGGCGAGCCGGGTACCCAGCTGACTCTCCGTACTTTCCACCAGGGAGGTACTGCCGGTTCCGCTGCCGCAGAATCCAGCATCAAAGCCAAAGCAGAAGGTATCATCGAATTCGACGACTTGCGTACGATCCCGACCACCGACCAGGAAGGCAACGATTGCGATATCGTAATCTCCCGTACGACCGAGATGCACATCATCGATCTGAAAACGTCGCTGTTGCTCTCCAACCACAATATCCCGTACGGTGCTTTCCTGTACAAGAAGCCCAAACAGGAAGTGACCAAAGGAGAGGTCATCTGCCAATGGGACCCGCACAACGCCCTTATCCTGTCGGAAACGGCCGGTAAGATCGCTTACGAGGACATCGAGCAGGGTCAGTCGTACCAGGTAGAAATTGACGACCAGACCGGATTCCAGGAAAAGATCATTTCCGAATCGAAGAATAAGAAACTCATCCCGACAGTCATCATCACCGATACCAAGGGTAATGTGATCAAATCCTACAACCTGCCGGTAGGCGCCCACCTGATGGTGGACAACGGTGCCAAGGTAAAAGCCGGGCAGATCCTGGTGAAGATCCCGCGCCGCAGCGCAAAAGCGGGCGACATTACCGGAGGTTTGCCCCGAGTGACCGAACTGTTCGAGGCCCGCAATCCGTCCAACCCGGCTATCGTATCCGAGATCGACGGCGTAGTACGCCTGGGAGCTATCAAGCGCGGGAACAAGGAGATTGTCATCACTTCCAAAAGCGGTGAAGAACGCCGTTACCTGGTGAAACTATCCAATCAGATCCTCGTGCAGGACAACGACTATGTACGCGCCGGCAGTCCGTTGTCCGAAGGATCGGTTTCGCCGGACGACATCCTGCGCATCAAGGGCCCGAACGAAGTACAGGAATACCTGGTGAACGAAGTGCAGGGCGTATACCGTATGCAGGGCGTTGTCATCAATGACAAGCATTTTGAGGTGATCGTCCGCCAGATGATGCGCAAAGTCGTGATCATCGACTCGGGAGATACTCAGTTCCTCGAAGGACAGACTATCCACAAACGCGACTTTACCGATGCCAACGACGCGCTTTTCGGCATCAAGGTCGTGACTGATGCAGGCGATTCCGAAAACCTCAAAGCGGGACAGATGGTAAGCCTGCGTCAGCTCAAAGACGAGAATTCGACGCTCAAACGTGCCGACAAAAAACTTGTCGAGGCCCGTGATGCTATCGCCGCCACCGCAGAACCGATGCTTCAGGGCATTACCCGCGCCTCGCTGCAAACACATTCGTTCATCTCTGCCGCTTCGTTCCAAGAAACTACCAAAGTTCTTAATGAAGCTGCCGTGGCCGGTAAGGAAGACTATCTTGAAGGCCTGAAGGAAAATGTGATCGTGGGACACAAGATCCCGGCCGGTACCGGTCTGCGCGAATACGAAGACCTCATCGTCGGATCGAAAGACGAATACGAACAGATGCGCAAGGATATGCAATCTACTGAAAGCGAAGAATAAACCCTTCCCTATACATTGCAATAGCCGCCTTTTCAAGGCGGCTATTTTTTTAGTATACCCCAATGCTTAATAAAACATTAATTTAGTGATAAATCGTGCTAACCCCCTATGCCATCCACCGGTTTTTCATTAACTTTACGCCACTTAGCAAACATAATATCCGCCTGCCATGGAAGACAACAATGCCCCAAAAATCGACATAGAACTCACGGACGCCCACTCCCTGGGTGTATATTCCAATCTGGCCGTAATCAATCACTCCCAAGGGGAATTCGTCGTAGACTACCTCTCTCTGATGCCCGGAGTCCCCAAAGCCCGTGTCGTATCGCGCATCATCCTTAGCCCCGTACATGCCAAAAAACTGCTCGGAGCCCTGGCAGAAAATATCCGCCGGTATGAAAACACGTTCGGGGAAATAAAAGACCTCGATACCCTGCCGCCTTCTCCGGTGGGACAGGCTTAAAAATATTGCCGGCAAATAGAACAGCCATACGTATAAAATCGTAATTTTGCATCGGCTGAAAAACCATTCGAAAAAATTAATAATCAATCCATAAAATCTTAAGACAAAATGAGCTTGATCACAGAAATCCATGCAAGACAAGTCCTCGATTCCCGGGGCAATCCTACCGTAGAGGTGGAAGTATACACCGAAGCCGGGGCCATGGGCCGCGCGATCGTTCCTTCGGGAGCCTCCACCGGTGAATACGAAGCTGTCTCTTATACACATCTGACGCTGCCGACGATACTCCTTGTGTAG
>CALJDR010000085.1 GCA_938023515.1 uncultured Flavobacteriales bacterium
CGAGATGACGTCGAGTCTCGTGGGCTCGGAGATGTGTATAAGAGACAGATATGACGCAGCCTTTGCATTTATGCTCGAAGAAGGCAAGAAACGAGGCCTCACACCGGTAAAATAACGCCGGAGGAGGCTTTTTCCTATATCACCAAACCTTCATTCTTCCAAAATGGAACATTCCCGCACCGAAAAAGAAAAGATGCTCGCCGGAGAACCTTACGACTGCGGCGATGCGGAATTGGTGGCCATGTGGCACAAAGGCAAACGGCTCACCCATCTGTACAATAATACTCCAATTGAAGACCGCGCCGAACAAGGACGGATACTCGACGAACTTTTGGGCAGCCGGGGCGCCGATACCTGGATCACCGCGCCGTTCTACGTGGACTACGGCGAAAATATCCATTTGGGCGAGAATTGCGAGATCAATATGGGCTGTACTTTCCTGGACTGCAACACCATCACTATCGGCGACAACGCCCTGATCGCTCCCGGGGTACATATTTACACGGTCTTCCACCCCATCAAAGCCTCGGAAAGGCTCGGGGACAAAAGGAACGGGGATTTTACGTTCTGCAAATGCCTGACCGCCCCGGTCAAAATCGGGCACAACGTATGGATAGGCGGCGGTTCCATCATCCTGCCGGGGGTGGAAATAGGCGACAATGTAACGATAGGGGCCGGCAGCGTGGTCACTAAATCCATCCCTGCCAATACGCTGGCCTACGGCAATCCCTGCCGGGTGATACGGGAGATATAAGCTTTTTAAGAATCTTTTTTGCAATAACCTTTCGGGTAAGCAGATACATCCAGATTTAAAATACTGGCTCCACGATCCAGAGCTCTGCATATCTCATCCCCTTTGAATCTATCGAACTGGTCGCAACTTAAATCAAACATATCCTGGAGATTGAAATTGTATTCGGCTTCCTGAGGGCTTATATTATTGTCAAAATACAGTTTTTCAAACTGCCGGTGTAATACCTGTTCCACCTCGTAATATTTCCTGTTGTAAAAATCGCCTTCTTTTATTTTGAAGTATTTTTTCAGGAATTCGACATTCCGTTTCTCATTGTCGGTAATGATATAATCTTTCAATACATAGTCGATATAAACCAACACTAAATCAAGCAGATCGTCCTTCATACTTTCTACCCGGTCGATTTGATGTTCTGAAAGCGCTTTCTTCAAATTTTCCCTTGTCAACTCCCTGTTGCAAATCAACTCCACAATATCCGCAATAGGCTCATTGAAATCTTCTCCCGAAAGAATGTTTTCAAACGTCAAGTAGAAATCTTCGTCGAATATTTGTTCTGTATGTTCCATGATAGAATCGTTTACTTTTAATCAGCGCAAAAAAACATTGTAGCATCGTACAACATTAAGAAAAATATTTGGTGGTTCAAACCATAAAAAACATAGCCCGGCTTTATGCCGGGCTATGCAATAAAACACACACAATTAAAATATAAACGACTCTACTTGCTTAGTGAGTAAAGAGCAGTTCGCGGTATTTTACCAGCGGCCATACCTCGTCGTCGATATGGATTTCGAGCTTGTCGCAGTGGTACCGCAGCGTATCGAAGTATTTCTCCTTGACGTTGACCGAATATTCGCGGGCCTTGGTGCGTACGTCGGCTATCTTGTTGATCCGGCGGCGCTCGTCGATCATGTTGTCCACCAATTCCTTGATGATCACAATATGGTCCGAAATAGTCTTTATGAGCTCCACCTGCGAATGGGCGTACGTCATATATTCGTCGCCGAATATCTCGCGCATTCCCCGCACGTTCTCCAGCAAACGGTTTTGGTAAGCGATGGCCGTCGGGATGATATGGTTGCGGGCGATATCCCCCATCACACGGGCCTCGATCTGGATCGTTTTCTGGTATTTTTCCAACTCTATCTCGTAACGGGCCTCCACTTCCAGTTTGCTCATCACGTTTGTTTTGGAAAATACGCTGAACGTATCTTCGCTCACTAACACGTCGAGGGCTTCCGGGGTGGTCTTCAGGTTGGAAAGTCCCCGTTTCTCCGCCTCCTTCACCCAATCGTCCGAATAGCCGTCCCCTTCGAAAAGAATCTTGGACGAAGCCTTGATATAGTCGCGCAGCACGTTGAATATCGCATCGTCTTTTTTGATGCCTTTCTCGATCAGTTTATCGACTTCAGCCTTGAATGTCACCAATTGGGCCGCCATGATGGTGTTCATCACCGTCATCGGCATCGCGCAGTTGATGGACGAACCCGGCGCGCGGAACTCGAATTTATTGCCGGTGAACGCAAAAGGCGAAGTGCGGTTCCGATCGGTATTATCCAACAAGATTTCGGGAATCTTGCCCACTACGTTGAGTTTGAGGTCGGTCTTTTCCTCCGGCGACAGTTTGCCCGAAGACACCTGCTCCAGTTCCGACAGTACAGCCGACAGCTGCGTGCCGATGAATATCGAAATGATGGCCGGAGGCGCTTCGTTGGCGCCCAAACGGTGGTCGTTCGAAGCCGAAGCGATGCAGGCGCGTAACAGGTCGGCATGGTCGTGCACAGCCTTGATAGCGTTCACGAAAAATGTGAGAAACTGCAGGTTGCTCTTAGGGGTTTTACCCGGCGAAAGGAGATTGATCCCCGTATCGGTAGCCAACGCCCAGTTATTGTGCTTTCCCGATCCGTTGATGCCTTCAAAAGGCTTCTCATGGAACAGGACCTTGAAATTGTGCTTGGCACTCACCCGCTGCATAGCCTCCATCAGCATCATGTTGTGGTCGACCGCAATATTGGCCTCCTCATAGATCGGGGCTATTTCGTACTGGTTCAGGGCCACCTCGTTGTGCCGAGTCTTAATTGGGATGCCCAATTTAATACACTCCTGTTCCAGGTCGCGCAGGTATTCCAGCACCCGGGCCGGCATCGCGCCGAAATAATGGTCTTCCATCTGCTGGCCTTTGGCCGGTTCCTGTCCGAAAAGTGTCCGGCCGGTGAGTACCAGATCGGGGCGCGCGTTGTACAAAGCGGTATCCACTAAGAAATACTCCTGTTCCGCCCCCAAAGTCGAATAGACCTTCGTTACATTTTTGTCGAAATACTGGCAGACAGCCGTTGCAGCGGCGTCCACGGCCGCATTGGAACGGAGAAGCGGAGTCTTGTTGTCCAGCGCCACGCCCGTATATGCCACAAATACCGTCGGGATACAAAGCGTCGTACCCACCACAAATGCTGGAGAAGTCGGGTCCCAAGCCGTATAGCCGCGGGCTTCGAATGTATTGCGCAGACCTCCGTTCGGGAAAGATGAAGCGTCCGATTCCTGCTGTACGAGCTGCGTTCCGTCGAAACGTTCCATAGCCCGCCCTCCGGAGATAGGTTCGAAAAAGGCATCGTGCTTTTCGGCCGATGTGCCATTGAGAGGCTGGAACCAGTGCGAATAGTGAGTCGCTCCCCGGTCGATGGCCCACTGCTTCATCCCCGAAGCCACTTGTTTGGCGGCATCGCGATTGATGCGCGTACCGCTGTCGATGGCCGCCATTACCGCCTTGAAAGCATCTTTGGACAGATACTGGCGCATGGCATCCTCATTGAACACATTTTTACCGAAAATTTCCGAGAAACGCCCCGATTCTATTGTGGGTGGGACAGGACGGTGGCTCTCGCTTTCTTTGACCGCCCGGATTCTGAATTCTGCCATAATTTTGATGTTGTTTTGTTTCGTCAGGACAAATATCCGGAAAAAATTCAATAAAAAACAAGAACACCCCCTAAAAAATAGGGGGTGATCCTCAATTTTTACGTACTTTTCAATAAAATACCCAAAAATACCAGGGGTGTCATTACTCGACTTCGTATTTATCGGCTTTTGCTGAGAAGTAGATCAGTCCGATGTTCACACTGTAGACCGAAGAGATAAAGAAATGGATCGCCAGGGCCAGCAACGCCCACATCACTCCCAGAAAAACCGTACCGGGAGCATCCATATGGTCGAAAGCGGAAGAGATCACCCGGGGGATCACTGCCAGGAAGACTGTAATGAGATAGATGATCCCATTGCACACTACATTCTTCCAGAACGCGCTTCTCAAAGATCTCCAAGCTATGTCTATCGAGTCGAAGAACCCCACTCTCTCATCGCTCAGGTAGGCGTAAAGCATCAACGAGGACATCATCAGGATCAACAGCAGCACAATAGGTATCAGGGCGATCCCGATTATCGTGAAGACCAGCAAAATGAACAACGGGATGCAAACTATCACTACCGGAATACACAAAAGGAACAGCCCCAGAAAATAAATGACCAGCCGGCCGGCTTTCCGGCGGATAAAAGCCACGATTTCTTTGAATCTGGGCACACGCCCTTCCCGCTGATACAGGATCATATACGCCGGAGTATAGGCCGCAAATACTGCAAACCCCACCAGGAGCAGCAGCATACACAAGATGCCCAGCAGGGTTTCCCACCACGACATCATTCCGAGGTCCCATGCCACTTTGCCCAACGGGCTGATGTCGCCGAAATTCAGGTAAGTACGTATCCCCGAAATAGAATCGAGGTTACTATACCCCATCGAGAACGAGAAATAGACGATCAGCGCGATAGCCAGCAGGTACAGAAAGTTCACCCGGAGCATCGTCGGGAAGAAATGGGCTCCCGTTTCCCGTATGAATCCGAAGGTATCGCCTATCAGCGCCTCGAAATTCCTTGCTTGTTTCAGTTTCATTTTTATCGAAGTATTAATTGTTTCTACTGCATTAGACTTTCTCTGTCCCGAAAAGGTTACAGCAAATCCAACCTTTTTCCAGCCCATCATTCCCGTGAAACCCCGGGAAACGGGACTTATTTAACCATCCGTTAGGATAAAAACCACCTCTTATATTAAGAGTATCCCCGACGGATTCATTAACTTTGCATAAATAAGTTTAATTTTCGAACAAAAATAAAAAACACATAAAAAAATGCCTGGATTTGAAGCTTTCGATGAATCCGAGAAAAAAGAAGTACTCGATGTAATGGAAACCGGAATACTGATGCGTTACGGATTCGACGCTCAGCGCAAAGGGGTCAATAAAACCCTGGAACTCGAAAAGGCCCTGTGCGACAAGCTCGGCTCACGCCATGCACAGCTCACCCCCAGCGGGACGACCGCCGTATCCACGGCGCTTGCCGTATGCGGGATTGGCGCGGGGGACGAGGTCATCATGCCGACTTTTACTTTCGTAGCTTCCTTCGAATCCATCCTCGCTTTGGGGGCCATCCCCATCCTGGTGGATATAGACGATACCCTCACCCTCGACCCTGTGGCGGTGGAAAAGGCTATCACTCCCCGCACGAAGGCCGTAATGCCCGTACATATGTGCGGTGCGCAGGCCCATATCGAGGAGCTTATGCAAATCTGCAAAAAGCACAACCTGATCCTGATCGAAGATGCCTGCCAGGCGATGGGCTCTACCTATAAAGACAAATATTTAGGTACGTTCGGCGCGATGGGCTGTTTCTCGTATGACTTCGCCAAGATCATCACGATGGGCGAAGGCGGTGCGGTAGTGACCGACAGCGACGATCTGGCCGTTAAAGCAGATGGCTACGTAGACCATGGCCACGACCACAAAGGCAGCGACCGCGGCGCGGAAGGACATCCTTTTTTAGGGGTCAATTACCGTGTCAACGAACTCTCTTCGGCCATCGGCCTGGCTCAGCTGCGCAAACTGGACGGAATCGTCCATCGCCAGCAGCAGATCAAAAAATATATGAAAGACGCCTTGGCTGCTGAATTCCCCCAGCTGAAATTCCGCCGGATACTGGACGAAAAAGGCGATATCGCCACTTTCCTGTCCTTCTCGCTGGAAAGTCTGGAACAGGCTGAAAAAGCGACCAAAGCCTTGGCTGAAAACGGCGTGGGTGGCGTATTCCACTATTACAACAACAACTGGCACTATATCCGCCGCTGGTATCACCTTAAGGAGCGGGCCACGCTGTACCGCCTGCCCAAAGAGGTGCTGGACGGCATGCCGGATTACGCCAACATGCAATTTCCGCAGTCCGATGACATCATTTCCCGCAACATATCGACTGCGATCAACCTTTCATGGAGCGACGATGATGTAAAAGCGCGGACCGAGGCGATAATAAAGGCTCTGCGCACCGTATTCTAACCGCCAATACCGCCCGATGAAAGCCGTCGCACTCGCTCTCTGCTCCCTCCTACCCCTTGGCCTTGGTGCCCAGAGCAGGGATTATAAAGTGGAAGTGTCCTTTCCGGACGCCCAGGCAGGGGGAAAATATGTGCTTGCATCGAAAGATATGGCCAATCGTTTTTCCGATACTCTTATCTTAAAAAAGGATGGAGAAACCATTACATTCAAAAGACCGTTTACCGAGCCGGGATTTGTCACCTTGGCTTACTTCAAGCCCGAAGATAAAAGGATGGCGACAGGAACCGACCGTATTTTTATCGATTTTCCCGGCACAGTACGGATAGCAGCCGACAGCCTTGGCGCGATGCCCTATGCTTCCCTGAGCGGCCGGATATTCGAGGGAAGGGAATCCCGCTGGCTGGACAGCCTTTACAGATCTTTCTATGATACTGTTAGGGAGGAAATCCAAGAGTTGGATCCGGCAAAAACAGATTCCCTGATCAAAGAGGTATATCGGATACAGGCAGCTATGGCTGTCGTTAAACGGCAATACGCAGCAGCCAACACACAGTGCATCTATTCCGCCGCTCTATTATCGGAAACCTTATCCGACAGTCTGGATGTCACGGGACGTATTTATGAAACCCTTTCCCCGGAAGTAAAGGCCTCTCGCTACGGGCAGACCGTCGGCCAACGGGTAAAGGTTCGGTCCGGACAACCGGCCTACGATTTTACCCTGCCGGACACCGAAGGAAATGAAATCCGACTGAGTGATTTCCGGGGAAAATGGGTGTTGCTCGATTTCTGGGGCTCCTGGTGCGGGCCATGCAGGGAAGGCAACCCGGCCTTGGTCGAACTATACGGGAAATACAAAGACAAATGCCTTGTAATCATTGGAATGGCAGCCATGGACAAGCGGGAAAACCTGAAAGAAGCCATTGCCGAAGACGACCTTACCTGGCCACAAATCAATCTATCGGAAATAGAAAACGAACGGGCTATATTAGACGAATTCAATATATCCTTATTTCCGACCAAAATTCTGATCGACCCGCAAGGGAATATCTCCGTCATTTCTCGGGGTTATCACAAAACGGACGATCCTGTCATTCGCGAAGTAACAGAAGAACTCAATCAATAACAGACAAAATCAACCGGTATGAAAAATACACTCAAATTATTAGCCACCGTATTCCTGGCGGTATTCGTATCCTTGGGCGCGACCGCGCAGAACAAGGATTACAAGGTCGAACTTTCGTTCAAGGACGCCAAAGCCGGCGGAAAATACATCTTTCGGTCAAAAGACCTGAAAGATAATTTCGCAGACACCATTACCCTGAAAAAGGACGGGGAAAAAGTCACCTTTAAGAAAGCCTATACGGAACCTTTCTCGCTGAATTTCTTTTATCAGGGGCCTGAAGATGAAAAGCCTCAGATAGGTAACGGCGTTTTCGTCGACGGTCCCCAGACCCTGAAAATCTCGGCTCCTGCTGTGGCCGATCTGGTTGTCGCGACAAAGGCCGGCGGTATTTTCGATAATGCCCTCATTCAGTCTATCGAAGCCAAGACCGGGCAAACCTACAACAAGTTCATGGCTTACCAGGACGCTTCCAAAGCCAACGATAAGCCGAAAGCCGACTCCCTGATGCAGGATATCCGCAAAATAAGCACCGAAATCAAAGATATCCAGAAAGAATATATCGCTAAAAATCCGCAAAACATTTACTCCGCACTCTTACTCTCGGGCATGCTGCGCGACGACCTGAAAGAGATCGAGCCTCTCTTCGATGCTTTCTCGGCCGATGTAAAGGTCTCCAAATACGGCAAGCAGATCACTGAAAAACTCGAAGCCATCAAAGCTGTCCAGCCTGGAAAACCAGCCTATGACTTTTCCTTGACGGACATCGACGGCAAAACCCTGAAACTTTCGGACTTCCGCGGGAAATGGGTTCTGCTCGATTTCTGGGGTTCCTGGTGTATCTGGTGCCGCAGGGGCAATCCTTCGTTGGTCGATCTGTATGAAAAATACGGCGGAAAGGACTTCGAGATCATCGGACTGGCTGCCCGCGACAAGGAAGAGGCCTGGAAAAAGGCGATCGTTGACGACCAACTCACTTGGAGGCACGCCAACCTGGAACTGAACGAAGGAGGCAGCGACCTTCCTGCCAAATACAACGTGGCCGGCTATCCGACCAAGATATTGGTAGATCCCGAAGGGAATATCTCCGTGATCTCCGTAGGTTACCATGAAAAGGACGATCCTATCGTGCTGAAAATGGTAGAGGCCCTGGGAGAAACATACGTAAAATAATTACGGTCCTATAGGACCGGCTTCTCAGAACATTAATTAAAACGGGCCTGAGCCCATTGACCATGAAAAACACATGTAAAGTGCTGGCTGCGACCATGATCGCGGCTATTGTTGCGTCCTCCTGCAACTCGTTTCCCCCCAAAGGGGACTGGGGTGTGGAAGCGTTTATCGACGGATCCCAACCCGGAGACACACTGGCTGTAAGCTATCTGAAAAAAAACGGTGATCTGACCGCTACGGCAGATACGCTTATTGTATTTACCGGGGAAAGCCAAAAGATACAGCTTTCGCAACCTTTTGTAGAGCCGTCTTCGGTAGTATTGTTCTACAACCCAAAAGATACGCTTATAGAGCCGTATTATGTAGACCTTTTCATCAACAACGCCGGTGACTTCATCAAGATAGTGACGAAAGCAGCCGACTACTCCGTAACAAAGACCACCGGCGGCATGTATGACGAGCCGTCTTACGACACTCTGCGCAAACTGACCGATAAATTTATGTCTCTGCGCAATCAGTATATGGATGCCATCGAAAAATCCGATACTTCAGCCCTGATGGATGTTTCGGTCAAAATGGGAGAAGTCCAGCGCGATTATTTCACTTCGGCGCTTGGATATGTAAAATCGAACCCGTCCAAGGGTTATTCTGCCTATATTCTTGCCGATATGATGGAATATCTTCCGGCTGATACCGTAAAGGCCATCTTCAATTCTTTCCCCGGAAATATTAAGAGTACTTCATACGGGAAAAGGATTTCAGCCGGACTGGATGCAGTCAGTGCCGGGAAAGTCGAGGAAGGCTCTATGGCTCCTGATTTTGGTCTGACCGACACACAAGGACGCGAATTTAATCTTTCAAACTATCGCGGCAAATGGGTGCTTCTGGATTTCTGGGGGTCTTGGTGCGGCCCTTGCCGCAAGAGCAACCCCAGCCTTGTTAAGCTGTACGACAAATATAAGAATAAGGGATTCCATATCATCGGTCTTGCCGTGAACGATAAAGAGGAAAACCTGGCAAAGGCTATCAAGGAAGACGGCATTACCTGGCGTAATGCCAACTTGTCCCAAAACCAGAACGGAAGCATTCTGCCCACTATCTACGGCATAAAGGGCGTTCCCTCCAAATTCCTGATAGATCCGGAAGGTAAGATCGTGCTTATTGAAGTAGGTTATGATGAAAGCGCGCCCGATCCGTTGGCAGAGCGCCTGGCTGAGATTTTTAAATAAACCCTTTATTTCGGAGTATAGAGGCAGGTGAAATATCACCTGCCTTTTTTTATTTGTACGCAGTTTTATCGTACCTTTAGGGGATGTTTGAAGCATAGAGGAATATGAAGATAATAGCCATGATCCCTGCGCGTTACGACTCATCGCGCTTCGAAGGCAAAATGCTCGCCGACCTTTGCGGCAAGCCCGTAATCGCCCGCACGCACGATGCGGCTATGGCCACCGGCCTTTTCGACGACGTGTATGTGGTTACCAACCACGATGGGATAGAAAAAGCCGTCCGTGATAACGGAGGGAAAGTAATACGGAGTATCAAACACCATGAAACGGGTTCCGACCGGATCGCCGAGGCCGTGGCAGGAATAGACTGCGACATCGTGATCAATATACAGGGCGACGAACCTTTTGTCACCCGGGAACCCTTGGAAAAGCTGATTACTGTCTTTAACGGCCCGGATGCTGACCGGATAGACCTCGCCTCGATGGTGCAGGAAATTAAAAACCCTGCTTTCATCGACGACCCCAACTATGTGAAGGTCGTGATGGACAAAGACAATTTTGCGCTTTACTTTTCCCGTTCGCCGATCCCATACAACCGCGCCGGCTCTGCCGATGTAAAATACTACGAGCATGTGGGCGTTTACGCCTTCCGCAAGCAATCCCTGCTCGATTTCGCCCAAGAAAGTGCCCGGCAGAACGAACTGGCCGAAAAAATAGAGTGTATCCGCTATCTGGAATACGGCAAACGCATCAAGATGGTGGAATCCCCATTCGTGAGCCTGGAGGTCGATACACCCGAAGATTTGGTGAATGCCCGGGCCTATTTCGCCCAGCTCCACCCCGGTAAATGAACACAAAACAAAAAAAATGCATAAATTATGAAATTTAGAAACTTCCCCCAGGTAGCGCGCGTATGCTTCGGCCGCGGAAGCCTGGACCAGGTCGGCGAGATCCTGGAACCGCACCGCAAAGGCGATGCCCCATTCATATTTTTTATCGATAATTTCTTCAACGGCAAAAAGGAATTCGTGTCCCGTTTCCCCCTTCAGGGCAAGGACGAGATCGTATTCGTAGATGTCAACCCGCACGAGCCTTCTACCTGGCAGGTAGACGAACTGCGCGACTACCTGAAGAATAAATTCGGCGAGGTATCGGGCGTGATCGGTGTAGGCGGCGGCGCTACGATGGACATTGCCAAAGCCGTAGCCCTGATGATGACCAACCCCGGTTCGGCGGCCGACTACCAGGGATGGGACCTGATAAAAGTGCCCGGTATTTTCCACATGGCCATCCCTACCCTTTCGGGAACGGGCGCCGAAGTATCCCGCACGGCCGTGCTGATCGGCCCGGAAAAGAAACTGGGGCTCAACTCCGACTACACGCCTTTCGACCAGGTGCTGCTCGATCCGGACCTGATCCACGACGTGCCCAAAAACCAGCGTTTCTTCACCGGTATGGACAACTATATCCACTGCGTGGAATCCCTCAACGGCTCCTACCTGAACGCTTTTTCCAAAGCATACGGTGAAAAGGCCCAGGAAATGTGTCTCAAGGCATTCCTCGGCACCGACACCTGGACGGCACAGTGCGACGAAGACTTGATGATGGCTTCCTGGATGGGCGGTATGAGCATCGCTTACTCGCAGGTGGGCGCGGCGCATGCCCTTAGCTATGGACTGGCCGTCGTATACGGCGTACGTCACGGCGAGGGATGCTGCATCGCATTCAACCAACTCTCGGAAATATATCCCGAAGGTGTGGCTAATTTCCACAAAATGATCGACAAATGGCAGATCGACCTTCCGCGCGGTGTCTGCAAGGACGCCACCGAAGAACAGATGAACCTGATGATAAAGGTATCTTCGGGCATGGTTCCCCTTTGGGAGAACTGTTTGGGCAAAGACTGGCAGAAGATCATGACCCCGGAAAAAATGCGCGAACTTTACAGCAAAATGTAAACACTCGCCTCCGCAAAAACAAAGCCGCGCCCTTTTGGGCGCGGCTTTTTACATATAAGGGATAATTTCTTATTTCAGCAAAGCATTTATCGCATCGGCTGCCGAAGTGATATTCGACGGCCGCGGAGCCTTATTCGTCACCACCCGCCCGGTTTTATCCGCCAGCATATAGCTCGGATAGCCGGACAACCCATAAGCAGACATGAACAATCCTGTCGCATCGGCATCGAAATAATAATTCTCGCCTTCGATATCCATTTGTTTCACCGTCTCGACCCATTTGCCCGTATCGGACGAAAGGCAGAGGTTGACGAACACCACATCCTTCCCGGCAAATAATTTATGGAGCTCTTTGGCCGGGGCGAATTCTGCCCGGCACGGCCCACACCAGGTAGCATATACGTCGATGTAAAGTACTTTGCCCGGATGTTTAGCCGCCAGGTAAGCGACAATATCGGCGCACGGGATGTCCTGTACCTTATCGCCTTCCGCCAGATAGGATACGCCTTTCAGGGGAGCACCTTTATATTCTGCCACGGCAGGAGATGTCTTTTCCCGGAGTTTTTGCAGGAAATAAGCGTCCGAAAAAACACCTTCGGGAAGACTGTCCGCCACCCGGGGCTGGATTTTGGCCACCTGTTCCAGAAAACTGTACAGCATATAATCCCGCGCGAGCGAAGGAGGCAGCTTCAGGTATTCCTTCAATCCCGCTTCGAGCGTTTTTCCGGCATCCATTGCCCGGGCGCCTTCCATGATCTCAGGAGTTTTCTGCACGATCGTCCGGGCCACGGCCGAAAGATGGTAAGGGAACATCATCGACTGAAAACCGGCCGGATCGTACAGGTCGAACAGCGGATCGGAGAACACCTGATAGCGTGCCTGAAGGTTATCCTCCCCATAGTCGAGGATATAATTGGCATAGGCGTATTTCAGGTCGCGTTTTCCCCACTCCACCAAAGAAAGCGGCAATCCTTTTTCCCGTGCATAACGGTCGATGGAGTCGTGTGCCTGTTCTAAAAATACTTTCAAGCTGGCCACGAATTCGTCAGGCGGCAGGGTAAGATCAAACTTCGGAATAGGCAGATGGCACATATAGTCGTAAAATGCGGGTAGTTGGTTATTGATATCCGCATTACTTCCTGAAGCTATTACACCATCAAATCCCCCGCCCCGGTAACGATCCATATCGATTTCGATGTATACCGAATCGGACGGATGGACGAAGAGGTTGATAAACCGCCCACCGTAATTGACCGTGATGTTCTGGGTAAAGCTCATCGGATAGTCCGTATGGAAAGTCCCGTCCGGCGACACTTCCCGGGCGGCTTTATCCTTGTTATCCAACGGATCGCAGTAATTGACAGTCACTACTTTTCCATCGTCCGTCCGAAGATTTTTCAATTTTCCGGCCACTACGGTACGCTCAGGATGCAGTTTTCCATATTCAGACCGAGAGGACTGGGCCGCTATCGATACAGTTGAGAGGGCAAGAAGCAGAAAAATGAGTTGTTTCATGGTATTATATTTACGTGTTCTCCATAAGACCTGTCGGCCACGGCAAAAGGTTTCACCCCGGTTGTATTTTTATTTTTCATTCAAATATAAGGAGAAAATCCCTGCCGGGCTCTTCCGTATTACTTAAAAACATCCTTTTATTCCGCTTTCTTTTGCCGCTCCAAAAGAAAGACAGTGCAAGTCGAGGGTAATACCAAGGCGCAGCCTGTCTTATGCAAAGCGGCAAAGAAAACGAGCCTTTTTCCACGCAAACGGTTTAACTCCAACTGCTTCAATTCTGCAGAGGGCTTGCAAGCATTGGACGTCACGTTTCGCCCGCTGCAGAATTGGCTGGTTTGCAAACCGACGCTTTGGGAATACAGTGCTTGGACAGGATATTCGGTTTAAAAGGAGTTTTAATCTTTCCTGTTGCCCGGTTCGGCAAAAATTATGATATTTGTCATAGAAAGCCACCCCTATGATCGACATCTATCCCTCCTACATCCCCTGCCCCGGCAAATGCTCAGTCTGCGGATTTCCTGATATGACTGTCCTGAAGCATCTTTCACCATCCGAAAGGCTCGTATTAGAAAAGAGTGGCACGGGACAGCGCTTTCCGCGCAAGGCCGTCATCTTTTCCCAGGGAGATATTTTACAGAATGTCTACCTGATACGGCGCGGGACGGTAAAAGTATCCATACCGGGCCGAGCCGGCAAAGAGCACATCGTCCGCCTGTCCGGGGTAGGCGACCTAATCGGCTACCAGTCGGTGCTTACCGAGAACATCAGCCCTACCACGGCTGCTGCCATGACGGAGACGGACGTCTGCACTATCAGCAAAGCCTGCTTTTTCTCCCTGCTGCGTTCCAACAATACGCTGGCCCGCCGGATACTCTCGATGCTGGCACGGGAAATAGAGAATACCCAATATCGAATGTATTCGCTGTCCTATAAATCCGTCCGTGCCCGTATCGCCGAAAGCCTGCTCTCGATGGCCCGGTACTATGGCTACCTGGCAGATGAGCATACCATTGCAGGGCCTATTTACCGCAAAGATCTGGCTGAATATTCAGGAGTGACGATAGAGAGTACAATACGCTGCCTGGGGGAACTCAAAAAAGAAGGCATCATTTCTTTGGCTGACAAGCATATCTCCATCCGGGACGAAAAGACACTCACCTCCATAGCCCAGAATGAATGAAACACAGTATCCATCCTTCCTTCCGGCTTAACGGCGTTCCGCTGGGCAGCGACATCGAAGCCTTCTGCAGGCAGGTACAGCGAACCTTTGCCCCGGACGAATTGTCGGCCACTTACGGACAGGACATCCTGGATTTCATCCACCGGTATATGGACGATTCCGACACCCTGATCTGTCATACTTCGGGCTCTACCGGAAAACCCAAGCCGATACAGCTGGAAAAAAAACGGATGGAAGCCAGCGCCCGCCTCACTTGCCAGCGGTTCGGTTTGGATGAAGGCATCCGGGCCCTGCTCTGCCTTCCCGTGTCATATATCGCCGGGCAGATGATGATCGTCCGGGCTCTGGTAACCGGATGGCATCTGAAAGCCACTATCCCCTCTTCCCGCTTCCTCGAACACACTGAGGGCCGGTTCGATTTTGCCGCGGTGGTACCCATGCAATTGTATCAAAGCATCGATGAACTCCACCGGGTTAGGACGATCCTGGTAGGTGGTGGCAGTATCTCCGAAGGATTTTTGAACAAACTGAAAGCAATAGAACTGCCTTGTACCTCTATTTACCAATCGTACGCGATGACAGAGACGATCACCCATGTAGCGGTCCGGGAACTTTTCCCTCAGTTAGAAACCTGCTATACGGCCCTCGAAGGTGTCGGTTTCTCCCTTTCCCCCGAAGGTACGCTCATAGTGGATGCCCCGGCGGTAGCCAAAGACATCCTGATAACACGCGATGTCGCTGAACTGCTCGACAACCGCCGTTTCATCTGGCGCGGGCGCGCCGATACGGTGATCAATTCCGGAGGTATCAAGATTTTTCCGGAGGATACCGAAGCTGTCCTTTCGAAAATCATTCCCGGTAATTTCTTCGTGGCCGGTATCCCGGACGACCGGCTGGGCTCCCGCCAGGTATTGTTTGTAGAGGGGCGAAAAGAAGATTATCCGGATTTGGAGCCATTCATAGCCGAACATCTGGATACCTACCACCGGCCGAAAGGGACGGTCTTTATTCCCTGCTTCCCGCAGACCCACACCGGCAAAACCGACCGAAAAAAAATTACCGAAGACTACATTGATAGTCTCCGGTAATTTTCATTCATTCTTAAATACGCTCCGAATAACCTGCGATCAGGCGCAGCCCAGGATTTTCCCTTTTATCTCGTCCACCATCGTACGGAATTTGCGGTCGGTATCCATCAGGTTAGCCACCGCTTTGCACGAATGGAGCACAGTGGAATGGTCACGCCCGGCGATATGCGAGCCGATATGCTGGAGGGAATAGTTCTTGGTGAGCGACTTGGCAAAATACATGGCCACTTGCCGGGCCTGTACAATATCGCGTTTGCGGCTTTTGGATTCCAGTGAAGATACATCCACGTTCATTGCCTGACAAACCACCGTTTTGATATAATCGATCGTGATCTCTTTCTTGGTCGTGCGGATAAACTGGCTCACCAGCGAAACGGCCAGATCCATCGTGATCTCCCGATGGGCCAGTACAGATTGTGCCAAAAGGGAATTGACCACTCCTTCCAGTTCGCGGACATTAGTATTGACCATACGGGCGATATAGCACACCACGTCTTCTGCAATCCGGATGTTGTCCCGTTCCAGTTTTGCAGAGAGAATTTGCAGGCGGTGTTCATAATCCGGCGCGCCGAGCTCGGCCTGCAGTCCCCACTTGAAACGAGAAAGCAACCGTTCTTCCATATCGCGCATATCCACCGGCGATTTGTCGGCCGTCAGGATGATCTGGCGACCGTTCTGGTGCAGATGGTTGAATATGTGGAAAAATACTTCCTGCGATCCGGTCTTGCCGCTGAAAAACTGTACGTCGTCGATAATGAGTACATCCACCCCCTGATAGAAATTGATGAAATCGTTGCGCTTGTCCTGGCGGAACGAATCCACATACTGTTGGATGAACTTTTCGGAAGGTACGTAAAGTACTTTTTTAGACGGGTCGGCTGCCGCTACGGCATTGCCTACAGCTTGGGCCAGATGGGTTTTCCCCAGTCCTACGCCGCCATATATAAGGATGGGGTTGAAAGCCGTTTTACCGGGGCGTTCCGCGATTGTGCGGGCCGCACTGACAGCCAGTTGGTTGGACTTTCCTTCGATAAACGAGTCGAATGTATAGGCCGCATTGAGCTGCGATGAGAATTTCACGTATTGTACCTGCTGTGGGGCCATGTATTCGGCCTTGGGATCCGCCTGCGGACGGACGGCTTTAGGAAGGCTGTAGCGCAAACGTGCCTCGTTGCCTACTACCTCGTCCAATGCCTTGCGCAGGACCTCCGTATAGTTCTGTTCTATCCATTGATAAAATATCCGGTCGGGTATCTCGACCGTGAGCGTCTTTCCATCCATGGACAACCCCTTGGTCGGCACGAACCATGTAGCGTATTCTTTCTGTGACACCCCCTGTTTTACAATAGACAGGCAAGCGTTCCAAAGAGAGGCAGCTGTTTCTCTTTTCATTTGTTAAATATTAATAAATCAGGATAGTAAAAACTATATCCGTAGTGGTCTTTCTTTCCCGTTTGGGCAAGACAAAAATGGCCGAAAAAAAGATGAAAAAAAAGCCGAAACGCCCTTGACTCGGAAGAATATTTTGTATATAGATTTCCTCAAGTTTAAAATAATACCATGATTACCAAATACATGCAACTCCATTTTTAAATCTCATTAATATTATTTAACCTTACCTACATAAAATCACACTTCTGGCCTGATACACCGGCGATTGGAAAAACGGATCAAAAAATCCCAATTTCCATTAGTAAAATATCGGCAACCAATGTTGCTTTTTTCTTAAGAAAATGCAAAAATAAATTCCCGCAAAAATTTTGCGCCGTTCAAAAACGACGTTCCGTCTTTGCGGGAATTTTTCAAAAATTCATTTTAAAACATCGGCACTTCCATCAGCAGAACCTTGGATTTTTCCAGAGCCTCCACTTCTATGGCATCGACGTCCCAGATGCCTATACCGTCACGACGGGAAAGCGTCTCTCCGGCTACTTTGATGCTTCCTTCGATCACGAACACATACACGCCGTGACCTTCCTGGTGAAGCTTGTAGCCGGCCTTTACGCCCTTATCCAGCTCACCCATCGAAAACCAGGCATCCTGGCGGATCGCAGCCGGGGTTTCCCCGTCCGGAGAAAGGAAGAGCGAGAACTCGTTCTTTTTCATCAGCGGGCGGATATCGAAATTATTGTATTTCGGCGGGGTATCCTTATCACGCGGGAACACCCATATCTGCAGGAAGCCTACCGGTTCCTTGTCGCTGCCGTTGTATTCGCTGTGGAAAATGCCGCTTCCGGCACTCATCACCTGTATATCGCCCACTGTTATGGTCTGCTGGTTCTGTACGCTGTCCCCATGTTTCAGGTAACCCGTAAGGGGAATGGAGATCACCTCCATATTCTGGTGGGGATGCGTATCGAATCCTTTTGAAGGGGCCACCGTATCGTCGTTCAGCACCCGAAGTGCACCGAAATGCACCCGGGAAGGATTGTAATAATCGGCAAAACTGAAAGTATGGTGGGTTTTGAGCCATCCATGGTCGAAATAACCCCGCGAAGCAGCCTTATCAATAATCGTTTTCATAATTAAATCTCCTTTATTTTGGTTTGGTTATCTATCAAAGTTACGAATTTTTCCCCGAAAATCCAAACGATCGCCCCGCACATAAAAACCGGGCCTTGGAGACAGCCAAAAGAATTTTTAGCTATCTTTGCATTCATCAATACAGTTACCGTTCTACACAAAGAATAAACAATAAAATGGGAAGAGCATTCGAATACCGCAAAGCTACCAAGCTCAAACGCTGGGCTAACATGAGCAAGACCTTTACCCGTATCGGCAAGGAGATCACCATGGCTGTCAAGGAGTCCGGGGACAATCCCAAGAGCAATCTGCGCCTGCGTATGGCCATCCAGAACGCCAAAACGGCCAACATGCCGAAGGACAACATCGAACGTGCCATCAAAAAAGCTACCAGCAAGGACCAGGCAGACTATAAGGAAGTCGTTTATGAAGGATACGCCCCCCACGGCATCGCCGTACTGATCGAAACAGCGACGGACAACCACGTACGTACGGTGGCCAATATCCGGAGCATCTTCAACAAATACGGCGGTACGCTCGGTACTTCCGGCTCGGTCGATTTTATGTTCGAACGCAAGTGCTTCATCAAGATCGAGAAACCCGAAATGGATGTGGAAGAGCTCGAACTCGAACTGATCGATTACGGCGCCGAAGAGGTGTTCGCCGATGAAGAGGGCGTGATGATATACGGGGCTTTCGCTGATTTCGGCGCCCTGAACGCCGCTGTCGAGGAACGCGGACTGACGGTGACCACCACTGGCTTCGAGCGTGTGCCGGTAGATCTGAAGGAGCTCTCCGACGAGGAGAAAGCCGATGTGGAGCAGATAATCGAAAAGCTCGAGGAGGACGACGACGTACAGTACGTTTTTACCAATATGCAGTAACGAATATTCCGGATACAACCACCCTCTTTGAACGGACTCGTTCAGGGAGGGTTTTTTATCCGCAGACAGGAAAAAGACATGAATACGGATACCCCGAAAGACCGGATGCTCCCCGTGATGGAGCACTTCTATACCCTGCAGGGCGAAGGTTGCTTCAGTGGTCAGGCGGCTTATTTCATCCGCCTGGCTGGCTGCGACGTACGGTGTCCCTGGTGTGACGTAAAAGAGAGCTGGACCGCGACCAAGGAGCAATGGACCGACATCCGTGCCCTTATCGACCAAATTCCCGGTCAGGCCCCTATCGCAGTAGTGACCGGCGGGGAACCCCTGCTCCGCGATCTGGACGAACTGACGGCTCTGTTGCAGGCCAAGGGATTGCGCACCCACCTGGAAACCTCCGGAAGCCGCGCCCTGTCGGGGCATTGGGACTGGATATGCGTATCGCCCAAAGAAGCTAAAGTCCCCACCGAAGAAACCCTCTCCCGGGCAGACGAACTGAAAATGGTCATTTCCGGCCCGGACGATCTTCGGCAGGCCGAACGCTATGCTGCCCAGACAAAAGAAGGGTGTGTCCTGCTGCTTCAGGCCGAATGGGATCGGCGGAAAGAAGTGACCCCTCTGCTGACCGAATACATCAAGTCGCATCCCCGGTGGCGGGCGTCTGTCCAGATACACAAGTACATGGATATTCCCTGACCCCTATCAAAAAAGCCTTCCGGATTCCGGAAGGCTTTTTTGTAAACTGTATTTATTTTATTCTTTCGTCTCTTTCTCGGCGATCACGGTCTCCCCGCCGCGGACTTTCTGTCCCAGGGATACGCATACCTTAAAATCGAGAGGCACCAGCACATCCACCCGGGACCCGAATTTAATGAATCCCGAGTCGGCCCCGCGGCCCACATGCTGCCCTACCATCGCATAGTTCACGATCCGGCGGGCCATCGCCCCGGCCACCTGACGGTAAAGGATCTTCCCAAGCAGGGTATTGTTCACTACGACCGTTGTCCGTTCGTTCTCCAGGGACGACTTAGGGCTCCAGGCGACGAGTTTTTTACCCGGATGGTACTTTGAATACTCGACCATCCCGCTCACCGGATACCGTGTCACATGGACGTTGGTCGGCGACATGAACACCGATATCTGGCGCATCGGCCCGTTGAAGTATTCCGTTTCCTGTACTTGTTCAATCACTACGACTTTCCCATCCACCGGAGAATATACTTGCGTATCCTTAGGCTGGATAGCATACCGGCGCGGATTGCGGAAGAAAGTGGAAACCAATATGTAACTTATGGATGTTACGGCGAGTACCGAAAGAAATACCCATTGCGCCTTGACATACTGGAATGTCAGTACATTTACCAGTACCAGCACGGCAAAAATGAAGAGCAGGATGCTTTTTCCTTCGCGGTGTATCTTGAACCTCATACTCATGACAGATACAGGAACGTATAGATGAACGGTATGCTCATGATGAAACTATCCAGCCTGTCCAGCATTCCACCGTGGCCCGGCATGATACGCCCGGAATCCTTGACCCCGGCCAGCCGCTTGAACATCGATTCGACCAGATCGCCCACGACCCCCATAATGCTGACGATCACCGCGATCACCATCCACTCGACTAGCGTAAGGGTATCGGGGAACACCTGGAAAAGCACATAACCGCATAGTAAGGTGAAAACCACCCCGCCGACGAACCCTTCCACCGTTTTCTTCGGGGAAATACGCTCCATCAGTTTGTGGCGCCCGAAGGCTATACCGCACAGGTAAGCGAACGTGTCGCTCACCCACGTGAGGATGAATATGCCCAGCGGTATGCGGAAATTATATATGTTTCCTTCCGTATAGGGCACGTACAGCGCCAACGCAAAGGGCATCGTGATATAAACGAATGTGAGAAACGCTTTCCCCAGATCGGATACGGCATTATCCTTGCCGCGCAGCAGTTCGATCAAAAACAGCAGGAACAGGAGAGGGATCAGCAGCACCTTCAGCGCCGAATCGAATTCCACGTGGGGAATATAGCCCTGCGAAAAGGCCACCGATATCAGGGCCAACAGATGGATAACCACCAACGAGACCTTCAGGCTGCGGCTGCGCAGGGAGAGCAAGCGGAAATATTCGTAGATACAAACAGCCGAGGCCAGGAACATAAAAGTAAAGTACACCGAAGCTCCGGCCAGTATGCAGCCTACCAACAGCAGGACATATACCGCACCTGCCACCGCCCTGACGGATACGGAAGCCGCTGCAAATTTTTGTCTGATGTCTTTTTTATTGCCGTTCAAGGCGCGCTGTCATATTTAGGGCAAAAGTACGAAAATCGGCCCAATTAACGCCCTGTTTTACGGCTTTTGTTCCTCATTTTTCAAAGAATCCCCTTCGGTGCGATCCTCTTGTGCAGGCATGGCATTCTCCCCGCCTTTATTGGACTGAGGCTCGGGCGATACGGCTGCTTTCTCTTCTTTCAGGCCGTCTTCCACATCCATGAAAGGGCGCGGGCCGAATACCTCGACCAGGTCTTCCTTGAATATCACCTCCCGTTCGAGCAGCATTTCTGCCAGACGGGTGAGCTTTTCCTTGTTGTCCGACAGGATCTTCAGGGCGCGCTGGTACTGATCCTCGATGAGCTTGGATATCTCCTCGTCGATCACCTGCGCCGTTTTTTCGCTGTAAGGCTTGGTAAAGCCATAGTCGCGCTGGCCTGTGGAATCATAATAGGTAACGTTGCCGATCTTTTCGTTCAGCCCGTATACGGTGACCATAGCCATTGCCTGCCGGCTGACTTTTTCCAGGTCGGAAAGCGCTCCGGTGGATATTTTGCCGAACATGATCTGTTCCGAGGCGCGGCCGCCCAACGTAGCGCACATTTCATCGAGTATCTGATCGGCCGTAGTGAGCTGCCGTTCTTCCGGCAGATACCAGGCCGCACCGAGCGACTGCCCGCGCGGTACAATGGTCACCTTGACCAGCGGAGAAGCATACCGCGTAAGCCAGCTTACCGTAGCATGCCCCGCCTCGTGGAAGGCGATCGCCCGCTTTTCTTCCGGCGTGATGATTCGGGAGCGTTTTTCCAACCCGCCGATAATACGGTCGACTGCCGAAAGGAAGTCTTCCTTGTCTACCGCGTCCTTATTGCGGCGGGCAGCGATAAGGGCTGCCTCGTTGCAGACGTTAGCGATATCCGCCCCGGAAAATCCGGGCGTCTGGCGTGCCAGGAACGATATATCGAGCCCTTCGGCCAGTTTCAGGGGCCTGAGATGCACTTTGAATATCGCCTCGCGTTCGTTCAGGTCGGGCAGGTCGACGTATATCTGACGGTCGAAACGTCCGGCACGTAGCAGTGCCTTGTCCAGAATGTCCGCCCGGTTGGTAGCCGCCAGCACGATTACGTTGGTATCCGTCTGGAAACCGTCCATCTCTGTCAGGAGCTGGTTCAGGGTATTTTCCCGCTCGTCGTTCGATCCCGTCATGGCATTCTTGCCGCGGGCGCGCCCGATCGCGTCTATTTCGTCGATAAAGATGATGGACGGGGATTTTTCTTTCGCCTGCTTGAACAGGTCGCGCACACGCGAAGCCCCCACGCCGACGAACATCTCCACGAAGTCCGAACCCGAAAGCGAGAAGAAAGGCACACTCGCCTCCCCGGCGATAGCCTTGGCCAGCAAGGTTTTACCAGTTCCCGGAGGGCCTACCAGAAGGGCACCCTTGGGTATCTTTCCGCCCAGGCGGGTGTATTTAGTCGGTTCCCGCAGGAAGCTGACGATCTCCTGCAGCTCTTCCTTGGCGCCTTCCAGCCCGGCTACGTTCTCGAACGTCACTTTGATCCGGTCGTTCTCGTCGAATACGCGGGCTTTGCTCTTCCCGATATTGAATATCTGGCTGCCTCCTCCGCCACCGCCGCCGGCCATCCGGCGCATCATCCAGACGAAGAAAACGATCATCAGGATCAGCGGAAGCCATGCAAAAAGGTCGCCGAAGAACGAATTGGGAACTTCTTTGCGAAGGGGTATGTCGAGGTTGTGCGCGTCGGCCACTTCGTTGAACGTTTTCTCAAAATTCGCCGCATCGACGAACACCACCTTGAACTGGGGGCCTTTGGCCTGTCCGGAACCGTATGTCTTGGGAAGGTCCTTGTACTTATCGGATTTCAGGGCCTCGTCGGTCAGGTAGATATTGGCGTAGTCCTTGTTGAAGATCACCACTTCCTTTACCTCGCCCGACGGCATGACCGTATCGAAGAATTCTTTCTGGGATATTTCTTTCGGCTTGGCATCGCTGCTGTAGAAATACTCGATACCGAATATCACTACGATGATCAGCGCCGATATCCACCAAAATCCCAAAGGCGAACGTCCGCCTGTATTTATATTGCTTGTAGGTTTCTTTTGTTCCATTCTTAGTTTTTTCCGTTAAAAATCAGGTCCGGGTCTTTCCGCGGGATCATTCCTCTATGCGCGTTGTCTTAGCATCTCCCCACAGGGATTCCAGGTCGTAGAACTGACGCGTAGACTCCTGGAATACATGTACGACGATATCGGAATAATCCATCAGCACCCACTGCGAATTTTCCGCGCCTTCTACGTGCCAGGGATGTTCCTTGAGCGAACGGGATACCTGTCTTTCGACGAACCCGACGATGGAGTTCACATGGGTGGAGGAATTACCGGTGCATATTATGAAATAACTGCACACGGCGGATTCTATCCCCCGCAGGTCCATCAGCACGATGTCCTGTGCCTTGATCTCGGAAAGTTCGTGAAGGATTGCGGATAGCAAATCGTCAGTAGATACTGTTTTTTTTATCATTTAATTTGATTAGTTTTGGCAATTGGCAAATTTAATGAAATTTTGCGTGACAACGCTTAAATTAATAAAACATTATGAGAACGGATAACGATCTGCAATACACTGTTTTGCAGCATCCGATACTGGCATCCACCAATACCCACCTGATCAATATGCTCGCCTCGGGCGAGCCTGTCGAGGAGTTCACCGTAGTCATTACCGAGGAACAGACCTCCGGCCGGGGACAGGGTTCCAACCGGTGGAGCAGCCAGGGGGGTAAAAACCTCACATTCAGCACACTTCTTCTCCCGGACATTGAAGCAAAGGATCACTTTTTCCTCAATATGTGTGTGTCGCTCGGCATACGCGAGACCGTGGAAAAATATGTGAACGACGTACAGGTGAAATGGCCCAACGACATCTACGTGGGCGACGACAAAATATGCGGCATCCTGATCGAGAGTTCCATCAAATCCGGCCGCATCGTCCGCTGTGTAGCTGGAATGGGGCTGAATGTAAATCAGGAAAAGTTCGAAGACTGGGTCCCCAACCCGACTTCCATTTATAACGCTTCGGGGGAGGAATCGGACCTGCATGAAGTCCTGGATGAGGTCATGCACCATATAGCAAAATACTATCGGGCGCTCCGGGAAGGCCGCCTGGAAGATATAAAGCAGGAATACCTGGCCCATATGTGGCGCAAGGACAAGCAGGCCGAATATCAGGACAAGGACGGCCGGTTTATCGGCACCATCCGCGGATGCGACGATACGGGATGCCTGCAGATCGAACGGGAGGACGGGACCGTATCTGCCTATGCTTTCCGCGAAGTCAAATTCATATTATAGCCCGGCACTAAAAGAAAAAACCGTATTTTTGCCTATATAATCATCACCCGAACATGTCGAAATTCGCCGCCAACCTCAAATTCCTCCGCCACCACAAGGGGCTCTCGCAGGACATTCTGGCCTTGGCGCTCGACCTGAAACGCACCACCCTGAGCAGTTACGAGAACGATTTGGCCCAGCCGAACCTCGAATTGCTCGACCGGATCGCCGCCCATTTCGGGGTGAACATCGATACTCTGCTGCGCACGGACATGTCCGAATTGTCTTCGGAAGAGCTGGAGGACGCCTTGCGGGGGGAGGCGCCGGACATCGCCGGCCGCCACCTGCGGGTACTGGCCACCAGCGTATCGGCCGACAACGAAGAAAACGTGGAAGTCGTCCCGGCTGCGGCCCGTGCGGGATATGTGGCCGGATATGCCGACCCGGAATTCATCGCTTCCCTCCCCCATATGAGCCTTCCGTTCCTCTCCCCCCAGCGCAAATACCGGGCTTTTCCCGTCATGGGCGACAGCATGCCCCCGGTGGCGCAGGGATCGTACGTAGTGGGAGAATATGCGGCCGATTGGAACACCCTGCACAAAGGTCAGTTCGCCATCGTCGTCACCCGGGAGGACGGCATCGTATTCAAAAAAATATACCCGGACTTCCGGGAAGGGAAGATCACCTTGTCTTCCACCAACCAGATTTACGAACCGTACGAAGTACCCATAAAGGATATTGCCGAAATATGGGCTTTCGTGGCCTATATTTCCCAGTCGGTCATCGAGTCGGCCCTCAGCCAGGGACAGATGGAAGAGATCATCGCCGAACTCCGCCGCGACGTCTCCGCCTTAAAAAATAAAATGGGTTTTTAAGAGTCTTTTTTACGGTTAAAAAGTATTGTTTTCCGCGTCTTTCCAGTATCTTACTTCATCCTTACGCTTTTCCGATGCCGAAAGGAAATAAGCGTATTTGCTTCGTTTTTTTATCAATTTGACTTTTCCCCCGATTATCATAACACGTAAAATTTACCAGGGAAATAAAATATCTATTTTTGTCACTCTATTCATGGAAACGCTGTTTTTTCAGCCGACAGGCTGATGAGAAAGACAGAGTTATGAAAACTGTATTAAAAACCTGGGAGACAAATCGCTAAACGATTTTTTACACCATGTCTGTAAAACTGCAGACCTATTTCAAGCACACAATCGTACAGGCCGGAGGAGCCGTTAAAATGAAATGCATTTCTACTGCATTCTTTTATACAAACATATCGCCGACAGTATTCTGAATCGGTTTCGGCAATACAGAGGCCAGACTACCAATCCCATAAAAAGACGAACGTATTGAAAATAAATAAAGAATGAGCAAATTCTTACCTAAATGCATTTTCCTGCCGCTGGCATTGTCTCTGCTCTGCGGCTGTTCACTGAAAGAGGATGGCGATATCCCCGATATGCAGGCCCGCGTCCGGTTTGACGTCACCACACATACATCGCCGAACACTACGGACGGAGTGATCCTGTCTACCGTTCGCTTCATCGCCATAGACAAGGATGGAACGATCGCCTACAATAAATCCACCGAAAATGGCTTATCATCTAAACCTGGGGAGGGCGACACATTCGAGATCGAATTGCCTGCGGGTAATTACAGGCTCTATATCGTGGCCAACGAAACCCCGGCCATGAGCACGGCCCTCGATGCCATTACTTCGGCGGCCGACCTCCAAAAGATCGAAGTAGATCCTTTACCGAAGAAAACGTACCGCTGTCTCAGATGGAACAGATCGTCCTGCGACAACTGCAAAACGGACTGCCCCAGATTTCGACCGACGGGGGCGGTACCTGGCTGAATAAACTTACGACAGAACTGGTGCGCACCCAGAGCAAGGTCACGCTCCACCTGCGGAAAAAGACCGGACAGGCGGATGTGATCGTCATCAAAAAAGTCGAAGTAGGCAACCTCCCCGACCGTTGCTACCTGCTCCAAAAAACCTATACGCCTGCCAAGGGCGACCTGCAAACCCTTACTCCATACAACGAGGCCGCCGGCATCCGGTTTGATACCGACGTCGACGACGAAAATGCCAAAGACAATTACACCCTGATCTTCGACACCGGCAACATTTTCCCCGAACGCTGGACGGACAATCCCGCTTCGGATATCGATGCTTCCTACCTGAAAATATACGCCGAATATAACGGCCTGAATACCATTTACACGATCAAACTGTACGGGGAATCCAAAAACGGCTATAATCTGGCGCGCAACGTCAATCATATCGTTTTTGCGACCCTGAGCAGCGCCGGAAACCTCGATGCCAACCAAATATACATCAAGCCCCAGTGGTGGTCCCAGCAGGTTAGCGGCGATATCCAGGCCCCCTATCTCAACGTATCGGAACCGACGGTCCCCATGGTCTTTTCCCGCACGGCCGACGGAATAGCCTCCATCGCCACCCAGCGCATTTTCTTCTGGACCAACGTCCCGGGAGATGAGATTACCGTAGGCGACAAAATAGAAAACGAATCGGGCGACGTTTACGACGTGAAGGGAAATATCACGACAGATATCCAGATCTCCAAAAGCGAAGCCACCCCCGACGGAGGCTTCAATACCACCGGATATATCGACCTTACGCCATCGACCCAACTGAGCAAGATCGCCTTCAACAAGGACGCAACGCGATACGGGCTATATCTAAAGGCCGGACACCTCTCCAAAAAACTGACGCTGGAGCGCGTCGATTACCTGCCCACGGTCAGGTTCTCCGAAATCCCCTGGATCGGTATTTTTTACGGGGCCACCCAGAAAGGCGAGCGTATCGTCTCGGCACAAAACGAAGGCGTATGGACGGCCACCACGGAATACCCGGCCGGCACAGGCGAATTCGTTCTGCTGGACCCTTCGATAGCAGCCGACAAGAATATCTATACCGACAGCCCGGCCGATGCGGAAAAATACCCCCTCGCCTCCGGGGTACAGACACTCTCCGGCGATGGCCGAATCTATTTCCGGGTAGGTCTCACCGGTACGTCGGCTACCGCGCGTGCCGCCCGTATCAAACTTGAAACCACATCCGGAACATATTACATTTATGTAAAACAGGGCCAGTACGACTATGTGATGCGCAATACCGACAGCGCATCGTCCATTCTGGCAGACGGTACTCTGGGCGGCAGCGTCACCCGCACAAGCACTAACGTGAAAACCGTTTCACAATACGCATTGACGTATTATTCCTACTCCGCACCCGCGGGCGGCAGCACGCTGGGCGAGCAGCTTTTACTGGGAAATTCGACCACTTCCTCCTCGTCCATCCTGTCTGAAACGGGATTTCCCACCCAAGCCCAGCGGTTTTTCTGCTGGAACAGGAGCAACGGCTCGATGACTACTTCTACCCGTTATTCCGCTTACGCGTTCCACCCAGCAAACCCGTGGACAGGAGCCATTACGCCCTATCCCTATACCTCGACCGTCACTCCGAACCTCAGTTACAACACGAGCCTTTACCGCGACGGCTGTCCGACCGGATACCAGCAGCCCACGGTAGACCAACTCCGCTACTCGCTTTTCCGGAATATTCCGGAGCAGAAGACCGACGGCGATTATGCGATGGCCGCCAATACGGCCGACCAAAATTACCTGTGGGGATATTATGCCGACGGGTATTTCGACCGACGCAAAGCCTACAGCGTAGATTCGAACACCGGCTCGGCGACGGTAACCACCCCGCCCTGCGCCGTATCTTCCGGGGCTAATATCGCCTATTGGGGTATTCTATTCTACAACCCGGACACCTATGCTTCGCTTTTTCTGCCTGCAACCGGTTACCGCGACGCCAGCAACGGCGAGCTGCGCATGGCCGGGCTCGGAGGGTTCCTTTGGACCCAGACCGGCGACACAAAGACAGCCACGAAGAAATACGGGCTTATGTTCAGTAATATCGACGGGACCTTGGACTGCCGCATCGTGGGAAATATAAATCCTTTCCGCGCCGGTTCGTTCCGCTGTGTAAAAAAATAAGGAAAATGAAGATGAAACGATATTTCAGAACCCTCCCCCTGCTGCTGGCCGTATTGGGAGCCGGCTGTATTAAAGACCCCAGAGTCTCCCCCGAAGGAAATACGCCGGGACAGATCGGCATTTACCTCACCCGGCCGGAGCGGACGCAAGTCACCACGCGGGCCAATACCTCTGCCGACGAGACGATCGATCCCCAATCGGTATGCGTGCTGCTTTTCAGCGGCAACGACAATAATTCGGCACTGCTCGACTGGGGATTTGCCACTCCCGTCGCCTTGCAGTCCTACTACGGCATCAAACTCGCGGAACGTTCCGAAGCCTGCTATGCCCATATCGTGGTCAATTTCCGAAGCGGGATCGAAACGGCATCGGCAAACTGGGCGAAAGGTTCGACCACCCTGGCCGATGTGCGCCAAAGTCTCATTACCGATCCTCTGCCGGCCACATCGGGCGTTATCTCCCGGATGCCTTCGGCGCATCCGATGACCGGCGGCCAGAGCCTGCCTTCCGGCATCACCGCCCAAACGACCATCGGGACCAGCGCCGCACCGGTCGTGCTGACCCCCGCCACGGTAAGACTCACCGTCAGCAATCAGGTACCCACCGGAAGCCCCTACACGTTCGAACTACAGGGAGCTACGCTCTTCAATGCCCCCGACCGCGGATATGTCCTGCCGTCGGCCACCCTTTCGAACATTTCTTACCTGCCCTATGGCCCCGACGGCGACGTCTCGAAAATGATGGCCGCCACCGAAACCATCGAAGGCATCTCTACGACGCAGCCCCTCTACTGTTACGAGTCGGCGGCAGCCAACGCCACATCGGTCATCGTCAAGGCCCTGTACAACGGCTGCGAAGGCTATTACCGCCTCAACCTGTACACCGCGGATAAAAAAGCTCTGCGCGACCTCTTGCGCGGGTATCATTACAAGATCGTCGTCCGTATGGTGCAGACCGCCGGTTACCGTACGGCCGCAGAGGCGATGAACAATCCTGCCTCGAACGGCATTCTCTACGATATCGAGGCGGCAGACCCCGACTCTTACGACATCGTCACCAACGGGGCGCAGTACCTCGGGGTGTCGAACAGCGAATACTGGATGTACAACTCGAACTACATCAATCATTTCGAGGGGCTCTACAACGACAGCGAGGATATAGCCAAAGCCACGCCGTTCTCGGTCACGATCCTCATCTACACCGCCAACCGCACCTGGCAGCCGGGCGAAGTGACTGCCTCGGCAGGTATTCACCTCCAGGGGGACGACGGCGCCAAAGTTTCGAGCCTGAAACTGTCCATTCCCACGACAGAGGGCATCCCGGTACGGCGCGAACTGAAAGCTTTCTTCGACAACGACTTCACGGAAGGCACGCTGGATATCCGCATCGGCGACCTGCGCAAGGTCATCAAAATCCGGCGTGAACACAGCGCCAGCATCCTGGGTGAAACGTTCCCGCTGGGCAAGGACGTCATCTACGCCTCGGCCAAACCCATAGACAACGCTTTCTCCACCACCGATATTACCGCCTACGGCCTCGCCTATTCGGAAACGGGGAACTTCGAGCTGGGCGGCAAAGGAAACGCCCAGCTGGACCCCACGAGGCAACTCTACCTCAAGGTGAACAACCGCTTCGACAAAGCATCGGCCGACTACTGCTACTCGACGATCTACCTGCACCGCAATACCGCCGAGGGCCGCGTCAAAGTAGACCTGGCCGCCGACCTGCGCGGGTACGACGGCTCGGGGGACTACACCCAAAGGCCCCTCGTCCGTGTGCAGGGCACTTTCCACCGCAGCGACCAGCGGGGCGAGCGCCTGATCCAGATCCCGCAAAATCCGTTCAAGTACGACAAACCCTACTACGGCCGCTGGATAGTCCGTGTGATCAAAGGGCAGGACTTCATCCGCCTGGCCGAATGGGACGACAATCTCACGATGGAAAACGGCCGTTTCCCCGGGGATCCCGAACAGCGCACCATCGACGGGGATAAGACCGTCATCGCGGGAGATGACTTTGTCGTACGCTTCCGCATCGGCCTGACCTCGACCAACCAGGGCCAGCCCAACCGTTACGGGCTCATCCAGATCATCTACGTCGATAAACGGGTGGTGAACAATATCTACGACAAAATGAAGCTAAGCGACTTCATCTTCGTGCGGCAGGGGGAAAATCCGGACAATATCCTGGATCCCGGAAAAACCTACGCACTCACCGTCGACGGCACAAAAACGAGTTTCGCGGTGCCGGACGTGAAATTTTCGCCCTACTTGCTGGTCGACCCGACACTCAGCAAGACCGGCACCGATGTTTCCGACCACCACGAGCTGACAGGGGACGAACACGCCGTATTCGCCCAATATCCCACTTGGTTCGGCTATCTGTTCCAATGGGGCGGTAAACGGGCCTTCAACCCGATGTCGTCGAGCGATGCCTCCTCCAGCGCCGGACTGACGAACTGGGATAAAAATTGGGCGCCGACAGACTACGTGGAACACTGTCCCGAGGGCTACATCACCCCGCCTGCCCAGATCGGCGGCCAGCCGTTCTTCCAGGGCCTCCGCTGCGACGGGGCCGAAAATATGGGCGGCAATGTCACCGCCCCGGGGGTCTATATGGACGGTTACCTGGATCGCCGGATCGAGGTGATCATGTCTCCCGGGGCCAACGACAGTTACGAACTGTACAACCACGCCTACGAGCGTACGCAATCGTCCTATTATAAGGTGAGCGGGTCGACCTCCAATCCTACGTCCTGTGCACTCGGCTATGTGATCTACAACCCGGAGACTATGGCCTCGATGTTTTTCCCAATGGAATACCCTCGTGATGCCGATGCCGGCGTCCCATTGAGTATGAGAATGGTGGATCCCTATATCATGTGCCAGACCCAGACCCCGGTGGACAGCGACCCGGCCAAGGCCTATGTAGAGACCTTGTCGGGATATGGGGCCGGGCCGTATATAATACCGTACGGTAAAGCCATGGCGACCCAGATTCGCTGCATCAAAGACCCAAACAAACCTTAATAGCATCCTAATTTTGCAAACGAAAAAAGCAAGCGGAATCGCTTGCTTTTTTCATTTCGCAGGCAGGCCAAAGCGGTCCGCCTTTTTTTATACGGGAAGTATCCTTATTCCTTGACTACGGGGTCTTTCAGTTTAGCGGCCGCATAGTGGTTGAAAAAGTCCGCCTGGGAGTCGAATTCCAGAACTTTCTGGTTGTCGTCCAGCGCGTTCTTGATTGCCTCGCGGGAATGGAAACTGGAGTATTCGGAAAAAGCGAACCCGCGGAGGATGGGCTTGAATCCGTAAATATTGCGCAGGTGCTGCAGCACGTACACCACCCCGTCCACATCGTACGCGTAGATCTTGTTTGGCTCGATAGCCTTGGGTTGTTTTAATTCGGTCATTTTTTCGGTATCTATTTTTTGTTAAACTTTCACTCTCTCGAATAAAGAGCTAAATTACATCTTTCTCCCCTGAAAAACAAATCCGGCCCCATCTTTATTTCCGGCCGGAAAACAGCGCCTGTCCTTCCCCTGGGCACCCGGCACACAAATATTTTGCCGATAAATCCCCCCGATTTATTGCCTGCAACATTTTTTTTGCATACATTTGCAACCGCTTTGGCTTTTAAAGCCTAAGCCTCATGAATTCATTCATTTAAAAACATTTTTCAAATGTCAAACCATTACGAAACTGTTTTCATTTTAAATCCCGTTTTATCTGAGGAGCAGATAAAGGAAGCAGTTAAAAAGTTCGAGGACATTATCGTCGCAAACCAGGGCGAGATTGTCAGCTACGAAAACTGGGGGCTCAAAAAATTCGCTTACCCCATCGCCAACAAGAAGAGCGGATTCTACCATCTTTTCGAATTCTCGGCACCGACCAACGTGGTGGGTACCCTCGAGACCGAGTTCCGTCGTGACGAGCGCGTGATGCGTTTCCTCACCGTAGCTCTGGACAAATACGGTGTGGCTTACGCCCAGCAGCGCCGCGAAAAGATCAAACAGAAGTATAACAACGCTTAATCCCCGGAGGTACTAAAATGGAAAACGAAAACATAGAAAACCAGAACGCCGAAGCTCAGGCACAGGACAAGGGTACATCCGAGGTACGTTACCTCACCCCGGTATCCATCGAATCGGGCAGACAGAAGAAATACTGCCGTTTCAAACGCCTTGGCATAAAATACATCGATTATAAGGACGCCGACTTCCTGCTCAAGTTCGTCAACGAACAGGGCAAGATACTTCCGCGCCGCCTGACGGGTACTTCGCAGAAGTTCCAGAAGAAAATAGCAGCCGCTGTCAAGAGGGCACGCCACCTTGCTCTGCTGCCGTACGTAGCCGATATGTTGAAATAATATAGGAGGGACAGACAAAATGGAAATCATACTTATAAAAGACGTAGAAAATCTGGGTTTCAAAGACGACGTGGTTACCGTTAAGAACGGTTACGGTCGCAACTACCTTATCCCTCAGGGAATGGCCGTTATCGCCACTCCTTCGGCCAAGAAGCAGCTCGAAGAGACCCTTCGCCAGCGCGCTCACAAAGAAGCCAAAGTGATCGCCGAGGCCAACGCCCTGGCAGAATCCCTCAAGAAAGCAGAACTCCACCTGGCTGCCAAAGCCGGTAAGACCGGTAAGCTGTTCGGTTCCGTGACCACGGCCGACCTGGCGGAAGAGCTTTCCAAGATGGGACACCTGATCGACAAGAAATACATCCAGATCGCCGGCGGTTCCGTAAAAGCTGTGGGCAAATACACGGCTAAGATCCGTCTGCACCGCGACGTAGTGGCCAACCTGGAATTCGAGGTCGCAGCTATCGCCGAATAATTCCCGCGAAAACCATATTCAAAAAACCGCCCGTGGAAACGGGCGGTTTTATTTTGGCCGTATCGTCAAAAAAAGCCGTGTTTTTCTACTAAAATTATAGTCCATGCGGTATTCATGCCGATTTCCTCCGGATTTTGCACGCCGAGAGCTACTAAAGAGTCGTTAAAATGACCAAAAAACACCACCCTGACATGCCTTAGGGCCCTTTCTTATTTTTTCACCCAAGAGTATCAATTGGAATAAATTACCATACATTTGCGCCAGAATATGTAGGAGTAGACTCACTCCCTGAAAAGGAAAGATGTGCTCTTTTTTACATCTTCATGAAGATGAATATTATTTAATTCCTGTTTCTTCGATGAGACTAAAAATCAACGCATTATCCTTGATCTTGGCAAGCGGCCTGCTATTGGGCCTGGCCGGGTGTGCAAAAGACGAACACGGCGGTGGAAATTCCGGTGAAGGCGGAGGTGAAAACCTGCCCGTTTTCAATTTCTCGACCAAAGCCACATACACGCTGAACCTCCAATACCAGGTGCCATCCGGTTACCGGGTGTATTTCGAAGTATATGCCGAAAATCCTTTTTCGGCCGATCAGGTAAAGAAAACCGATCTGGAGCCGATCGACAAAGGCTATACGGATGACAAAGGCAAATACAGCAGTACCATCATCGTACCGGCTGCCGTAGAAACCCTGTATATCTACACCCCGAATGCCGGTGTACCCTCTCTGCTGACAGCTACCGCAAAAGACGGCATCCTTTCGGAAGCGACCGTACCGACGGCTTCTGCCAACGGAGCCAAAAGCGCCAACGGATTCGATTTCGTTTCGCCCAATACGGTAACCTCCTGCAATAAGGTCGATTTTCCGGGCATCCAGACCATCCTGCTCGGCTCGTGGACGCACTCGGACAATCTGGTCAGCGTGCCCGGCGTGGATCAGTCCGTCCTTTGGGGCGGCAATGCCCGGCTGTGGGGACGCCCCGACTACCTGTCGTTCGTCAACCAGCAATCGTTCCCGGATGCGTCCAAAGGCAAGGCGCTGGATATCGATGCTGCCATATGGAATACGATCAACACGGTCCTTCCCGGCGAAGGCCACGGTGAGGTCAACCCGGATGTCCTGCAAAACGGCGATATTCGTGTGACACAGGATGCCGAAGTAGACCTCTATCTGCTCGACGAACAATGCCTCAACCTCAATGTGCTGGCTTATTACTGCTATCCTACCGGTCAGGCCCCTACCTCCCCGGCCGATATCAAAGCACAAGTCATCGCCCTTCCCGACGCAAAGATGATCCGGTATCATTTTACCCCGTACCTGGGTACGGGAGTGACCAATTACGGCGCCATGCTGCCGGGCGAGGGTATCCGGCTTCATTACATCGATGAGAACGGTGTGAATCAGGGTACGAAATTCCCGGCAGGCACATCCATCGGATGGGTGCTCTACTCCAACGGGTATAAAATGAAATACGAAACCAACTCGGTCGTCGGCGTTTATGAAACCGGTGTGCCCCAGAAAGGCGATGGAGCGGTCTATTCCGACCCGAAGCTGATGGGCGGCCTGCCCCACGTAGCCGTATTCCGCCACGGAGATTTCGTGATCACTTCTTTTGAGGACGGTGTAAAGACAAGCGCTTCGGACATGCGCGACTACAAAGACGTCATTTTCCACGTAGCCTCCACCCCGGCCGGAGCCATTACTCCGGGGATTCCGGATAAGGATCCCAATGCCCCGGACGACAAAACCGTTGTATTCGAATCGAAATACCGGGGAATCCTGTCCTTCGAGGACAACTGGCCTTACCGGGGCGACTTCGACATGAACGACGTAGTGATAAAATACGTTTCGACCGTCGGGTACAATATCAAGAACGAAGTGCTGGAAACGACCGATGTATTTACCGTAATGTGGTCCGGCGCTACTTATAATAATAGCTTCGCCTACCAGAACGCCAATCTGAGCAGCGTCGGGGCTACCGTCACATTCGAAGGCGGGGACGGTACGACCACCTACGATGCCCAGCAGCAGGTCGTCCGCCTGGCCTCCAATGTACTGGATTATGCTAACCTTCCCGATAAGAAAGTATTCACCGTGAAAACGAAATACACCAACCCGATAAACCGGCAGAATTTCGTCTGGGCACCGTATAATCCTTTTATCGCCATAAAAGGCGACAAAACAAAAGAGGCGCACTTGGTCAACCATACCCCGACGTCCTATGCCAATATGTCGCTTTTCGGCTTCGGGCACGACAAATCCCAGCCGGACAAGGGCCTGTATTACATCACCTACGACGACAACGGCAACCAAATGCCTTTTGCGATCGACCTCCGGTTCGAAAGCCAGAAGCAAATGGATACCTACGTGATCCCGGCAGAAAACAAGCCGATCCATGTACACTATCCGGACTTCCTGAAATGGATTAAGAGCCAGGGCAGGGATTACAAAAACTGGTACCTACGCCCGCAAGGTAAATAAGACGCTTTCGGTTCGCCGGAAACAAATAAAAGCCGCTCCCACCCTGAGAGCGGCTTTTTCGGCAAAAAACCGCCCTATCCGATCATGCTCTCGGGGTAAATTCGTATCTTTGGATTTATGATGCACACAAAGGACTATCAGGAAATCTCTGCGCTGCTTTCCGGCGGAAAAAAGAAAATCGTTATCGTTACCCATAAAAATCCCGACGGGGATGCCGTAGGGTCTTCCCTGGGGCTTTGCCATATCCTGGGAAATGCCGGACACACCTGCCGGGTGATCACTCCCAACGACTACCCCGGATTCCTGAAATGGCTGCCCGGCGATAAATCCGTCTGGCGGCACGAATGGACCCGGAGCAAAAGCGCCAAGGCCGTCGCCGAAGCAGACATCATTTTCTGCCTTGATTTCAACGACATATCCCGCATTGAGGCCCTGGGCGACGAAGTTTCCAAAAGCCCGGCCATCGTCATCCTGATAGACCACCATATCGACCCCATCGTCCGGGCCAATTATACGTATTCGGACACCAGCATGATAGCCACCTCTGAAATGGTGTACCATTTCACCGAAAACGTCGGGCTGTTGCCTTATTTAGATAAAGACGCCGCTGTATGCCTCTACACGGGTATCCTGACGGATTCCGGCCAGTTCGCCTTCCCTAAGACATCGGCCGACACGCACCGGGTGGTCGCCGCCCTGCTGGACAAAGGCGTGGATAACTACGACGTTTACCGCCATATCTACCTGAGTTTCGCTCCTTCCCGCCTTATCCTGCTGGGCAATGCCCTGTCTAATCTGCATTTCTACACCGATTGCGGGGCGGTATGCATGACCCTTACCCAAGACGAACTGGACAAGGCCGGCTTCCGCAAGGGGGATACCGAAGGATTCGTCAACTACGGACTCTCAGTCAAGGGGATCAACGTGTCGTGTATATTCGTAGAAAATCGGGGTGAAGGCATTATCAAGGTTTCCCTGCGTTCCAAAGGCAATTTCTCGGTTAACGAAATGGCCCGCAAGTACTTTTTCGGAGCCGGCCATGTAAACGCGGCCGGAGGGCAGCTGCCCTATACCGACGTAAACCAGGCAGTCAAGGTTTTCGAGGAGGCAATCGGGCATTATCGGGAAGATATTCTCAAATCCAGCACAGAATAAATACCCCACAATAAAAAACATCCGGCAAATGCCGGATGTTTTTTATCACTAAAAGTTGCTGTTTATATATTCAGTTTGGCACCGCCGGCTTTTACGTCCGTGATCATCTGCTTGATCGACTGCTCGTCGTCCTTCGGACAGATCACCACCACTCCGTCTACCGAGGCCACGATAAAATCTTTCAGGCCTTTGACCAGCATCATGCCGTCCGAGCAAAGGATATTTCCCGAAGAATCGTAGGTATGGATATTTCCCTGCACCACGGCGTTCTCGTTTTCATCCCGCGACAATTTGTCGTACAGCGAACGCCACGTTCCCAGGTCGCTCCACCCGAAAGTCGCCGGCAGGACATAGACATTGGATGCTTTTTCCATCACCCCGAAGTCGATCGACTCCTTCTGGCAGGCCGCATAGATCTCGCTGAGCCGTACAGGTTCCAATTCGGTATAGTATGCATCGTTCATATCGTTGAAGGCGATGTGCATTTCCGGCAGGAACTGTTCGAACGCGCGGACGATCGCCGAAACCGGCCACACGAAAATACCGGAGTTCCACAGAAAATCCCCGCTCTCCAAAAAAGCCTTGGCTATCTCGAGGTTCGGCTTTTCGGTGAAAGTCTTCACCCGGAATATTCCGTCCGGGGAAGCCGTATCCTCGTCGGCCACGTACTGGATGTAACCGTATCCCGTATCGGGGCGCGTCGGGCGGATACCCATCGTATACAGCCTGTCGTTCGCCGCGGATTTTTCCAGCAGCATCTGTACGTCGTGCGAAAAAGCTTTATCGTTAGTGATGTAATGATCCGAAGGGGCCACCACCATTTGTGCGTCCGGATTGCGGCTGCGTATCTTGTACGAAGCATAGGCGATGCAAGGGGCCGTATTGCGCATCAGCGGCTCGCAAAGCACCTGGTCTTCGGACATGCCTGGCAATTGTTCCAGCACCGTATCGTGGTATATCACGTTGGTCACCACGTAAATGTTTTCCGCCGGCACGATCTCGGCCAGGCGACGGTACGTTTGCTGGATCAGGGTCTCCCCCACAGCCAGTATATCGAGGAACTGTTTGGGCCGCGTGCGCGTACTCATCGGATAGAAACGGCTTCCGACCCCACCGGCCATAATGACCGCATAGTAGTTCTTATTCATCATCGTTTTTTATTTTCACTCTTACATGGGGCTGGAACAGGTATTGCCGCCCCGAAGAAACATCGGTGCAAAGATACAGTCTTCTGCGCTTTTCTCCCAACACGAACTCGCGCTTTTCCCGGAACAGGAAACGGACACCAGGGGCCAGTTCACAGATCATCGGATCCGAAGCGCTTTCGCCGTCCCCCTCGCCCGGAGCATCGTATTTTTTCAGTGCCAGAGCCAATGCCGTATGCCGGTCGGAAGACGCTTTCGGGTCTTTCAGGTAATCGGCCAGAGGCACCAGGATATCATGGGGATAGATCGTTCGCAGGTCGAGCATGAGCATCAGGGAACGGAACTCGTCTTTCCATTGCTTCCCGTGCGGCTGTACGCGCGCGCCGTGTTTTTTCAGTACGACCAAATGCGCCAATTCGTGTACGAAAGTCAGCAGGAATGCGTACGGGTTGAGCGACCCGTTGACCGTGATCCGGTTCATCCCCCGGACAGGCGCCAGGGTGAAATCGCCGTGCTTGGTCGTGCGGCGGCGCGTCACGGAAAGGAAAACACCGTGCCGCGGGATCCAGTCCGCTACCGCCTGTACGGCCGGAGCGGGGAAATACTTGCGAAGGATGGTTAACTGCTGCTCTGTCATTTTTTCCGGAGAGCAAATATACGGCTTTTTCAGCGGATTTTCTCCGCCGCAACCCACAGGTAATCCACCGTGAGGGGCAAGCCTCCTTCGCCGGAAAATTCCGCCCGGTACCGCCGTTCGAAGTTTTCAAGACGCCCCGGAGTCCATAGTGTTTTGCGGATGCCGTTCACCCCCGTAGCCGAAAAATAGCGGAGCATCTCCCGGGCCGTATCGAAACACAGCGTATCCTTTTCCTCCCGGCACACCCATACCCGGAACCCTGCGTCTTCCAGCATTCCTTTGAGTTCCTTCGCCGGGATATAATCCAGCCCGCAGCCCGTCAGATGTTTGACCTGTGAAAAATTATCCGGCCCGAACGTGGAAAAACACAACGCACCACCCGGGACGAGGCTATCCGCTAATTTTTGTAAAAACCGGGGCATATCCTTTATCCACTGGAAGCAACTGGACGACACCACGGCATTCTGTCCCGAGGGGAATACCGCCTTTTCCGCATCCCCGACAAGGGGTTGGCAGCCCATACGGGAATACTCCTGCGCGAAAGAATCGGTAATATCGTTGGCCGTATAGACCGCCTGCGGGAAATACCCGCGCAGCCGCCGAGTAAGCAGCCCCGAACCGGCTCCAATCTCCAATATCCGTCCCGGCTCCCGGCCGTTCAAGGCCCGGCAGAACATTTCCGCCAATTGCCCGGCCGCATAGTCCTGTATCCGTGCGTGCGCCTCGTAGGTATCGGCAGCGCGGGTAAAGGACCGTTTTATCAATTCCGTCTGTTCCGGCATCTCTTGTTTTTTAAAATTCGAACACTTCGTTCCACGATTTCATCCCGGCAAGCGGATAATGCGGTAATTCCTTTTCCACCGTATCCACACCTGCCTGCGCCCAGGCTCTCGATTGGTTTTCCGGCGGGAATATCCCGTCCTGCAGTCCTACGAGCGCCTTTTGCCAAATCGCTTTATCGGGCACACGGAAACGATCCTTCCACCAGGCCAGTTCGGCCCGGACATCCTCGAAACTACGGGAACCCGCCTGAGACAAAGGGCCTTCCCGGTAGGCAGTCACTCCACCCGCCATCCGCAGGACGAATTTTTCGAGGCTCCGCGGCGTCAATCCGGAAAGGGTCGCTTCGAAGACCGCCGCAGGAATACCGAGCGTATCGTCTATCGCCGGCATTGTCCCGCAAAGGACCACCATTCGGCGAATATTCAGTTTTTCTTTCAGTTTCTCCCAATCCATCAGCGAAGCATACCACACCCCCATCGACCAGGCTGCCACATCTACCTGCCCATATTCTTGCAAAGAGGAAAAATCAAAATCCTTCCCATCGTGATACGCGTAAAGCATCAGTACATCGGCCTCTGCAGACAAATGCGCTACTGCCCGAGCATCCTGCCCCCAGCCGTTGAAAAAAACGATCAGGCGGTCACCGCCCTTTTTCGCAAGCCACTGGTGTTTCATTTTTTCAATTTTTTAAAAGCATCCGCCACGCGCCCGATATCCTCCGGGGAAAAAGCGGCACTCAGGGAAAGCCGTATCCGCGCCTGTCCTTTAGGCACGGTCGGATGACGGATGGCCGTCGCCCATATCCCTTGCTCCCGTAGGCTGTCCGCTGCAGCCAGTACGGCGGCATTCTCGCCGAACACCACGGGGATTATATGACTGTCGCCCAACACCTTAAATCCTTCATTTTCCAGTTCTACCCGAAGCTGAGACGATGCCTTGGCCAGCCGTTCCCGTCGCGTGTCCATCGCCTGCATTCGGTCAAAAACGAAAGCGCTCCACCGCACACATGCCGGCGGGAGTGCCGTCGAAAAAATGAACGGCCGCGAGGTATTGACCAAATACTCTTTCACCTCCCCCCGGCACAGTACGAACGCCCCCTGCGAGGCCAGGCCCTTGCCCATCGGGAAAACGGCCACGTCCGTTTGCTCCAGCAGCCCGGCAGCCCGGCATATACCGAGGCCATTTGGACCGTCCGTACCGATACTGTGGGCCTCGTCAATATACAACAGGGCTCCGTATTTCTCTTTCAGGTTGGCCAACTGCCGGACATCCGACCGGTCGCCGTCCATCGAAAAAATGCTTTCCGAGACGATCCAAATATTTTTGTAATGTTCCTTGTTTTTTACCAGCAGTTCTTCCAAATGCCCGTAGTCATTATGGCGGAACCGGGAAAAATCCGCTTTCGAGGACAATATCCCGTCGATGATGCTGGCATGGACGAGTTTATCCGCCAATATAAGGTCGCCCGCCACGGCCAGTGCAGGAAGTATCCCCGTATTGGCATGATATCCCGATCCGAACACCAAAGCCGGGCGGCCATAAACCCGCTCCAAATCCTCTTCAAAGTCCCGGTAAGCGTCCGTATTTCCTGTCATCAACCGCGAACCGGTCGAGCCGAAGCGCGTATCCCCCTCCCGGCTGAGGAATTCGCCGATAAGTTTCGGATCGTTGGCGATGCCCAGATAATCATTTGCCGACAGGTTTAGGTATTCTTTTCCCTGCCGGGACATACAGGGCAGGCCGTAATCCCCGGCCCGCAGGCTACGCCGCATTCCGTCCGCCTGAAGGCGGGAAAGCCGCTCTGTGATATCGTGATAGAATCCTTCGCTCATCTTACGAAATGCATTGGATCATCGTTCGGCACAGTTTGCGCAATTGGGCATCGGTGATCACGTATTGGGGCATGATATACACCAGGCGACCGAAAGGACGCACCCAGATACCTCCTTCCACAAATTTCTTCTGCAGGGAAGCCATATCCACCGGATCCTTCATTTCTATAACCCCTATCGCCCCCAGCACTCGGACTTCTTTCACGCCCGGCAGTTTTTCCGCGGCAGGAAGTTCCTGTTTCATGATCGTTTCGAGTTCTTTTATCCGGGAAAATCCTTTCTCTTCGAGGATATCGAAACTTTCGCAGGCGATCGCACAGGCCATCGGGTTGCCCATGAACGTAGGTCCGTGCATAAAGCATCCCGCCTCTCCTGCACAGACCGTATCGGCCACCTGCGTGGTGGCGATCGTCGCGGCAAAGGACATATATCCGCCCGTAATGGCTTTCCCTATGCACATGATATCCGGGACCACCCCGGCATGCTGACCGCCCCACCAACGCCCGGTACGGCCGAATCCGGTGGCTATCTCATCGAATATCAGCAGTACATCGTATTTTTTACATATGCGCGCCAGATGCACCAGGTATTCCGGGTTGTAAAAACGCATACCCCCGGCTCCCTGCACCACCGGTTCCAGGATAAAGGCCGCCAATCCGGCCGCTTTTTCCTTGATCTCCCGTTCGAGCGCGGCAACCACCTCTTTATCCACCGGCCGGTCGTATCCTCCCGGAAAGGCATCCACAAAATGCTGGACGGCCAGCCGTCCGTTGAATATCCCGTGCATACCCGTATCCGGATCGCACACCGACATAGCGTGCCAGGTATCGCCGTGGTAGCCGCTGCGGGTGGTCATAAACGCGGTCTTTTTCGCCTTACCCCGGGAGCTTTGGTATTGGAGAGCCATTTTCAGGGCCACTTCCACCGCCACCGATCCGGAATCCGAGTAAAATATCTTGTTCAGTCCCTCGGGCAGTACCCGGAGCAGCCTTCCGGCCAATCCGACAGCCGGGGCATGGGTCAGCCCCCCGAACATCACATGCGACATCCGCGCCAGCTGTTTTTTTACCGCCCGGTTCAGCCGGGGGTTGTTGTACCCATGGATCACCGCCCACCAGGAACTCATCCCGTCGATCAGTTTCTCCCCCGTTTTCAAATGGATGTACACTCCCTTGCACCGGTCGACCGGATATACCGGCAGCGGGTCGAGGGTCGAGGTATAGGGATGCCACAAGTGTTCCCTATCCGTTTTCAGGTCTATTTTGTTGTAGTTTACCATCGTATCATTCTTTTTCGTTCGGGACGAATCCCATTTCCCGGATCAGCTGCATATCCCCTTCTATCTTCGGCCCGGCCGTGGTGAGCATATCGCCGACCATCAGCGCGTTCATACCCGAAGAAAAAGCCTTGCGTACGATCCCGGAGATGAGCAGCCGCCCCCCCGCAAAACGCATGAAGGCGTCCGGATTGATAAAACGCCAGAGGGCTATCGTACGCAGCACCTCCTCTTCCGACAGGGGTAGTGCCCCCTCGAGGGGAGTTCCTTTTATCGGGTTCAGGATATTCAGGGGGATGGATTTTACGCCCTGCGCCCGGAGTTCGAGGGCCAGGTCGATCCGGTCTTCCTCCGTTTCCCCCATGCCGATGATCCCTCCGGAGCATATCTTTAGCCCCGCTTCCCGGGCCTTGCGCATGGTCTCTATCTTGTCTTCGTACGTATGCTTTTTCACCAACACCGGGAAAAGCCGCCGCGAAGTCTCCAGGTTGATATGGTAATGGGTAACCCCTGCCTGGCGGAGCATTTCCATCCGCTCGCGATCGAGCAGCCCCATCGAGGCGCACAGGCTTAGCTTTCCATTGCCCCGCTCCCGGATCTTCCGGTAAATGGCGCAGGCTTTCTCTACCCTCCCTTTAGGAAAAGCGCGGGAAGCTGTGACCATCGAAAACCGGTGCACGCCGTACTCTTCGTTGCGCAAGGCAGCCTGGAGCGCTTCATCCTCGTCGATGATGTCGTATTTAGCGACCCCCGTCGTGTACGAAACGGACTGGGCGCACCAGGCACAATCCTCCGAACATATCCCGGAGCGGGCGTTGATGATCGAGCAGGTATCCAAACACTCCCCGGTAAAATGCCGGCGTATGTCGTTCGCTGCCCGGAGCAATTCCTCCAGAGGGGCGTTTTTGTAAAGGTCTAAGGCTTCGTCCCGGGATATATCGCCGCCGGCGAAGACTTTTTGTTTCAGTGTTTCTGTTTTCATGTGCTTTTTATCTAAACAGAACAGGCCCGCTACCATCCTCTCCGGGATAATAGCGGGCCTGTTCTGTTATATATACTATACGAATTCTCCGATGCCGGATATACCAGTACAACAGCCCGGACTAAGGACTGCACGGCTAACTGCTCCACACGCTGTTCGGGAGGGATCAGCTCTTCATCTACATCGCTTTGCTGGAGGCGGAACACGGCCTCGTCCAGGCAACCGGTAGTACGGTGCGCCTTCCGCTCCTCCCCTTCGCACATATCGGTACGCAGGCGGCATATCTTTACCTGCCGCCCGAGCGATGCGAACGCTGCGTATCCCCTGCGCGCCCAGCGCCGGAAATACAAAGGAGTTTTACGAGATATGACCGTGCTTTTTCTCATACATAGAAGGCCTTGCAGCCACGGACAAATGTACGAAAAAAACTTTCGCGCCAGAAAACTTGCGTATGCAGATATTCCGTCGTATATTTGCACCATTAAACATCGCGAGATAGAGCAGTAGGTAGCTCGTCGGGCTCATAACCCGAAGGTCGCTGGTTCGAGTCCAGCTCTCGCTACAAAAGCCTTGTAACCACCTCAAAACGAGGTGGTTACTTCGTTTTAGAGAGAATTTCGGGACAGAAACGGGACAGCGATAACTTTACTCGTGGGCCTGTTTTCCGAAAACGGGACAGTAATTTTTACACGTTTTGTAACAGCCAAAACGGGTAAAAAAAAAATGTTCGTACTTCAAAATGAACAAACGCCCCCCCAGGGTATTATAGATTACATTCCCGCTCGCCTTACCGAAGGAAAGGAGTGGTATGTGTCGTATTATGCAACCTACCCACCTACCGGGCAAATGCGGCGCAAGCGTATAAAGGTCAATCGGGTAAAAAGCGTACCCCAAAGGCGCACAATAGCAAGGGAAATCATCAAGCGGATAAACGGCAAGCTGGCCGAGGGGTGGAACCCCTTTGTCGAAAATGCCGCGCCCAAGAGCTTCCACCGTTTCGATACGGCGATAAAAACCTATTTAGAGGTGCAGAAAAAGGAGCTGGAAGATCGATCCTATAAGAGTTACGCCTCGTTCGTCAAGATCTTGCTGGAATACCTGGAAACGACCGGCAGGAAGCCGGATATGTTCGTGTATCAGTTCGATAAATCGGTGGCGGCGGAAATTATGCTGGCCCTCAAACGAAACCCGAAGATCGCCCCGCGCACCTATAATAATTATCTCATGTTCTTTAAGAGCCTGTTTAATTGGCTGAAAAGTTTCAGCTATATTTCGGTAAATCCATTTGAAAATCTGCGTCCGATGCCCAAGAAACTAACAAAGGCGCATAAGGAGCTTTTCACGCCCGAAATGCGCCGGGATCTCAAGGAATACCTGGAATGGGAAAATCCGCGCTACCTGGTGGCCTGCCTATTGTGCTATTACTGTTTTATGCGGCCCAAAGAGATATCCTGGATGAAGCTGGGCGATATCAATTTCAAGACACAAACGATCCGGGTGTGGGAGGATTACGCGAAAAACGATAAAACATCCGTGCGGACGATCCCCGATGTGATGATGCCCTACCTTTTGGCCTTGGATTGGAGTTATCCCAGCGATTACTTTGTGTTTTCGGGGGATAAAAAAGGCCGTTTCTTTGCCGGAAAAACGCATCTTGAGCCTATTTATATCGCAAAATATTGGATATCGGTAAGGGAGCATTTCGGGTGGTCAAAAAAGGTACAGTTTTACAACCTCAAACACACCGGCATCACGAATATGCTGGCCGATGGCGTGGCTCCTAACTTCGTCCAGGGCCAGGCGGATCATCAATCGCTGGAAATGACCGGTAATTATGCAGCGACACAAACACCGGTGTCCCAAGAGGATATCCGGAAAAAGGTATCAGCGTTTTAATATCCGGAATACTTTGTAAGCCGCCCCCAGGACAAGCACAATAAGAGCAAGCCCTCCGGCGTTCATGCGGATCTTCTGCCACCAATTTAGCTCCTTCTCCACGAAATAAGGCACTTCCTTTGTTTGGTACACAATGCTGTCCCGGATAGTTTCCCGATCCTTGTATTTTACCTCTATTTTAGGTGTAAACGCTTTATTTTGGAGGGTATGATAGATCGTGCCGTCCGGCTGTATTCGTGCATCGGAAGCGGCCAAAATCGTTTCCAAGTGTGAGCTGTCCCGGCGGATCACCTCAATACGTTCCGGGGGAAGCTGGACGGTTACGGTGTCGGTTTTCAATATCTCGCGGTATTCCACCCGCACCCTTTCCTCCTTGTTTTCCTTTTGCACCGCCCTCTTTACGCTGCAGGAGCAAAGGCAAAGCAGGCCGCAAGCCAGGAAAAACAGTAACAGCCCACCCAAAAGGATTTTCAAAGTTCTCATATAGTTCATTATTTTAGTTTTTTACGTTTTTTTAAAATAAGCACAAGGCTTATTTTAGTTTTCTAAAATCTTCTAATTATTTCCAAATTAGAAATAGCCTATGCCGGGGTAAAATACAGGTCAAGCTCCATCTGCCGGCGGATGGTCAGCCCCCGCAGCTCCTTCCCTCCGGATTTATTCCATCGGAGCCATTCACGGGCGATACCTTCCCGGTCGTTCGGATCCGCATTTATCACTTTCCGCAGGGTGCTCTTGGCAAAATTGCCTTCTCCCAGGTTATACACCCAGGATACCAGCGCGGAATATTGGTTTTCGTTCAGCCGGAAGGATAAAAGGCCGTCCAAGGCCCGTTCTTTTTGCTCGATATCTTCCTGCAGGAATTTTTCGGCCTGGGCTTCGGTGATGGTCTGCCCCGGCTTAACACCTTGGGTATGCCCGTATCCGATTGTCCACACGCCGGCGGGACACAGATACGACTGCAGGCGCAGACTTTCACAGCTCTTGATGATCTGCAGGGCTCGTTTGTTGGTTTTCATTTTCAAAAAGTATTTCATCGCCCCGCTGGGGTATGCGTTTTAAGCACATAGGGCGATAACATTTATCGTATTCTAAATCTTTACACTCTAATTCCTTTTCGTGGAGCTTTTGGAGGGTATCCAGGTGCGCCTTTTGTTCGTCCCGGAGTTCTTTATAAATGATATCCACCTTTTTATCGCGCTCACCGATCCGGGCCTCCATCCAATTCGTGCGCTTGATATCATTGTCCAGCTCCGCCTCGTCCGCTTCGGCATTTTCTTTTCGCCGGCGGGACTTGAAAAGCAAAGTTCCCAGGATACCGTTAGTGATCACCAGGGCCAGGAGGTTGTATATCTGTTCCGTCATTGTTCATCTACATTTAAGGCCCCGCCAGGGATGTAAACCTATACGGGGCCGGTTAGTATTATTTGTTATGCAGGCGGATAGCGGCCCACACGCCGCCGGCCACGGCAGCCACCGCCAGGATCACACCCGCGATGCCCATGACGGTTTCGCCTTCTTCAAATTTGTACGCGGCACCAGCCACGCAAATAGCCAATGCAAGGATTGTAGTGCCGATAATGGCCCACATTTTGCCAAATTTTTTGTTTTCGTTTACCATTGTTTTTAAAGGTTTGGTTATTAAAAGGTTATTCGATTGCATCGTCATCGTCCGCCGTCAGATCCCAAAGGGAATACCCAGCCGCAAGGCTATCCTGGGCCATACGTTCCGAAGCGTGGAAAGTAACGGTACCCACGACATAGCCCGGCGTATTGATCCTCGCCTGCATCTGGCCGCCGTTGATATACCGATCTTCCCGGTATCGGATGGTCGTGCTTATGTAATATTGATCTACCTCGGTGATCTCGCCCTCGAAAGGCTCTACATCCCCATCGGAAAAAGTTACATAGCCCGATATCCCCATCACGACCGTTCCGGCTATATCCGGGGTAGTGCTTACCGTTATGCGGTAATAAGCCGGATTTCCACTTTCATCGAAATCCATTCCTATCCCCCCTATCACATCTACCGTAACCGTGGAAAGGGCAAAGGAGGCCGTGCCGGTCAGATCGGCGGATATATTGGTACGGGTAACGCTGGCTGTGGTGTAGGTTGCTCCATCCGAAAAAGTCCATTTTACAAACTTGTAGCCTGCGCGGGGGGTAGCGTTCCAAGTGGCGGATCCGCCGATGGTAACGCTGGCCGGGGACACCGTGGCCGTGCCGTAACTATCCTGGCCGGAAGCGACCAAGGCCCGCAGCGCAAAAGGCCGAAGGGCGAAATATGCCGTATCCGTGTAACCGGCCCGGATCTTGGATAAGGTAAAACTTGCTTCCGCCGGCGTATGCTTTTCCCATCGGGATAGTATATATCCGGTTTTAGGGGTGGCCGTAACGACGCTGGAGCCGTTACGCGGTACTTGTTCCGGATTGGCTCTTACGGTACCTTGATTTTCATTGGCGGATGATACTTCGATGCTGTATCTGTTATTATCCGCTTCGGTATAGATATCGGCTACTTGCCAGGTGCCCGGCGGTTGGATCTCCACATTCTGCGGGATGGATACTTCCCCGGCTCCCTGGATACCCTCTACCGTGCGGATAATCTCCTGGCCGTTCACCGTAAGCTCGAAGGTGTAACCGGTCAAAACGTGGCCGCCTCCGGTAGTATCCATATAGGGAATATCCAAGGTGATCGTGGCAAACTGTACGCTATCCCTGTTTTGCAGGGTTTTAGCCTCGATACACACCTGGCCGGCGGCGTTCACGTAAAAGATCATCGAAAAATCGATGACTTTGCTGGCATCGGCAAAAATGGCTGTATCGGTGTAATTGTCAAATATGGTTTTACCGTAGGCGATTGCTTTTTGCCCGGATGACCACCGGACGAAACGCCAGGTATTGCGATCCGTTTCCGTAGCCTGGAGCACGACCGATGTGCCATACAACGGGCTGGAATTGCTCACGCTGGCGGTACCGGCTCCGGAGGGCGATACAGACACATTCACGCTCGGATGCCAGCCTTCCACCGACTGCCGGATATTTCCTTGCCGGTAGGCGTATTCTCCAAGTCCCGCCGGGGTGATGGTAACGCCGGAAATAATCAGTTTATAACACTTTTTGGGCGTATTCTTCCGGAATATATGAGCCTGGGCATCGCAAGTAAAATCGAACGACATTTGAAATAAATCGCTGCTGCCATCCGTAAAATAAGCGATCAAGTCCATCCCTACCGTGGCCGTCATGGGTTGGCCGTTCAGATTATAAACGCCGGCGGGACGATATGGCAGGCTGGCTGTACTTTTCACCGTAGCCACCGCTTGCGTACCGCCATCGATGGTTATGGCCAAGTCCATATTTAGCGGCTCCTGAAATAAATACCATTGTCCGTTCTTATATATGGCCGTGCCGCCCTTCATCCCGCGCCATTTGCCGTTATAATAAACCTCCTGCCCGATGATGGAATATCCCCGGCCACCTTTGTAAATCAATATATCGGATGCCTTTGCCATTGCCGTAGTGATCTATGTAGTTACGATACGTATATCGCCATCCTTCGGGTTAGCCGGGACGGTATCCACGTATAAGGTCGGCAAATCGGACGCAAAGGCCATTTTTTGCCACGGAGTAAATAACGATCCGTATATATAGCGGATATATATGGCCGGCATCGGGGATGTGCTGTTAGAAGGTATAGGGATGAATACCTGGGTGCCGCGCTGCGCTTCGCCTCCTAAATGCCCAAAATCCATTCGGGATACGATCAGCGTAAACGATACATCCGTAGTCGGTTTATTCGCTATCGCTGGGGTAGTTGAATTATGGGTGTAAACTCCCGGTATCTTGGCCGTATTCAGATCGGTAATCCCAGGAAATTTACTATTCAAATAACTAACGTCTAATTCATAGGCTGCCGTGGCAGTTCCGGCAACATCCCCCTCTAAATTCCCGGAAAATCCGCCGAGCGACATTATCGGGACACCGCTCAATATGGCTCCTTCGCCGTTGGAAAGGCTTATCAATAGCCCAAGACCATCGGATCCTTTTTCCCGGATTATAAGGCTATCCACGGTGTTCGGATCGTTCATCGTGTATGGCTCGACCGCTACCGGCCCGAAGTTCATGGGCCCGGTGATATCCGATCCTGTTTTCTTGACATATTCGTCCAGCCTGGAATAATCCACCTCACCGGTGTCCCCCTTGGGGCCTTGAGGGCCGGGATCACCTTTCGGCCCCTGGACACCGGCAGCTCCGGGATCGCCTTTATCACCTTTCGGCCCTTGGGCACCGGCAGCTCCGGGATCGCCTTTATCACCTTTCGGCCCTTGGGGGCCAGGTGCGCCGCCTATTACGATCTGCGGATCTACCGGGAAACCGCAATTTTTACATTTTTCGTCTGCCATAACGTTTTCTTTTATGGCACAAAAAAAGCCCCGCAATGCAGGGCTTCAAAGGACAGACTTGGCGGGGATCAGATGTAACGACTTTCCCGAAGCTCGGTAAAGACAATATCCAGGGTGCGCGGCGTGGTGTTATCGTCAGACGAATATACCAGGTGATCCTCGCACGTAACGGCAAAGGGAACGGCCTGCAGGCAATACTCGGATTTTAGATACACCTCGTCCGAGCGTAGAATATCCGCGATATTTACCCCGTAATACTCCGGGTGAAGATATCCGGTATTTATTTTGAATTGTCTTTTACGGGCGGCCCGCATCGTGCGGTCGGTATATAGGCCGCTTTGTGTGTCGTACCGTTTGAGCGTTTCGGCTTCCTGGGCGGCGGACTCGGACACTTCCATCTTTCCCCGGATGGTAAGGCGTTCCCACGCGCCGAAGCTATTGCGGTACGTAACCACGCCGCGTACCGGGGCGGGCGGATCCGGCTGGATGGCGATGGTTAGCGGTGTTTTGCCCTGTTGGGACAGCGTATAAAGCGGTATCCCTGCCTCGAATGCCCGAAGATCCAGGGCCACGATCTGCCCCAGGTAAGGCGTAAGGTCGTAAGTTTCGGCTTTATTCACCGTCCGGACGGTAATAGGTGCCCCGCCCAGGACATAGACCGGTAACAGGTCGCTTTCGTACCAATGGGCAAGGGTGCCATCGTATCCGGAAATAAGGGCCGGGATCCGTGAGGCCATCCACCGGGCATACGCGGCATTTCCTAACGAAGTGCCGCCGGGCAGCACGTAAAAATCAGCCGAAACACCACCGACCGCCACCGTAAAATGCCCCTGGGGATCGAACGGGGTAACGATATCCGGAAAGTTATCGGCCAGGGCAGGCTTGCCGATGTACGGGGCAACGGCCTCGGCCAGGTCGATGTGTAAGGTATCGGTGTAAGGCTCGTATTTTTCGGAAAATAGGAGCGTATCGCCCCGCTTTAGCTCGATGGTGTACGTTTGCCGGGCCGTCAGCCCGGACAGGTGCGCCATAACGGGGCATCCGGCGAAGGATAATTTTTGTATCTCTATATTCATGGTCTGGGTGGTTTTTCTTCGTAATATCCGGTAGCCTCGATGGTTATTTCCGTATTCCCGGCTATGCGTTCCAAGGTTTGTATCACATCTGCAGGCGGGGCGATGGCGTGGTTTTGGTACAGGATTTCCTCGCCTTTGGTAATGGTCATATCGATAAGCCCCATATCTGCCGGATCCGTCAATATCAGACCTTCCAAATGGGCCGTATCTCCGTCCTGGATGGGGACTTCCATTTGCAGGCTCCCGTCCGTAGGGAAAGAATAGGCCCCCGCCGAGGTGGTTACGGTACCGGATATTTTGCAATTTGTCAAATGCAGATTGATTTTGAGCGTAAATGTGGGGACAAACCCGCATTGCGAGGACTCCGGGTAGTATATTTGTTCGGTTGAGTCGTAATCATCCATCGTTTCGTGGCCGTCATACCAAATGTATTTCCGGCGGAAAACGCGGGTAACGACCAACGTAGTACCGGAGCACCGGCTATTTTCCGAGCTAACGACCTTGACGATTTCCCGGATCACATCGTCCGGTTGTTGCGTTTCCTTTTCCACATCATACGGCTCCTGCAGGCGGGCCGTGCGCAGGATCACCTCGTAATAATCCGCCGCCACGTTGTCCGTGATCTGCTCGACCACCACCGGCTGACCGAAAAGCAAATACTTGCCCAGCACCCCAAGTGTGATACGTTTGTCGATTTTTACGGTGATACGCTGGTTAGCATGGCGCAGGAACATATCGAAGTCCGCATAATACTGCTTGTATATCCCCTTCACGCCCCAGGTCTGCGGGCTGAATTGTCCCCGGATATCGACCGTGCCGTCCGGATCCTTGAAAAGAAAACACAGGCAGTCCTTGGTGCCGCTCTTTTTGTCCTCGGCGTTGGTAAGGGCGGTATTGAGCCAATTTGCCCCGGTAAGTACCGCAATGGCCCCATCCGGAATGGTGCGGCTGGCCGGGGTGAGCGGGATCTCTATTTCCTTTTTCTCGGACAGCACATCGGGATCGTAGGCAAATACATTGCTGCACAGGACGGTATTTGTACGGGTGGTTAGTCCGCCTTTGGCCGAGGTGCTGTACATCATAAAAAGGTTATAAAAAGGCTGGTAATTCGGCTCCTGCAGCCACGCCTTCGATGACTGTGCTTCCTGGAAAAGGCTTGTCCATACCTTCGCCGCCTCCTGGATGGTTTCATACGTGGGGGATCCGGCGATATCGCCCTTAAAATCCTGCGTGATGCCGTCCTGGGCGTAAGTCATTCCGTCTATCGATGTGCGGGTAAACTTGTTTTCCTGGGTAAGCCGCACCTGGGACGGTTTGTGCATTTCTACCACCGGACGATCCGCGATATATTCGTCCAGGTCGGCCACCACCGGCGTGGCCAGCCACTCGGAAAAACTCACAAAGCGGGGCCTTCCGGCCTCTACAATGAACTTGCCGCCCCGGATCCTTTCGATGCCGGTAACAAAATCCACCGCCGTGAGTTCCGGGGCGAGCTGGCTATACGTGATAATACTTCGCACGATGGCATCCACCGTATTGCAGGCTATCAGTATCTCGCCCTGGGCGCGGTCGTATATTTGGGAGGTGTCGAACGCCTGGCCAAAGAGTTTTTTTAGCACCCAGCCCAAACGCAGGAAGGGCACGATGCCATACCCTTCGGGATTATAAGATACGGTTTTGCTATCGATATAATCCTGGGCCTTGGTCTGAAAACGCCCATCGGTGCGGGTATTGATGATAAAACGCTGCTGCTGTTCCTTGGGATAGGACAGGTAGATGTTTTCCACCATATCATAGGGATCTTCCGAAAGATCGTCCTGGGACAGATGGGTAATACATTGATAAATGGACGGGAACGATTTTTCACCGTCCAGGAATTGCGCCAGCATATAATCCTTGAATTTGGCGGCCACGGTACCGGTATCCACGGCGGCGGACACTTCGATACTATCGGAGCTCACGGCGGTAACGCTCACCGTTACGGCATACATCCGGGCTCCCACCCATAGCTGGCCGTCCTTTTCATCGGGCATCTTGGCCGTGCGGGTAAAACGGGCCGGATAGCCGAAAATCCGGTTATTGTGCGGGGTAAGGGGCAAGGAAAAAGGATAGGTATAACTGCCCTGGCCGTCCGAGATAAGCGGGTTGATATCGATGATGGTAATGGCCGGGCGCGTGGAAAAGTCCACATCCTCGCCCTCCACGACAAGGCGTATATTTTTATCATTCATAATCTTGCAAGGTTTTTAGCGGTATCAAGTTTTTGCTGCATGGCGTTCAAATCCGACAATACCACATAAGCGCGGTGATCCGTCCGGATCGCATCCTTGACCTGTAAAATATCATCGTGGAGCTGCCCCAAAAGAGCCAGCACAGGGGCATTGTCCCCGTAAACGACACCGCCGCCGTCCCCGCCGGTATATCCGCCGCCGGCGTAACCCCGTGCCCGGATCCCGCCCAGGCTCCGGGCGATGGTGCGCATATTGAGCCGGCCCACCGTGCCGCGCCGTTGCGCCTGGTCGATGATATCGAACACCGGGCGGATGTGGGGCTTGTTCACGGCCTCGGCGTTGGCCACAAATTCCCGGCCCCGTTCCCCCACCAGGAGTTCCGGCCCGTCGATGTAGCCCCGCCCGCGTGGATTGACCTTTGCCCGGAAACGGCGGCCATCCTGGGCGCGGATCACATCGGTATATCCGCCGTCCTCATACCCGCGCACGTAATCCGTGCGTTTGGGTGTCGTGATCTCGCGGGCGGTACCGGTGATGGATGATGAGCTGCCGGTACCGGTCGTGGACGATGTGAGATTAGGGGCTTCAATAGTCTTACTCTTGATCGCATCGCGCTGTTTTTTCATGGCGTAGATCTGAACAAGCGTAGCCGCGCCCACCATTGCGGCGGCAATAGGCCCCGCGATGGGGCCGAGCATGGCAAAACATTGGACGATGGCAAGGGCGGCCTGGGCGGTGGCGGTGGCGATATTGATGGCAAGCTGCACATCGGCGGCTTTTTTCTCGATCTCCAATTTTTTAACCTCGGATTGATAATCGAGCTCGGCCTTTTTATCGGCGTATTCTTCCCGGAGTCGCTGCTGTTCGTCCTCGTTGCCGGCAGCCGCATCGATCTGTGCCGAATAATAATCCTGCAGTTTGCCCAGGGATTTATTATAACGTTCTTCCTCGGCTGAATAGGCGGCATCGGCTATCATATTTGCAATGCCCGATGCCTGTTGCAATATTGTAGTGGCAATCTGCTCTATCGATATAGCCGCAAGTTGTATTTTCTTTTTAAGAGCATCCTGTGCTTTCATTTCGCCAGCCTCGACTAATGCGTCAATCGTGGCAAACCCTTCTTTAGTGCTGGAAACCATATTATCGATATCCGATATCCAGCCTGCACGCCCAGATTTAAAAGCGTCATGTATTGTCCGATCTATTTCATCAACCCGCTTCTTGAGTTCATTAATATACTTTTGATACGCATCTAATTGTTCCTGCAGGCCCGCAACCTGTGCATCGGTATTCTTTTTAAATGCGGCATTTATGGCCGTTTCCCGATCTTTGAGATATTGGCGGGTGATGGCCATAGCCCGTTCCGCCTCGGTCTTGGCGTTAGCGATGGCGATATCCGCCATTTCGGTTTGCGTGGAAACGGTGTCCTGTCCGTACTTCTTTTGGAGTTCTAACAGGCTATTAAGGTGCCGGGACTTGATGGATTTTATTTCGGCATCGGCAGTTTGTTCGTTCTTTTTCCCTTCTGCCTGGGCCTGCTTGACGGCCAGGATTGAAGCGGCCAAATGCCCATCCAGGATAGTCCTTTCAGCATCGTATTTTTTCTTGTTTTCGGCTTTGACTTTCTCGGTATCCTCGGTATTTAGGGCCTTGAGTGCTGCCTGGTGTATTTGCCGGGCGGCTAATTCTTCGGCATCATATTTTTCTTGGGCAGCCTGGATAGTTTGGCGGACACGCTCTTTCATGGCGGCCATATCCTTATCGTACTGCTCTTGAGTTATTCTATTACTTTCAAAATCATTCTTCCTCTCTTGGGAATATTGTGCCTCGTAATCCTTTTGAACCTGGTAAACTTTATCTAATTCTGTTTTGTTTTTATCTCGGATAGCCTGGTAATGATCTTCGATACTTTCCCTGGTTTGCTTTTCATCGCCTCCGAGTAATTTTAGGGCATATTCTTTCATTTTTTCCCCAACAAAATCAATTTGCAGCCCCATATTGGCCACATTTTGCAGAGTTTCATCGATATCCCCGTTGATATTGGCCCAAAGTGCTTTGACCTTTGTAACCATATTTGCATTTAGCCCGGACAGGTTTAGGGTGTTTTGCATAACTGTCTGCGCGGCCTCCATTCCTTTCCGCTCTTTCTCGACCACCAGGCGAGCATACTCGGCGGCATAGGCTTCGGCCAGGGCCTTCTCCTTGACTTTTTGGATGTATTTGTCCAGGGCCTCGGTGTTGTCCCCGACCAAACGCCCGCTTTCTGTAAGTGAGGCGTGATATTCCGGTACGATGGCCTGTAATTGTTTAAGCGCATCCCGCCGCTTTTCCAGGGAAAGGTTGCTATCGGTTAGGGCCTGGTGTAAAAGATTGATCTTTGTGGTTTCCGCCACGACACTTTCCCCGATTTTTTCATTGATCCGGGCAGTAACTTCGGCCTCGGCGTTATAGGTTTTCATGCTGGTTTCCAACCGGGACATAATCGCCCAAAGGGATCCGAGCAAGCCGAGAACGGCACCGATGGGATTGGCCTTAATTGTAGTCCATAGGGCGGATATCGTGCCGCGTAATCCCCGTGCGGATAGCGTGGCGAGAACGTTGGCGGAATTGATTTGCTCGGCACTCCGTTCAAATACCTGGGCACTTCTTTGAGAGGACAGGCTGGACGCATCGATCTGTTCCTTGATCTCGCCTAACTGCTTTTCCAGGGCTGCCCGGTGTTCGGATCCGGGAATGGCTTTGGCCCATTCCCGATATACGGATTGATATTGCTTTTTCAGCTCGGTATAAGACAAAGCCGTTAATCCGACTTCCCGCTTTTGTTCCTGTAAGGTTTTTGTTAGGCGTTCGTTTTCCGCGCGGAGGGCCTTGGCCTCGTCCGAATTTTTTTTGCCGGCGGCGGTGAGTTTGGATAGGGCTTCCTCATTCTTGCGGATGGCTTCTTCCGTTTCGTATAGCCCCTCCTTGCCCTCGGTATTGATGTAAATATTGACTCTCGATGTACTGTCCATAATTATCGCGATTATGGACACAAAAAAAGCCCCGCAATGCAGGGCTTCAAAGGACAATTATTTTATCGCATCAAAAGACGATACCGCCCAAAAATTTTTCAAGGGCAGATTTTACTACTTTATTGATGGATGTACGCCGTTTTTGAGCAATGGTAGCCAGCATCATGTGAACATCCGGCGATACCCGGACATTGAAAGATCCGGTATATTTTTTACGGGGTTCGATACCTTTATCCCGGCACAGGGCCACATAATCATCGACTGCACTGCGGAAAGAATTTTGCAGTTCCTCCACGCTTTCACCCTCGAAATTGACCAGGGCGTTTATACCTTCGATTTTACCGTAAAACACGCTATCCTCCTGGCTGTAATTTACCGATCCGATAAATCCGTTGTAAGTGATCGTATTGTTCATATTTGCCTCCTTTCGTTTTGTTAGATCAATTCAAGTGATTGCAGGGCATCATATACCTGCTTGATAACATAAGACTTGACAATATTGCCCGGATGGGGTTTATGGATCATAATGGGGTACTTTAATTCCTCATTCCAAAACATTACCCTGGATCCGGATGTTTTGCCTTTGTTGTCCGCAGCAAAACCGAATATCCCCAATAATGCGGCCAGCTCATCATACGTAAAATCCTTGGGCTGGCTTTTGAAACGGGCGATTAGCTTGTCTTTCTTGGTCATCGTTTCACTTGATATGGGACAAATGTAACTATTTTTTCAGTTACAAAACAAGCGAAATAACATTTATTTTCAAGCGGCTAATTTTTCGTTAATACCTTTAATTTGAGATAATATGGATCGGAAGTCATAATTTGCCGTTATCTGTTCGATTTTTCTTGGCCCTCTTTTTGCGGATGAATTTATGCAGATTTTAAAAGAGTACCATTTATTTCGCTTAATATGGGCATCAAGTAAATCACAGGGGAATGATGTAAGCAAAAATTTACCTTCAATAGTCGATAATAATTCCAGCAAATTTTCAAAATCATGCTCTGAATAACCCGAATAATGCCCCATAGTCGTATTTATATACGGAGGATCCAAAAAATGAAAGGTATCAGGTTTATCGGTATTTTTTATCACACGCAAGGCATCCCTACAGAAAATAGATACGTGCCTTAAGCGTTTTTTGTAATACTCGCAAAATAATTCCTTGCGGTTATTCCATGTATCAGCTTCGTTTTTGGCAGCACTAAACAGCCATCCATTAGTGAAAACTGAAAAAATACTTTGTCCACATAAAACAAAAACCGCCCACGCCTTTTCCAAATCGGGATAATCCTCTTTGTTGGCATAGATCAAGCGTGCCCTTTCATGTTCGGACTCGCTATATAGCGTATTTTCAATTTTTTCTTTCAATTCGGGATAATGCGATCTTAACACCCTGTAAAATGTAATTAAAAAATCGTTTATATCATTGATACACTCGATTTTAGCCGGTGGTTTCGCAAAAAACAATGCTCCTCCACCCAAAAATGGTTCATTATATATCCGGTGCTCCGGAATAAGAGGCAGTAAATAACGTAATAACTGCTGTTTTCCTCCCCAATATTTAAGAGGTGTTTTTTTAATTTCTTTCACGATTTCTAAAGTTTTAAGGTTTAATTTTTTTATATTTGTTCTTCCACACACTAAAAACACAAAACACCATTACAGTCATGGGCTTATGCCCCGGTAGCTGTAGTGGTGTTTTTATGTGTGTGGAAACCTTAAAAATAATCGCGAAAATGCCGGGGCTTTTTATATCACGATATTGGTGTTGATGGCCTTACTCTTGATCCAGGCATCCACCATGTATTCCTTGACAATGGCGGCCAGCTCCGGCAGAAGGGCCTCGACCTGGGGATTGAGCCAGGGAAACGCCCGCCGGGATCCGGTGCCCATTTTGCCGATACTCGTTTCCCGGACTTTTACGCGGCGGCCCTGGGCCACGGAATAGAAAGTGCCGCCTTTGAAACCGGCATACCCGCGTCCGGCCCCCACGTGGATATAGGCTCCTTCCTTGGCAAAGCCCACGGATATCCGAAATACCTGGCCATCCTGTTTTCGGAGCTGGGTTTTAATGCTCCGTCCCAGGCGTGTATTTTGCCGGACACCGGAGGATACGGTGCTACTGGCGGCAGCCCGGAGGCGTTCGGCCCACTGCTTTACCCGCGCATTAAATTCTTCGGTACGCTCAAATGCGAATTTTTCAGCCATTCCAATCGTCCGGATTGATCACCAGGTTTATCGGGTGATAGGTTTTTATTTTGAAAATTACGCCGAAGGCATTATCCGGCCCTACCGGGCCAAGGGTATCCCAGGATACGTTATCGATATCCATTTCCAGGAGCTCCGGGATCCGCATTTCGTCCCTGTCCTGTTTCATCCGGGCGAAGATCTGCACGGCGATATCGAACGCCGTCTGCAGGGCTTTCGTTTCGGCGGTATAATCGCCTTCGTCCACCGCGCAAAGCACGGCAAAGCCTCCGGTGGCACCCGTATTCGGGTTGTCCGAACGGGACGCGGATAAGATCCCGGCCAGCGTTTCCATACAAAGGCAGGGATATTTTATCGCCCCCTCGCCGGCGTAGGATGTAAATTCGTTTACATCCATGCCGACAAAGCTGCCGATATGCTTGTTCGCTTCGGCCAGGGATCGGTAATACTTGGTCAGTTCATCAAACATTTTGCGATTGTTTTTTTTCGGCCCTCCGGGCTTCGTGTTCCAGGTACATAAGTATCGTATAAAGCGGCGTGTACTGCGTTTTTTCGATATCGCCGAATTTTCCCCCGGCCAGATCCAGGATCACCTCGGCATGGCCGTAATTTTCATCCTGGGTATCGTCCGTATCCTGGCCATCGGTAAATATCCGGGGAAAGGATCGCATGATCTGTCGAAGGCATCCGGAAACAAACAGATAGGCCGCATCCTGCCACTCGGCAGATAATCGGGAAAAGGTTTTGGCGCGGGCCTCGGCGCGTTTTTCATCGTACTGCTCGCCCGGTTTTTTCCATAGTACGGCCATTATCTTCACCTTGGCGGCTTCGGCATCCGCCGGGCGATCCTCTTTCATCGCATAGGCCATATCCCGCAAGAGAAGATCCACCAGGGCAAAATCGTAATAGGTAATATCTTTCAGCCCTTCCTTGGGGCCTTGATATTTCCGCCGGCCTACCTTGAGGACGGGAAACGGGTTTTTAGTAAGTTCCGAAGGCTCGCCGAGCCATTTCATCAGATCAAGGAGCCGGGAAAATTGGCTGGCGATATCGGTCATTTCGTCCTGGCAGACCTCCCTGCCTTCCCCATCGAGGGACTTCCCCCGTGCAAAAGCCAAGGCTGCATAAAACTCAAAAAGTGCTTTTTGAGCGGATGGGGGGATTATCTCCATGAGGATATCCAATAAAAAACCGTCCATATCCAACCCTTTGCGGGAAGCCCGGCATACGGCAAATATTTGCGGGGCGGTCATTTCGTCCCAGGTGGAGGGAAGGGTGAATTTGTAGGGCCGCCCGGCCACATTGATCTCGATATTATTCATAGTCCGAAATTTAAAAGGGAATAATGTTTGCTGTCCGGATCGTTGGACGATGATACCACGGATCCCGGCGCACGGTTGTACTTGGCCAGGCTGGTTAAATATGCCTCGCCCTGGGTGCCCAGCGTTTCCACCAGGCGGGAAAGGGAGTCCATAAGGGCCTGGCGGTCGGTGGGGGACGGGGAATAGAAGGAGGCCACGGTAACGGCTCCATCGGTCAAGCGGATGGTGAACATGGGCAGCGCGCCGGACATTGCGAGATTGGCCACGGCCCCCTTGACTGCCTGGATCATCTTTCCGGCCAGGGCTTCCCGCCCATCTTCATCCAAGGGTGCGAAAGCCGGGAAACCGGACAGATCGACCGTTTCCCCGTGATCTTTTTTCAGCAAGGCATCCATCAGATCCTTGCCGAGTACCGGCAGGATCCGGAGCGTTTGCACGTTCAGTAACCAGGGGCGCAGGGCCTTGAATGTTTTTTGGCTGCCGGCGATACTTACCGCGTAATAAGCCAGGTCTGCCGGGGTGCGGACAAAAAGATCCTTTCCCTGCGGAAGCGATGCCGGATCGCCCGTAAGAAGTTCGGAAAGCAAAGCATCCAGGGCATCATCCCCTCCACGGGCGTAATAATTGAGCGCGTCCATTTTATCCGCATAATTGGCGGTCTTGGATGTGTCCGTTTCCAGCCGTTGCAATCCCTGGCCATTGACCAGCACGGCCCCGGCCTGGATGCACCCGAAAGCGGCGTAATAGGCCACGGCCCGCAGAAAATTCGTATTCCCTTCGGGGGCATCGCACAGCTCATCGTATTTGTCCTGCCCGATGGCCGGGATGATGTACGTGGCGGCGGCGTAGTCCACAAATTCGCTCACCGGCTCATAGGTTTTATAACCCAGCCGGGGTACGTATTTTTTAATATCCTCGATGTTCTTAAATGGCTGTTTCATTTTCTATGCCGGTTTTTTCTTTATCCTGGTGAACAAGGGTAACATCCCGGAACACCAGGCGGGCGCGGGTACCGGGAAAGTTGATACGCAGGGCCGCATTGATCGGATCGGTGATGATCTTGCGGGCGATGGGCGTGCGGGTTTTGACATAAAAATTAAAGGAGTTCAGCACCTCGGATCCGCTTGACAGTTTTTGACCGAGCTGGATGGATGCCAGGGACGGGGGCACCTGAAAGGCGGAAGTGAGTGCCTGGTTACAGTCGTTGAAAAGCTGCAGATGGGACTCGCTCATTTCTTTCATCTTGTTATCGATCATCGATATTTCCCACTCCACTTTCTGCCCTTTCTCGGTATTGGCGGAATAGGAGTAAAATGTTTTGCCGGCGTTTTCAGCCCCGCAGACCATATTATCGATTTCCTCTAATTTCTCATCTACCCATTTTTTCAAATCTTCGTCCGTCCACGAATTTTGGGCCTTGAGCTGGGCCAGGGACTCAAGCGGGATCTTTACGTGGTATAGGGCCATCATGGTGTTTTTAAGGAGGGCGGCGTGCATCTTGGGGATTTTGTTGGCCACCGGGATCCACGAATTGACCGCGCCGATATATACCGGGTAATTGTAGTACCGGAAGCCGGAAGTAGGTTTTTTGATCTGGTACATGGATATCGGGCGGGATAGCTTCCCGGCCCGGATATCGGCAAACCTATCCCATTCGTCATACCGGACAAAATCGCCGGCAGTATCATCGAAATTACCCACGACAATCCCGCACCTTTCTTTTTCATCGTCGATCTCTACACGGCACTCCTGGGCGTTGATATGCAGGATATCCTTGACCTTGCCACCCTTTTTATCCGTCCCCCGTACCTGGCCGAACGTGTTTTGGTACACTACAAAATCCGTTACCTGGGATAACAGGTAATCGAACACGTCCCAGGAGTCCAGCCATTCACGCTCCTGCTTAAAATCTTCCTCATCCCCCCGGTCGTTTTCCAGGGCATAACCGGTGCCGAAAATCATATCAGCCTTAAAATCGATCAGACCGGGCACCAGGTTATTTTCAAACAACATACGGAGCTGGTTAGGAAAAAGGTTATCCGGCCCCCAGGGAGTAACGGTATAATTTCCTGCCGGTACCCCCTGCTGGTCTGCCTCCTTTTCGACCATTTGAAGGGGCAGCACTTCCGCCGTATCCGATCCGCCACCGCCTCGGCCACGGCTTTTATCAGTTATGGCGCGGCCATCTACTTCCAAATCACCAGAAAATAGATCATATTTGACGCGGCCAACCACGCCGGATCCTTCAATCCCTATTTTATTTCTTTTTGCCATATCTACCATGTAACTTTCATATTGTCAAACATTAGGATCAATCGGTTATGCACCGCGCAGATATCGCCGGTTATATCGTCCATGATCCCGCGCATCTGCGTTTTTTTTACGTTCCAGGGCAGCCCGGTCTTGTGCCCCCGCTCGATGATCCGGTATCGGCCCGGCTCGCCTTTCCCGTGCCGAGAAAACGTGATGAAACCGATCCGGTGGTTAATGACTTTCCCGTCCGGATCCGTCTTTTCGTCCAGGAGCCTCAAAACATCGTTAAGGTGTATTTCGCCTTTTTGCATATTCAAAAATGTATCAGAAGTACCGCCGGGCAAAGGACAATGCGAAAACCGCCGCCGGCGATTATTTTTTTTCATTTTTCAAACATTCAACATATTTATAATCAGTATTTTAATACACGTGCATTTTTTAAAACTTTTTTCCTCACAGAGAAAAGCCCGCCGCGCCCTATCCCGGTTGCACAGTTGGACAAGGCCGAAAAGGTGAAATATGCCCTTTCGGACAGCCACAGCCCCGGAAATTCAAGAATTGAGAAAAGCAAAGATTTCGTAAAGCTCCTTTTTGCTATCGTAATCGCGGGACAGCTCGCCGATCAGGATTGTATCCAGGGCATCGGATAGGTGGGTAGCGTATTCCTGGGGGATGCTCTTGCGCTCGGACGATTTATCTTTTTTTATGACATTGTTGGAGCCCTCGATGGCGCGGGCGTACATCATCGACTCGCGGGTACATTCCAGATTGGCCTCGTTAAAGCGCAGGGCCGGTAAAGAGGGCGTTTTTTCGTCCAGGGCGGAATTGATAAGCCGGTGTTTGTGATCGTGCAGCACGTTCGCCCCGCCTTTGGTGCCCTGGGTAACTTTCCATCCGTGTCTTTCCAGGATTTTCGTAACCTGGTCGGCGCGGGTGATCCGGGTATTCCCGGTACGGTTGTTACCGGTGTTGTCGAAGTAAAAAGTAACTTCCTTGCATTTGTGGGGCTCATAATAGCGGCACCATTTTTCCACCACATCATCCTGGATGTACGGATCCTTTAGCCAATGCTCGGCCAGGAAGCGGATCATATTGATTTCCCGCGAACGCTGGGCCGTTACCATGCAATTTATGTTTGCCCCGAAGTCCATGCCGATCAATAGCGGGGCATCCCGGTCGTACCGGTCGCACAGGCACGAAAAGTCTTTGGATCCGGAAAAGCCCAAGGTATCGATGGCCGAATAGTCCGCCATCGATATCCAATGCCTATCCGTCATTTTCGCATAAAACGCGCTATCGGTACGGGGCCGGAGGTTAAGTATCTCCTGTTTGAATTTATCGCCGAGGATGGCCTGCTGCTGCTCGATGTAATCCCACCCCAGGATGGGAAGGTTGGCCAGGGTGGAGGCTTCGCCGTAGTACACGCTATTCATCCGAAGGAGCCGGAGCTGTTCCTGCATCCGGCGGATCTTTACCGCCAGGTTAGCCTTGACCTGGCGATTTTCGCAGGCGTGGAATTTTTCTTTTTCCAGCTCCACCTTGACCGCCAGGGCCAGGATAATATCGACCTGCTCCTTATCCATCAGCTTCGCATAGTCCAATAACCATTGCCCCTCCGGTAAGGAGGGCATCGATGAACACAGCATAATGGATCGGTTATGCGGGCTGTCCGGGAACTGCGATATCGGAGCGGAAACGACCGGCAGCGCATCCTCCTGGAAACGCTTTTGGTTTAATAGCTTGGCTTCGTCCGCCGCCAGGCCATGACACGTTAAGGAGTTCACCAAACCCTCCCTGTCCTGGCTTCCGATGGGCATCACCGTCCCGGTGATCCAGGCTATCGTATGCCCCCAATCGGACGGCTCGATCTTGGGACGGGGCCAATTTTTCGGCGGCTTCTTGCCGATGACATAATGGGTATCCTCATAATATCCCCGTTTGGCCCAGCCCGTTTTCGTGGCCGGTAGCGTTCGCTCAAGTATCTGCTTGTATGTTCGCCCCAGCAAGAGCCAGGAACTACCCGGCATATCAAATACCCGGTTCGATAAAGGATGTGCGATGATCTCGGAGGATTTACCCAGGCGGCGGCCCGCTATGATTACAAAAACTTTCGGATCGATCAGAATTACCCGCGCCTGCGCTTCGTTCAGATAGTAAGTATCTTTATTCATCTTCGCCGTCCTCCCCAGCCGGCTCGTAGGGTACTTCTTCTGTCTCTTATACACATCTCCGAGCCCACG
>CALJDR010000086.1 GCA_938023515.1 uncultured Flavobacteriales bacterium
CGAGATGACGTCGAGTCTCGTGGGCTCGGAGATGTGTATAAGAGACAGGGTTATTATAGCCGTGGCTTTTGCGGGTGTATACAACCTAAAACGCGGGTCGGCCGACGGAAGGCTGTTCCTATGGAAAATAGCTACGCAGGCGATAGCAAAAGAGCCTGTTTTCGGGGTAGGGCTGGGTAATTTCGCCGGGGCTTATGGACAAGCGCAATACAATTACTTTTCCAAGGGGATCGATGAAAAAGAAGCGATGACGGCAGATTGCCCGGCTTATGCGTTCAACGAATTTCTCCAGATCGGGGTCGAGCAGGGGATTATTGGTTTATTGTTATTCCTGGGGGTGGTGATCCTGGCTATCCGGGGTTGTCTGCGGGATAAAAAAAAAGCAGGTATTTTGGGGGCAATCGTGGCTGTTCTTGTGTTTGCGTTTACTTCCTACCCGTTCAGCGTGTTACCTATTTGTATCGCTTTTGTGGTGGTGGTGGCGCTGGCGAACGCTGGAATGGAAAGGATTAAAATAAATAAATTTATTCTGGCAGCACTTTTTTTTGCAATATGTATTTATAATTTTAGCTTTTTGCACAATGCAACTGCATTAACAAACGCATATGCTTCATGGAGCCGACTGAGTTTAATCAGTATCTCAAAAGACATGGATGATAATATCTCCGAGGATTACAGCAAAATTGAAAATTGGTTAGTTCGCTATCCGGGTTATTTGTATTCGTTCGGGAACGTACTTGCCAGGGAGGGAAAGTATCAACAATCAAATGGGCTTTTATTCAAAGGCATGAGGATAAGCAGCGATCCTAAATTCAGTGTCTTTATTGGGAATAATTACCAATTAATGGAACAGTTCGACAAGGCTGAAGAGTACTACTTCCGAGCCTACTATACCCTACCCAACCGCCTTTATCCCCTCTATTTGCTTACTAAGTTGTATCACGATACCGGTCAGGATGAAAAGGCAAAAGCAATGGCTCAAAAATTATTGGAAAAAGAGCCAAAGGTCATGTCAACTGCCGTGCAACAAATGAAGGATTATGCCCGAAATTTATTAAAATAATAAACTAACCTTCTCCGAAATTCACGCTACCTCGCCTCTAACTATTATCGGAAATTGTATGTTCCGGAAAACAGATCAAGCAACTGCTTCCGTTTTACGGGCTTGGACAGGAAAGCATTGCATCCCGCATCGATAGCGCTGGCCCGGTCTGCGTCGAACGCATTGGCCGTAAGGGCCACGATCGGAATGTCGTTGTTGAACTCCCTGATCTTCCTGGTCGCTTCCAAACCTCCCATGACAGGCATTTTGAGGTCCATCAGCACGAGATCAAAATCCCGGTTGCGGACCTCTTCGACGGCTTCCACGCCGTTGACCGCCCGCAACAGATCGTAATCCTTGAGAATATGTTGCACCAGTGAAAAGTTGCTGTCGTTGTCCTCGGCGACGAGGATTCTCATTTTCCTGCCGTCCGTTCCATCGGACGCCAAACAGGAGGCCGGGACAGACGGGACGGTTGATCCTGCCCCTTCCTGCGGGAAGATCTCGCACGGTATCCAAGCCCAGAAGGTCGATCCTGCGCCCGGCTCGGAGGTGAATCCGATTTTTCCTCCCGCCGCCTCGACGATCGCCCGGGAGATCGCCAGGCCGAGCCCCGTGCCCTGCGCAAACTCGTCCAATTTCTGAAAACGCCCGAAGACCCGCTCCTGCAACTTTTTTGGGATGCCCGCCCCGGTATCTTCCACATAGAACCTGACGCCCCCGTTTTCGATGGAGTACCCCATTTTGATAGAACCCGACCGGGTATGTTTCACCGCATTGGTCAGGAAATTCATCCACACCTGCTTTAGCCGGTTGCTGTCCAGATATATCCAGCACTCCGGCAACGGATTGTCCTGACGCAACTCTACATCGGGGTTCGTTATCTTGGGCCGGATCATCATACACAGTTCGTTGCATAACTGCGACATATCGAATTTTTCCCGCCTGCGTTCGATAATCCCCGATTCGATCTTCGACAGGTCGAGGATATCGTTGATCAGCCTCAGCAACAGTTCGTTGTTCGACTCGATGATGCGCCAGTATTCCGCCTTTTCGGCCGGATCGTCGCAGTTTATCATCAATTCGGAGAACCCGACGATAGCGTTCAGCGGTGTGCGTATCTCATGGCTCATGTTGGCCAGGAATGCGGATTTCAGGCGGTCGGAAAGTTCGGCCCGGTCTTTCATCTCCTTCAATTCCTGGGCCATCTTTTCCCATTTCGTGTTGTTGAATGCAATGCCCGTGTAACGGACGACGTTCCCTTTCCGGTCCCGCTCGGACGGGAGCCCCGTTACGATCAGTGTCTGCCACTCCTGATCCCATTTGGTCCGGGAGCGGTACTGCAATGAAAACTCCGTCTGCTGCCCGGCAGACATACTGGCTATATTTTCGCGCACCCGTTCCGTATCCTCGGGGTGGGCGGCACTCAGATAATCCTCGGGCTCGATCGCTTTTTCGGGATTGAAATCGTTCACCGGATCGTTGAACGACCGGTACTGCCGCTTATTCACGTCATAATCCCAGTAGGACATACCGACGGTCTTGAACGTCAATTCCATCTTGTAATTCCGTTCCCTGAGCTCCTCGTCCAGTTGATGGAGCTTGGAAATGTTCTGCCGGAAACCGGTAAAACGGATAACCTCCCCATCTTCCCCGAACTCGAAAGGAACACCTGTTATGGTACAATATTGCCAGGCATCGTCGTGCCGGGTCTGGATACGGCACGAAAAACAGATATTGACCTTCCGGCCTGACAGCATCGACTGCAGGGCGTCGTTAACCGAAGATCGATCTTCGGGATGGATCACGCTCAGGTACTCGTCCAGGGTTACCAGCCTGTCCGAAGCATAGTCGTTGACCGGGTCGTTGAAAGATTCGAATTTCCGCCCCTTCACGTCGAAATCCCAGTGAACGATGTCGTTGACTTTCATCGCCAGCTCGCGCTTGGCCTGGAGATCCTGTGCCCTTTTCTCCATCCGGATTTTTTCGGTCACATCCAGTTGGGTGCCTACGATCTGTAATTTTCCCCGATGCTCGGTCGAGAGCCGCATACGGCTCTCGTAATGGCGGTATACTCCTTCCTGTTGGTTGAACATACGCACGGTGATCTGCCCCTGCTGCACCTCTTTTTCGACCAAACGGTCGAAAACATCGGTTACAAGGGCTCGGTCCTGCGGATGCAACATTTGCAGCAGCTCATCCAGAGACATCCTGTCAGTAACGACCGGAGTCCCATATAACGAAGTAAAATGCCGTTTATTCACGTCGTATACCCAGGACGACATATTGGCTGCCGCCATCGCCATTTCCAGGTTTTTCTTGCCTTCCTCGGTGCGGTATTCGGCCTCTTTCGTAGCGGTCACGTCGTTGGTCAGCAGCATGTGCCCTACGATATCGCCATTCCTGTTCCGGATGGCGACGATCCTGACTTCGTAAATAATGGTATTCTTGTTCCGCGTCGTGTAATACTCCTTGTTCATCCGGTCGAAGTCGTATTCGAATTCGAGCACGATATCATCCCCGGCCTTGATCCGGGCCAGAAGTTCCTCGTCCACGTAAGGGCTTTCGAACAGGTTGACCTTGTTTATCACCGCATCCAGTTCGACTCCATACATGCGCTGTGCCCGTTCGTTTATCCGGCGCAGGATACCTGCCGTGTCGTATATCTCAATGCTCATCGGCAGGCCGGCGAATACGCTCTCGGAAAAGAAAATCTGTTCGTGCAGCAATTCCGACATCTCTTCCTCGAAAGTCGTTTTACCCTCTTCGCCGGCTGCTGTTTTTGGTCGTTTCATTTATCGAGTTTTGTAGTTATCGGATAATGTGGATCGTGCGCCGGTATTCCGTCGGCGACATACCTGTTTGCCGGCGAAAAAAACGGCTCAGCGACGATTGGTTGGAGAATCCCGCCTGCCGTACCACGTCTTTTATTTCGAGGTTGGCATTGCGGAGCAGGGTTTTGACTTCAAGTACGATGTAATCCGCCAGCATCTCGCGGGCCGACAGGCCGTTCACCTCCTGCACCGTCCGGGTCAGGTACTGCGGGGTGATGCACAGCTTGTCCGCATAAAACGCCATGTCTTTGTGCTCCTTATAGTGTTCATGTACCAACATGGCAAACCGCAAGGCGATATTTTCCTTGTTGGAGTTCAATGGAACGGGTTTGGCCATCCGGTCCGCCGTTTTCCGGAAAGTGACATAGTAATCCCAATAGTATATCCGCAGCAGGTGCAGGACGGTCTCCCGGTGGAAATAGGGATCGTCATTGCTGTTCCGGAAATCGATCACCCGGCAGAATCCCATGAATCTCGCGACATCGTTCCGATTCAACCGAAACAGAAAATTCCTGCACATGTAAAAGAAAAAATCGGGCGTGATCTTTCCCAGGCTGCTCATCACGTCAAGGAATGTTGTTTTGTCGATTTTGAAAAAAGTCATCGCGAAATCCGGACTCATTTTGCAAATCGAGACGGACTGCATCGGTAGGATTGTCACCAGGTCATTCCTGGATATGCGTCTGTGGTTTGAGAAAACACTTATTTCGGCTGTGCCGCCTGTGCAGATTCCGCCGAATCCTTCTGCCAGATAGGTTTCGTGTTCACCTGCCGGAAGGGCCGAAATGTCGGTGTATATCTGAATATTATCATCCATCTGAAAGATTATCGTCTAAAATCATAATATGGGCAATAAAATTACTAATTCTTTTTCCAACCGACTTTTGGGATGTAAAAATTGAACGCAACCGACAAATTTCGGTGCCAAATCGACTGGTATGCCTGAATACACCAATCATTTTACCGGATAAAGAGGTTATTATCTGCGTGTATTGAAATATGATTCTTTCCTGTGATGGAGAAGTATAATCCAGAATAGAGAACCGCCCGGCGGCAGAGAAAATACAAATAACCCCTCGTTTTACCCCCTGATACCTATACCTGTATAATCCCACTTATATGCCACAAGTATTAAATTATAACATATAATTATTACCTTGCAGCCAATATGCATCAATTTTTCCCTAACCAAGCCCAGATAAAATACTTTTTTCTATAGGATTATACCATAATTATGAAAAACGTTTTTTGCCTTTTTGTCTTACTATTTCCTTCCTGCCTTTTTGCGCAAAGCTTTCAGTACGAACCTAAAGCACGCTCTCTTACCCGACACAAACACTACTCATTGGACTTCGATACGCTCCACCGGCAGGCACGATGGGTCTATTATATGCTCACATTCGATTCCATAAACGGAAAAACTGCACGTGGGGATAACTTCCGTCCTGATCCATTTGTTCCCGGCTGTCCGACCTTGGCTGATTACCGTGGAAGCGGATACGACCGAGGGCATTTATGTCCGGCGGCCGACATGAAGATTTCGCAAGAAGCGATGTCCGAAACTTTCTTCCTCTCGAATATGTCCCCGCAAGCACCGGCATTCAACCGGGGTGCGTGGGCAAAACTGGAAGCTTTGGTGCGCAGTTATATCCGGGACAACTCCGACACGCTCTATGTGGTAACCGGGCCGGTGTTTCTGGGGGCAACGGAAAGCATCGGCGAAAGCAAAGTTACAGTCCCCCTGTTCTACTACAAAGCCGTATACTGCCCTAAACGGGGAATGACGGCTTTCCTGATGCCGAACCGGAAAATAGAAGAGTCTCTCACTGCCTGGGTCGTTTCGGTAGATGTGGTAGAGGCTTTGACCGGAATAGACTTTTTCCCGCAACTCCCCATTCAAGTACAGGACAGTCTGGAATGCAGGGTTAAGTCCTTTTAAACAGCTCTTCTAAAACACCGGTTGTGCCCGGCGCTTAAAAAAATCCACACATATTTTATCATTTAACATACACATACTTACACAAAATTTACGTAACTTTACCATAGTATCAGCTATAGAGCTGATCAGAATATTAACTTAAAACCTAAATCTTATGAACTTTATTTGGTACATCATCATCGGAATCCTTGCAGGATTCATCGCCGGCAAACTGATGCGGGGAGGCGGATTCGGCCTGCTGGTCAATTTAATAGTCGGTATTATCGGCGGAGTGCTGGGCGGCTGGGTATTCGGCTTGCTGGGTATCGCTGCCACAGGAATTATCGGCAGTCTTATTACTTCGGTAGTAGGTGCCATTCTTCTGCTATGGATCGTTTCCCTTTTTAGCAGATCAAAGAAATAAACCATTCAATATTTACCGGATTATTTCTGATGTAAATATCCAATACTGGTGCAGCTTCGTTTTCTGCAATAAAAATAATACCCCGCCGGCACTTATCGACGGGGTATGTTTCATTTTCAAGGGATCAAATAATCCCAAGCATCCAGAATTATATCTACCCAGAAACCATCCTTCCCATCGCATCGGATACAAATTCAATATTAATCCCCCTCTCTTTCTTCCGACAGGCTGAATTTTTTCCGGGCGAACAGATCGGCCAGACCGGATATTTGTTTCAGGCGCAGCAACTCGTCCTTGTCCATTCCGATATTGCGCATGATCCAGTGATCGGACATTCCGGAACGAACCAGTTCTGCCACGATCCCCGTCATCAATTCGACCGAATGCGTTCCCCTCGCCCGGTTATGGCGGATCGTCGAGGCCATCCGGTTGGATATATCTTTATCTATCACCACCACCGGCAGCAATCCGTTCTCCCGCTCGTATATCCGCCGGGATGTTTTCATCACCATATACCGGTGATACCCATCGACCAGTTCATATTCGTCTTTATCCTGCCGGTAATAACAAACACAGGGCATCGTATACCCGTCCGCCCAAATGGATAATTCCAATAATTTCATTTCGGTGGGCGCCACCACATTAGGGTTGTAACTATTGGCTACTACTTTCTCTACCGGCACGGCCTTAACGGCATATACCGGGCTTTCAAATTTGTCCGCCATCCTGATGGGATTTATATTTATTCACGGCATATTCCCGAAGGGCCCTTTCCCGTTTTGTCTGGGCAAATCCCATGTATTTACAGGCATGGTCGTTCTTCAGGATGCAGATACACATTCGTTTGTAGGTAGGTATTTCCCTGAATTCAGGAATATCTATATCATCGAGGTATTCCATGCGGACGGCCCTTTTTTCCGTCCGGTATGACGCCGCATTTTTTACTGTGATCGGGATATTGGCCGCCTTCAATTTCCGTATGGTCTCTTCCGAAAGACAGCCGCCCTTTTCCCGCCAGAATTTCATGCTCACCTCCAGTTTTTTCAGATAATTCTGCCGCGTTTCTTTCGGAAGGGTATCCAACAGAAAATACATATAATCCTTCCACGAAAATCCCGGAGGGCAGGTAATGCGCCGCCATCCCATAGCCATCGTATTTCCGTATATCCCCGCACATCCTACGCCGTTGACACGTCCCACCATCCGCCCCCAGGTATCGGGATCGACAGCCCTGTAAACAGCCAGGGTGGGGATCGCCTGCGAAATGAACGGACTGGCCACCCGCTGGCGTCCCAACGGAATGCCCGCCTGGTAATAAAGGTCATAAAGGTGGTTGTATTCCCAATTGAACCGGCCGTTCGCCACCCATATATCTGCCGTTTTCCAGTCGTATATAGGATAGGCGTTATATTCGTGTTTGTCTATCCGGTGTGTCCATTTATAATCCTCCAACCGCTGAAAATTCTTGTCGCTGTGTATTGCCCGCCAACGGTTGAAACTCTCCTGCGTGCGGATCCCTACCAGGCAGCATATCCGCCGGCATTTTTTACGGTGCCGCAGCCAGCCTGTAAATAGCCGTTGAAATTCATAATCCCATAAGTCATCATGAAAAAAATCAAAATCCTTTTCCGTAAAACATCCTCCGGGCATTTCCCGGACCCAGATATCCCGGCAATCCTCGCTCCAGGGCCTCCAGTACTGCTGATACATTGACGTACAGGTCGAAACTTTGAACGGGACGCAGCAATGAAAAACCTCGAGGATATCCCGGTTTTGGGATAGGACCCGTTCCACATATTCGGTCGTTTGCTGGTACTGGGCCTCATAATCCATGTGGAAGACACCCAATTTACGACCGGGAGCATACTTCCGGATATAGTCCACGCAAAGGTTCAGCAGGACGCCGCTGTCTTTTCCTCCCGAAAAAGAAACGTATACGTAGTCGAAACTATCGAAAATTACCCTCAGTCTCTTTTGCGTGGCCTGGTATACGTTCAATTTGCGCATACGGCGTCCTCCATCCGGCAATACTGCATCTTATGATAATTTTTCCATTCGATACGGGAACAAAAATTATTTCTTGCAAACTGTTCCACATGCCGTTTATGGGTTACAGCCCAGAGTTCCCCCAAGCCGGCTTTATCGGCAATCACCTCTGCAAGTAACCGGCACAGCACAGATTCGCGGTCACCCTTTATATAGTAATTATCAATGACATGGTAATCGGTCGAAGTTCTTTTCACCGGCATAAACCCCGATACCTGTTCGCTTTCCATGGCTATATACCAAACATACCGGCTCCCCGTCTTGAACGGATAGTTATTGTTTTGCCGCAGGACGGCCGGACTCATTATCAAAGGACAGATAAGTTCGTACAATTTTTTGTCCGTTCCTTGAAATTTAATTACATCCATAGCAAAAAAGAGGTGCTTTCACGTACAAATTTAGCAATAATGATGCAAAAATCGGAAAACCGGCCCGGAATTTAGTCCGATTTAACTCACCAACGGCTGATGCATCCTATGGCGGGAAGCCCGGCATTGACGGCAAATCCTCCTAAAAAATCCCGCTTTTTCGGCCTTTCGGTCAAAATGATTAAATTTGACCCGTAACCGGCCTGCCGGAAACATATTCATTCCCTAAAAAACCGAAAGAATGAAAATAAAAGAAGGTTATAAAATACGCCGGATCGCCGGAGAGAACGTCGTGGTTATGCAAGGCTCTTTAGGAGCCGATATGACACGCATCATTTCGCTCAACGACAGCGGAGCATGGCTATGGCAGGAGCTTTCCGGAAAGGATTTTTCGGTGGAGGATGCAGCGGAACTGTTGTGCTGTCGTTACGATGTGGAATCGGAGACAGCCTTGGAGGACGCCCGGAAATGGACCGACACTCTGAAAGAATGCAAAGCGATCGAACCCTGACCCCTTCTCTGCAGATGCTGGCTTCCCTGGTGCAAAACGCCCTCTGGGATGTGCCTTTGTCCGGAGAAACATTTGAAAAGGCGACGCCTGAGGATTGGGAAGAAACAAAAATCCTCGCCCGGAGAGGCGGAGTATCGGCACTCGTTTTCCATGCGGCCATGCAATTGCCCGAAGACTTGCTCCCATCTCTGCAATTGAAACTCAGATGGGCCCTGGAAGCTGAAAACACCATCGAACGGTTCCTGCATCAGGAAAAAACGGCATGGAAACTCTCCGCCTTTTTTCACAAAGCGGGCATCCGCATGATGATCCTCAAAGGACTGGGGATCGCCCGCCATTATCCCCAGCCGGAACTCCGCGAATGCGGGGACATAGACATTTGGCTGTTCGGACAGAGCGAAAAAGGCAACCGCCTGATAGCCGACAGCGGCCGGGACATAGATACCTCCAATCCCAAACACTCGGTATTCTCTTTCGATGGGGTGCTGATCGAAAACCATCGGACTTTTCTCGACGAGACCCTGTATAGGGTCGACTGCCGGTTGGATAACATATTGGCCGGTATCCTGGAAGAACAAGCCTGCATCTGTTCGGCAGAAGAAGCCGCCGAAATATATTTTCCCGCGGCCGATTTCAATGCGCTTTTCCTGATCCGCCATACCGCCATGCATTTTACGGACGGCATATCCCTGCGGCATGTAACCGATTGGGCTATGTTCTTATACCGGGAAGCGGATCATATAGACCGTAAAAAAGTCAATCGCATCCTCCGCCGGGAAAAATTGGATAAATTCGCCGGGATACTGACGGCTATCGCCTGCTATTATTTGGGATTAAGTCCCGAGAAAGCGATAATCCCCTGCGAGCCCTACCGAGAAGAGGCCGGCAAAGTGCTGGCCGATATGATGCGGGAACAGTCTGCACGCAAAAGCCGAAATCCTTTGTCCATCCTGGCCTTTAAAGCCCGGCATTTTACGGACACCCAATGGCGTTACCGGATTGTATACGGACGTTTCAGTTTTCCCGGACGGGTGTGGATGTCGGTAAAAGCCCATATCCTGCGGCCCGAAACGATCCTGAAAACAAAATAACCGAAATACAGCCTCCATGAAACCAGTCCCCGACACTGCCGATAAACTGATCCTGCGCATAGCCGGGTTTTACTTTTGTGTGGAAGGTGAAGCGACCGTTCGTACCCTTCGTATCATGGATGGCTTCAAGCCGTTCCTGAACTCGCCCGCAAACAACGAAAAGCTCTTATTTACTTTTCGTCCGGCGGGCGATCCTTTTACAGGCAGAACAGAAATCTTCCACCGCTTTGAAACGGAAGGTATCAATTGTTCTTTTTCCCGCACCCCTGCGGGGTACGGGTTGTCGATGGATTCGAACAACGGAAAAGAGCCTTTCGTTTGGATCTACGATCCCGGAACCCACACCATCGATTTTCAAGGGGAAGCAGACCCCGCCGTTCTTCGCTTTTCCCTCTGGCAGGCGTTCGGCACGGCCGTGTTGGAACGCTCGATAACGGCCATACATAGTTCGGTCGTACAATACCAAGGCCGCGCCGTCCTCTTTTTAGGAGAATCCGGCACGGGAAAAAGCACCCATACCCGCCTGTGGCTTGAAAACATAGACGAAGCTACCCTCTTGAACGACGACAGCCCGTTCCTCGAGGCCGGGGAAACGGAAATAAAAGCCTGGGGATCGCCCTGGAGCGGAAAAACGCCTTGTTACCGGGACGAAGTATATCCCGTAGCCGCCATTGTCCGGCTGAGCCAGGCCCCGGAGAACCGCATCCGCCCGCTAAAGACGGCAGAAGCCATCGGAGCCCTACTGCCTTCGTTCCCTCCGTCGTTCGCTTACGAAGAGGCTACGTCCGACCTTCTTTCGGAAATCCTATCCCGGATCATCGGGCAGGTTCCCATATACCATCTCGAATGCCTGCCGGATGCCGATGCAGCCCGGCTTTCGTTCGAAACAATTTTCGGAAAATAAGCAAACACCATGAAGACGCTGCGCAACGACGAATTTTTCGCTTTAGCCCGCGAAACGCTCCTGGAAGGGAAAAAAGTCCGCATCCGGGTGCAGGGGAACAGTATGCTCCCCTTTTTCCGCAGCGATACGGCGATCGTTCTGCGCCCTATCCGGACAGACGATATCCGTTGGGGCTCCGTCGTACTGGCCGAAACCCCGCAAGGATCGTTCGTCGTTCACCGCATCCTGCATGTGGAGGGAAACTTTGTTACCTTGATGGGCGACGGCAACCTCTTCGGCACGGAAACCATTACGCGCGATAAAATATACGGGATCGTCGACTGTGGTGTTTTCCACCGGGCAAAAGCGCGCCTGTGGGGGTGGCTCCTCCCGGTACGCAGATATCTGCTTCCCCTGTTCCGGTGATCTTTATCCCTCCTCTACCACGCCGACAAGCGTCATAATCCGGTGCGAATTCGTATTTTTGTCCCTGTTTTAGAAATCCAATCATGAACGAAGGAAAAATAGTTACCCGGATAGAGAATGCAGTACCCCTGCGCCCTGAACTACGTTTTTCGCAGCCGGTATCGTGGGCGATAGCCCCGGGGGAAAACTGGGCTGTTACCGGGCCGAACGGCGCCGGGAAAAGCCTGCTGGCCGATATCCTGACCCGCCGGGTCGCCCTTCGCAGCGGGGAAGTCACGGTCGACGATCCCCGTGGATCCGCCGCCATACCTGTCTCTTATACACATCTCCGAGCCCACGAGACTCGACGTCATCTC
>CALJDR010000087.1 GCA_938023515.1 uncultured Flavobacteriales bacterium
GCAGCGTCAGATGTGTATAAGAGACAGAAATATGCTTATTCCCCTGTACGACTACCTGAAAAAGGATTACACCCGCATAAACCTGTCGGCGGACTATACGGTGCCCGTCAAAAGCTTCGGACTGAAAATAGAAGCGGCCGGCGGATATGCGTTCGGGAAAGAAGGGACCAAAAGATGGGGAGCCTCCCTGGGGCTTTCCGTATCGTTATAACACATCAAACAAAATACATGCAGGAAAACATCATCGAATGCCGGAACCTGACCCATTACTATGGTTCCCGGCTGATCTACGAAAACCTTAGCTTCAGTGTGCCCAAAGGACGGATATTGGGGCTGCTGGGCAAGAACGGGACAGGCAAGACCACGACCATCAATATCCTCTCCGGATATCTGCGGCCGGCCGCCGGAGAATGCCTCATCTTCGGGGAGAACATCAAATACATGGACCCCGGCATGCGCCGACGCATCGGCCTGCTCATCGAAGGGCACGTACAATACAGTTTTATGACCATCGGACAGGTGGAAAAATTCTACAGCGCCTTTTACCCCCGCTGGAAAAAGGACGCCTACTACGGGCTGATGGAAAAACTCCACGTAGCCCCCGGACAGCCCATCTCGCGCATGTCGTGCGGACAGCGCTCCCAGGTAACCCTTGGGCTCATCCTGGCACAGGACCCCGACCTGCTGGTGCTGGACGACTTTTCAATGGGACTGGACCCGGGTTACCGCCGCCTGTTCATCGATTACCTGAAAGAATACGCCAAGGCGGAAGATAAGACCGTGTTCCTCACTTCGCACATCATCAGCGACATGGAGCGCCTGATAGACGACTGCATCATGATGGACTACGGCCGTATCCTTATCCAGCAGCCGGTCGGCGACCTGCTGAGAAACCTGCGGCGCTACACGTTTACCGCCGGGCAGCCGGATGCCGAACTCCCCGCCGATCCCGGTATTTACCATCCGGGAGTGATCAAGAACAGCGGCGAAGCTTTCTCGTTCGAAGGGGAAGAATACGTCGGGAATTACCTGCGGCGCAGCGGCATCTCTTTCAGCGGCCTGAAAGCCGAAAAGGTCAACCTCGAAGACGCCTTCATCGGCCTGACAGGAAAATACTAACGCTAAAACGAACCGAAAGATGAATAAAGCTGTATTTTTCAAGGAATGGCTGAAGATGCGGACCTGCTACCTGTGCATGGCCGCCGTCGTGGCCGCCTTTACCGTTTACTGCCTGATGCGCATTTCGCGTATTGTCACGATCAAGGATGTCTCCCATGTCTGGGAACTGATGATCGGGCGCGATATGGTCTTTGTCGACGTGACGCAATACGTTTTCCCGGCCGTGGGACTGGCGGTGGCCGTTGCCCAATTCCTGCCTGAAATGCTCCAGAAACGCATGAAACTGACCCTCCATCTGCCTATGTCGCAGATGCGGATGACGTTTACCATGCTGTTGTTCGGCACCGCCCTGCTCGCGATCCTGTTCGCTGCCAGCGCATTGGCTATCGGAATCTACACAGGAAGTATCCTGGCGCATGAACTGACCGACCGTATCCTGCTGACAATGTTGCCATGGTATCTCTGCGGGCTGGCTGCCTATTATCTGGGCGCCTGGATCCTGACGGAACCTACCGTACGCATGAAGATCGTAGCGGCGTTACTGGCCGTAGCCGTGCTGAGGATGTTCTACATTTCATCCGATCCGGAAAGCTACAACGGGTTCCTGCCCTGGATGGTGTGGATCACCCTGAGCATCTCCGTATTTACCTGGCTGTCCGTCCTGCGTTTCAAAGCCGGGGCACAGGATTGAACAACGAACTAAAACAAAACACGAAAGAAAAAATGACCCGATACGGTAAAATATTCCTGTATTTCCTGGCGATAGCCGCCCTGGCATGGATCCTGCCCTGGCTGTACAGTTTCGCTACCCCCAACACGCAATCCGCCCCCTTCACCCTGCTGAGCGAAGTGAACGACCAGTTTCTGAGCAACTCCCCCTCCGGGGACAAAAGCCTGGCAATGGTCGACGAGGACGGAAAGATTTACACCAAGAACGAGATCGACAGCATGCTCCCCACGCTGTATTTCCGCCAGTTGATCGCGGACAGCCGCATGCCGGACAGCCTGAGAGGCCTTCCCATGACCCCGAAAGATATCCAGATGGGCAATTTCATGTTCCGCTCGTCCCCTTCGGATATCAACAATCACCCCGTAGGGCTCTATCCGCTGCTGGAAAGCATGTCCGGCCGGGTAGATCTGGAAATGCCCTCCGATGTGTTCCGTATTACGGCCCGCGGCATCGAATTCATCGACATGGCCTCCAATACCGTCGATGCGGAAAAAAGCCGCCTGTTCACCGAAGCGATGGAGAAAAAGGGATTCTCTTTCCCGGCTGTGGAGATCAGCGGTAATGCGACCACCCGCAAAGAGTACGACAACGGATACCTCCTGATCGACAACGCCGGGAAAGTATTCCGCCTGATGATGGTCAAAGGGCGTCCTTTCGTCCGGGAAACCGGTATCGACCCGGCCCTTGGTATGCGCCACGCCTTTGTGACGGAATTCCGCAGCAAAAGGTACTTCGGCTTTCTGACCGACGAAAAGCACAATCTCTACGCGCTGGACAAGGATTACAACCTGGTAAAACTTCCGGTCGGCCATTTCGACTCTGAAACAGAAAGCCTGATGATCATCGCCAATATGTTCAACTGGACGATCCGCATCGACGGGGACAACGCGGTACGCTGGTATGGCATCAATTCGGACGACCATTCCCTGATCCGCGACCGGAAAATGGAATTCGCCCCGAGCACGGCCCAAAATATCGCGGAGTACATCTTCCCGTTCAGCCTCTCGTTCACCTCCTACAACGACAAATACGCCTATCCGCGTCTTGAGGACATCTCGTATAAGGCTCTGATCCTAAACGTTGTGTTGGCAGGAGTCCTGGTGGTGATCCGGCGACGGAAAAACAAAAGCCTTATCCTCCCGGCATTGGTGACGATAGTTACCGGACTGTACGGTTTTATTGCGTATCTGTTACTAAAAGTACCCCCGGCAGGGCGGTGATTGAAAATCGACCCCTAAAAATACCCTAAACCCGGCGATTTTTTTGCCGGGTTTATTTTTTAGAACTAAATTTGTCTGTTTTGGAAAAAAAATCAAACAGAATCGGGATACGTTGAACTTTTTCGGAAAAAACAGGCATTTCATCATATATACGATCATCGGTGCTTCGTGCGAGGTTCTCGATTTTTGTTTATTTTATGTGCTGATGCGCTATACCGAAATGCATGTGCTCTCCGCCCACGTGATCAGCGTGAACGCCGGATTGTTCTGCAGTTTCCTGATGAACACGAAGATCAATTTCCGCACCCCGGACAAGCTTTTCCGCCGCTTTTTCATGTTCTTCGCCATTGCCTGGGTAGGGTTGGCCTTCTCCAGCGCGTTGATGGTGTTCATGGTGGAATACCTGGGACTGTACGACATCGGCTCCAAGATATTTACCATCATTCTGGCGGGGCTCTACCAGTACGTGATGAACAAGCGGTTCACATATAAGATCATCAAGACCACCGAAAAAGGGATCAAGAATACGTTCGAATAAAAAACAACAAACCCCGCATCGAGCGGGGTTTTGTTTATTTAAAAATCCCGGATTTCACACCGGAAAAGTGTTTCACTTCTTCTTTTCGGGCGATGTCAGCGGGCCGAACTGATCTTTTCCGTCGAATATCCTCAGGCTATTCGCATCCAGCGCATTTTTCATCAGGGCTTCGTTGCCCAGTTCCTCCGCATAATGCTGCTCCGTCTCGGTAATGGGAACCACCCACAGGTTATTCACGGCATCCCCGCGGAAACGCCCGTACAGTTTCTCGGAGAAATTCACTTCCCCGTCGAGCAGCAATGCATTGGTGAATACTGTCCTGAACGGTTCGATATCGAACAGCACTGTATGTCCGTCGGCTAAAAAAGTGGTGTAATTCCACGGAATGTCCGACAGTCCGACCAAATAGGCAATAAAACCATCCCGGTGTTTTTCAAATAATTCTTTGCGGATACCCATCGCCAGTTCTGCCCGACGGAGGCCTTCGGGGTACTGGCTGTACATCTCAGCCGAGGGCTGCTGGAGCAACGACATCCCGAGGGTGAACAGGAACACATCTTCTCCCTTGTCCACCACTACAATCGCTTTGGGCGGGAAATAGCCGTTGTCCACCACCAGGTATTCCGCATGCTTCCCATATGCTTTTTCGATAACGGCCAGATGGCTGTCGCGGAACACTTCCCAGGTTGCATTGTCCTGCATGCTCTTCCAATAGGCATCGGCTTCCTCTACCCTCTTGTAGATATCATTCTGTTCGGGCGTGCCTAATTCCCAGGCAAAAGGCGAAGTGCCTATCGCATCGCGGGCATAACCCGTAAATTCGCCGCTGGACGCCCATCCTGGGATAACGGCCAACAAGGAATCCTTTTCATACAGGGCCGCTCCGTCGCCATCTTCCAGGAAAACGATACGCAAGTCGGCCGGATTGAACTTAGGCGCGCCCAAAGGGTGGTTACACGCTTTGAGCGGCATACGGGGCTGAAGGCCCGCCTCCATCGCTTTTTTATCGACCGCGTCTATCGCTTTGCCATAATTGCGTATCCAGGAGGCCCGTATCTCGGTGTCACCGCCTTCCGGGCGGATATAAAGATATAGGTATACACTATTGTTTTCTTCCTGTACCAGCGCATGGGTATCCGTCTTGGGGAAATACGCACTGCAAATAATATTTTTATCCATCGTTCTGGTCTTTAAAAGGGCATTTCGTCGTCACCTTCGCCCGGATTTCCGGAAGGGCGGTTGATCTTGCTGTCGAACGCATCGGCCGGAAGCCCGCGCGGGTCGAACCCGCCTCCGCCGCCGAATGCGCCGTTTATTTTCGATTCATATCCGTCCTGCACATCGAATCCCTGTCCGCCCGAGGGAGCGCCACCTGTTGTTTCCAGGTCGGAGAACTGGGCCAGCGGCCCCACGAACGAAAGGCGGATATTGCGCAAATCGCCGTTACGGTGCTTGGCAATAATGAATTCTGCCTGCCCGGCGGTAGGTGTCCCATCCTCCCAGGTATCGAAATTGTAGTACTCCGGACGGTATATGAAACTCACGATATCCGCGTCCTGCTCGATAGCCCCCGATTCGCGCAGGTGCTGCAGCGAAGGACGTTTCTGCCCCGTCTGGGCCTCTACGCCCCGGGATAGCTGTGAAAGGGCGATCACCGGCACATTCAGTTCCTTGGCTACGGCCTTCAGGGTGCGGGAGATCATCGATATTTCCTGTTCGCGGTTGCCGGGACCGTTCTTGCCACCCACGGTCATTAGCTGGAGATAGTCGACAATGAGTATCTTCACTCCCTGAGACACCAGTCGGCGGGCCTTGGCACGGAATTCCAGCAGGGAAAGCCCCGGGGTTTCGTCGATATAGATCTGGGCTTTTTCCAGATCTTTTACTTTCTGGTACAGAATATCCCATTCATACTGCTGCAGACTGCCTTCTCGGAGCTTATTGGATGTAATACCTGTCTCTGAGCTGATCATACGGGTGATAAGCTGTACCGAGGACATCTCCAGGCTGAACAGTGCCACCGGCACTTCATGGCGGATCGCCATGTTCTTGGCCATCGATACCACGAATGCCGTCTTACCCATACCCGGACGGGCGGCTATCACTACCAGGTCACTGCCCTGCCAACCGGCCGTACACTTGTCTATATCACGGAAACCCGAGGGAAGGCCGCTGATACCCCCTTCCTGCTTCGACAGCTCTTCGATCCGTTTGATGGCTTGGTGTACCAAATCGTCCGCTTTCTCGTAGGACTTCTTGATATTGGTGTTGGTGATATTGAAAATAGCCGATTCCGCATCGTCCAGCAGGTCGAATACGTCGGTGGAATCGTCGTAGGATTTATTGATGATGTCGGTGGACAGCAGGATAAGCTCCCGTTGGAAATACTTCTGTTGTACCACGCGGGCATGGAATTCGATATTGGCCGCCGAACTTACCTTTTGTGTAAGTTGTACAAGGTAAAAATCACCCCCCACCACATCGAGCAGCCCCGCCGAGCGAAGCTCATTGCCGACTGTCAGCAGATCTATCGGCTTGGTATCGTTGTACAGCCGTACGATGGCGCTATATATATGGCCTGTCTCTTATACACATCTGACGCTGCCGACGATACTCCTTGTGTAG
>CALJDR010000088.1 GCA_938023515.1 uncultured Flavobacteriales bacterium
TCTACACAAGGAGTATCGTCGGCAGCGTCAGATGTGTATAAGAGACAGCTGGTAAGCCATGACGACACGGACGACGTGCTCCAGAACACCTTGGTAAAGGCGTGGGAGAATATCGGTTCCTTGAAACAGAGTGTGGCATTGTCCTCGTGGCTGTACCGGATAGCCACCAACGAGACAATGTCCTTCCTTTCGGAAAAAGCACGGCGGGCGCATGTGCCCCTGGACGAGGTGGAACTGGCGGACGAAAATCCCGGGGAAGACCTCTCCGGACAAACGGAACGAATGGGCGCCTTGACGCTGAAAGCCATCCATTCACTGCCCAAAGCACAGCAGACGGTATTCACGATGAAGCATTTCGAAGGACTGAAATACCGGGAAATAAGCGAAGTGCTGGGCACTTCGGAAGGGGCGTTAAAGGCCTCATACCACATAGCACTGGAAAAAATACGGACTTACCTCCGGGAAAATGCCGACCAAGCTTAAAGATGAAAAAAAATGGAAAATTTAAACGAAATAAAAGAACCTGAATTCAATATCCCCGAAGGCTACTTCGAAGGGCTTGAAAAACGCGTGGAAGCACGGATCGCAGCAGGCAACGCCCGCCGCGGACGGACGATACGTATGCGCATCGTCCGCTGGTCGGCCGCCGCGGCCGTCGTATCCGCTTTGGCATTGGGAGCCAATTTCTTCTTCCACACTGCCCCGGCGGACACCACCCTGGTGATGACCGGGCAGCAGGCGCAGGACTTTGTCAACGAATACATCGATGTTATTTCAGGCGGATACACATCTTCCGAAGGTTCGCCGGAGGTATCCTCCGAACTTTTATCCGACCTGATAACCACCCACGACATGGAGGTGATATACACAGACCAAAACAATTTGTATGTCACCGACCAGACTGCCGTCGAGCAGTACATCACCGACAATTACAACATCATGGAGCTGGCCACTCTCTGATGTTCAGATGTTTTTAAAACCTTTAAAAAAGAAAAAAGATGAAAAAATACATTCTACTCACCCTATCGCTGTGCCTGTCCTTGGGACTTGCCGCACAGAACACGACCTACATGACGATAGGTAAACAATCTTCCGGCCAAATCCGCATGAGTGTAACGCAGGACAACAAAGAAAAAGAACTGCGCAGCGAGGTGGCAAAAGCCCAAAAAGCCCTGATGGCGGCCCCCGACTCGAAAGAAGCCGCCGATAAATTCATCGCCGCCCAAAAAGCGTTGGTAACCTACCAGAAAGAGCAGGCGGAAAAAATCGCCAAAGCCCAAGGCGCTAAAATGATCGACTCCAAAGAGTTCCAGGCGCTCAAAGCTGCGGAGGAACAGTTGAAAAAAGCCCAGGAGGAATTCAAAAAGAACATGGATTCCAAACAGATTCAACAGGCCCTGGTCAATGCGCAAAAAGCTGTTTTCGAGGCCCGCAAGGCGATGCAGCCCCTAATCATTTACAACGGTAAGCCCGTACCTTCCATCGAATCCGTCAACCGCGACAGTATCAGTTCCATCTCTGTCCTGAAAACGGACGAGGCCGTGAAGAAATACGGGGAAAAGGCCCGCAACGGTGTGGTAATCCTTACCAAAGGCACTCCCGCCATGAGAAAGTCCATGGACCGGATGCGTATGCAGTACCTCACACGTGCCATTGGTCTGAAAGACGACCAGAAAGAGGCGTTCGAGAAAACCTACGACTCCTACAACAAGCAAATCGAAGACCTGCGCAAGGAAAACAGCGCACTGCTCGAAAAAACGGGCTGGCAGAATGCCCTGGAACCCATTCTGAAAAACAATATCACCATCGAGCAAAAGCGGTACGAAATGTATAAAGCCCTGGGTAAAGTCCTTACCGACGATCAGTTGGTAAAACTGTACAAGGCCGACCTCCGGTTTGCCAAAGATGCAATGTCGCACGGAGACCGATCCCGTATGACACTGAAAGCCGATACGGTACGCATCTCGGCACCCGGCAAGCACCCAGCCGATGCGAATGCCCCGCGCTCGGGACAAGGGAAGCCCGATGCTCCCCGGAAGAAATAATTAAGGCTTTTATTGTGCTGTTATAGATGTTTTGATTGTCCGGGAGAGCCGCGGAAGATATATCCGACGGCCCTCCCGGCGTTTTATTCCCTATCGTCATATCGGGGTTTCTTCGGATCTTTGCGCCGAAAGCGAAAACAGATTGTACCTCGGCCTGGAAAATGAGCAAGCCCATTTTACTCTGCTCTCCGTTTGTACTATCTTTGTGGAAAAACCGACCGTTATGTTCATCGTGATCGCCGTCATGGCCGCCGGAATTACCGCGGGATACCTGCTCCGCAAAGCCCGGTGGACGCAATATTTAGGAAAACCCGTCATTTATACCGTAGCCCTGCTGCTCTTTCTAATGGGAGTCTCGGTAGGGAGCAACAAAACCCTCACCGCCAATCTGCTTTCCCTGGGGGCAGACGCCGCCCTGATAGCCGTGGCCTGCACGATGGGCAGCGTACTGGCCGGAGCCGTGGTATACCGGGTGTTCTTCAAAAAAGAGAAAGGACAATGAAGACGAGCCTTATCATCGTCGGATTTTTTATTCTGGGATTTTTCGGCGGGTATGCGGACCTGTCTCTTATACACATCTGACGCTGCCGACGATACTCCTTGTGTAG
>CALJDR010000089.1 GCA_938023515.1 uncultured Flavobacteriales bacterium
TACACAAGGAGTATCGTCGGCAGCGTCAGATGTGTATAAGAGACAGCTTCTTTTTTAGCCACCGTGCGGGGAGCCAAAAGATCACCGGGAGAAAGTTTGTGTTGTCCCTCGGTCACGACCATTTCATCAGGTCCCAATCCCCTCTCTACCACCACAAAATTACCGACTTCGGGTCCGGTTTCGATAAACCGTTTCTCGGCAGTACTATCCCTGCGCATAACATAAACATGAGCACCTCCCTTCTCGATAATAATTGCGCGGGCAGGTACCACTACGGCATTTTCGCGCACATCGAGCAGCAGTTTGACTTTAGTAAACTGTCCGGGCAGCAGTTTCCGCCCGGGATTGGCCAGTTCGGCTCTCACCCCGAAAGTACCTGTCTTGGGATCGACCTGAGGTTCGGCAAAGTCGACCAGGCCCTTCTCCGGATAAACAGAATTATCGGCCAGGGTGACCGTAATCGAGGGCTGCCAGGAACGGGTAGCGTCCTGCTCGCCTAATCTCACATTACGCTGCTGGCTGCGGAGATAATCGAGGGCGGTGAGGCTAAAATCGACCAACACGGTATCGCTGGCCACGACAGTCGCCAATAGCGACTTGGAGCCGGGGCCCACCAAGGTACCGATATCGGCATGCCGTTCGCTGATGTATCCCGAAATGGGCGAACGTACCGTCGTATATCCCAGCTCCATCTCTGCCTGTGCCAGATCGGCTTTACTCATGGCTACGTTCGCTTTAGCACTTTCGTAAGCGGCAATGGCATTATCCAGGTCCAACTGGCTGGCTGCATTCTGTTCGTATAAAGGACGCAAACGCTCTACATCGCGTCCGGTTTTCAACTCCTGGGCTTCGTCTTTTTTCAGTTGAGCCGCAGCTTTATCGGCCCGCGCTTTATATAAATCGGGATTGATAATAAACAAGGGCTGATTACGCTCTACCCGTTTCCCTTCCTCAAAAAGCATCTTTTCCAGATAGCCTTCTACCCGGGCATGTACTTCCACAAATTGCCGGGCCCTGATCCGCCCTACATAATCACCGAATATCTCTACATCATCGACCCCCACTTTCTCAACTACTACGGGAATTCCTTCACGTATCTTATCTTTTTTACAACCCACCACTCCCAACAGGAGCACACAGGCAAAACCACTCAGCCAATTATTAACCCTCATATTTATCTGTTTAATTTATTTATACTTGCTATTTCCTCGCTTATGAAAAATATATACCATTTTTCAAGTATAAAAGTTATGCATTGGCTGTCAGCATACTATATATTCAAATCTTTTCCCCGGGGAACTTGTTTTTGTGGAATTATTCCACAAACGAGCTGAATTATTCCACAACATTCGCTATTTCGTTTTCGTATAGGGATTTGTAATTTAAACGATATTTTAACCGATCCGATATGAGACGAATCTTATTTCTGTTATTTTTAAGCCTGATCTTAGGGGGCCGGTCAAAAGCCCAGCAAGACCCGGTACTCGATCTGCAACAAACGATGCCTTCAGAAGACAGTTGGTGGCAATTTTTCGGAGATTCGACACTTATCCGTCTGATCGACAAATCTGTAGCCAATAATTATAATCTGCAGAATGCAGTAAAAAATATCCAATTGGCGAAATCGCGCTGGCGGTCACAACAGGGCCATTTTTTCCCGAGTTTCAGCGCTTCGGCCCAATATACACCGGAAAAAAGCAGTCTGGGCATCGACCATGCCGATAATTACTACCACATCGGGCAGGCCGGTATAGAAATGAATTGGGAAATCGATGTGTTCGGCAATATCCGGAAAGGAGCCAAAGCCCAAAAAGAATATTACCTGGCTTCACAGGAGGATTACCGGGGTACAATGGTCTCGCTCGCCTCAGAAGTGGCGATGGCTTATATCCGTCTGCGCACTTACCAGCAACAACTGGAAGTTGCCCGTAATAACCTGGAATCCCAGGAGGAGATTCTCCGGATCAATGAAGCCAAACTGGCGGCCGGACTGACTTCCAACCTAACGGTGGCGCAATCGAAAGGCCTGTGGCTACAAACGAAGGCAACCCTTCCCGGACTGGAAGCCTCGGTCTACTCGGAAGTGAATACACTGGCTGTCCTGACCGGAGAGTATTCGGATTCTTTACGGCAAGCTTTACTGCAAGTGCACCCTCTCCCCCAAGGCAACCCGATCCTTATGCAAGGAATCCCGGCCGAACTGATCCGGCGGCGCCCGGATGTCCGCTCGGCCGAACGGACGATGGATGCACTGGCAGCCGCAGCAGGCGCAACACGGGCAGACTGGTGGCCGAAATTCTACCTAACGGGTGCTTTCGGGTATGGTAACGAATATTACAAACAGTTTTTCAAGAAGGAGAACATGACGTGGCAAATCAGCCCGAGCATCAAATGGACGATTTTCAGCGGGCGCCAGATCGCCCAGGCTAACCGGCAGGCCCAAATCCAACTGGACGAAGGGATCAATACGTATAACCAAACTCTGCTCACAGCTTTGCAAGAGGTAGACGATGCCTTATCGTCATATAATAAATCACTCCAACAACTGGATGCAGACCGGCTTGCTCTGCAGGAAATTAAACTGACACTGGAATATGCAATGGACCTGTATAAGAAAGGACTGACCAATTACCAGAATGTACTGGACTCACAACGCAATGTATTGAACTACGAAAATGTGTATGTGAATTCGCAGAGTGCAACCCTGCTCTATATGATACAGGTGTATAAGGCACTGGGGGGAGGAGTGGAAAAATAAAGTTAAAGGCTAAAAGCGAATTAAAAAAATCATTGTTATGAAAAAGATGATCGTTCTGATGATTGGTTTGGGAGTGATATTGGGAGGTTGCAGGAAGAAAGAGAAACAGGAAGCCGCAAGCGGACAAGCGGCCCCGGAGATTTTAGTGAACAGACCTGCCCGACACGATGTCGTGTATACGTATCAGTATCCGGCTTATCTGGAAGCCGTGCAAACGGTGAATCTGGTGGCCCGGGTATCGGGATTCCTGGAAAAGATGAATTATATCCCGGGAGTGCCGGTAAAAGCAGGCCAGTTGTTGTTTGTCATCGAACCTCAACCCTATCAGGATCAGTTGAAAGCGGCACAGGCCGAAATGAAGAGTACAGAGGCACGTCTGGCTTACGCCAGGGCACAATACGAGAAGATGAAAGAAGCGATGCCTAGCCGGGCTATCAGTGAGATCGACTTCATCCAGGCCGAATCGGATTACCATTCGGCGATAGCGAATCTTCAGAATGCCCGGGCACAATTGAATACTGCTCAGACCAATCTGAATTATTGTTACATCAAAGCTCCTTTCGACGGACGGGTATCCCGGAACCTGGTGGACCTTCAGAACTTTGTCGGAGGAGCGGTACAACCGGTCACCCTGGCTACGATGTATAAAGATAAGTATATGTATGCTTATTTCAATATGGCTTATGCCGAGTTCGAACAAATTCCTCCGGTGACCAATCCGCTGGTATCGAAAGATTCGGCCCTGGCGCTGACGCTGTC
>CALJDR010000090.1 GCA_938023515.1 uncultured Flavobacteriales bacterium
ACTTCACGAGCCCCGTAAACAGGGGCTCGTTTTATATAAGGCCAAAGAGGGACAGGTTTTTGTGTCCCGCCGGGAATCCCTGGTATGCCGCAATAGCTCAGTTGGTAGAGCAACGCATTCGTAATGCGTAGGTCACCGGTTCGAGTCCGGTTCGCGGCTCTATAAATCCTAAAACCACCCCTACAGGGTGGTTTTTTGCGTTTATGGCCCGGAATTATAAAATGGATACCAAAAGTTTTTTAGCCGAAAAGGAGGATCAATCTGTTATAATCCGTACCTTTAAAGTAACCTAAACCTTTTAAACAATGAATACTTTTAATACAGTAGCTGCGATCTTTGTCGTAGCGGGGTTTGTGTCTGCAATAATCATTGCATGCGATCTGACCCGCCGCAAACAATCGATGAAAATAATGAATAGCGTATGGATACTCACCGGACTATGGGCGAGTGTGCTGGGACTATGGGCTTATTTTAAGTTCGGCCGTACAGGGAAGATAAAGGGAAATTCGATGGCCGGTATGAAAATGGACGGAACAAATAATTCTATGGCGGACATGGACATGAAGCCTGCCTCTATGGAGGAAATGGATGGGATGAAAGGTATGAAAATGGACATGGGGCCTGTCCGGCCGAAGTGGCAATCCGTAGCCCTTTCGACTTTGCATTGCGGGGCCGGCTGTACCTTGGCCGATATCATCGGCGAGACATTCATGCTGTTTTTTCCCGTAGTGATAGCCGGGAGTGCCTTGATAGGCGGCTGGGTGTTCGACTATATTCTGGCTCTGGCGATAGGGGTCTTCTTCCAGTTTGCAGCTATACGGGCTATGGAGAAAATCCCGTTCGGGGCCGCCATAAGCAGAGCGTTCAAAGCGGACGTCCTTTCGCTGACGGCCTGGCAGGTGGGGATGTACGGATGGATGGCGATAGCGATATTCGGTTTTTTCCACGGTTCGCCGCTGCCCAAATTGTCCTGGTCTTTCTGGTTCATGATGCAGGTGGCAATGCTGTGCGGTTTCATCTGTGCTTATCCGGTCAATATATTGCTGATCAAAGCCGGGATCAAAAAGGGAATGTAATTCCACAAAAAAACGGCCCCGACAGGGCCGTTTTTTGTTTCGAAAAATATCAATCTCCGGATAACAATAAAGACAATTCTTCTATGTTTTGTACGGTATAAGTCGCTGCCGCCTTTTGGAATTCCTCTTTATTTCCATACCCCCATAGCACGCCGATGGAATCCAAACTGTTTGCTTGCGCGCCTTCGATATCGTGTCGGCGGTCGCCTATCATCACGGCTTCGGATGGTTTTTCTATGTCGGCGGAGTCGAGAACATACCGTACGACGTCTTTTTTTCCCGACCGGGTCCCATCCATCGTAGCGCCTCCGACGAAGTCGAAGAATTCCCGGATGTGGAAATGTTCCAGAATCCTTTCGGCAAACACTTCCGGTTTCGAGGTGGCAAGCAGGATTTGCGCCTCGTTTTCTTCCAACGAGGCCAGCAGTTCCCGTATCCCGGGATAGATCTTGTTTTCAAAAATCCCCTTTTCGGAAAAGTATTCCCGGTATTTATCTTCGGCTATCAGGATTTGGGTATCGGAGAACCCATAAAAATCCCGAAAAGAATCCTTCAGAGGCGGACCGATGAAAGGATAAAGCGTGGTACGGTCTTCTATGTGAATGCCAAAGTGGGACAGAGCGTGGCTTACCGCTCGGGTGATGCCTTCTGCCGGATCTGTGAGCGTACCGTCGAGATCGAAAAGGAGGTATTTATATTTCATTTAAAAAGTATTGTTCATTCCATGCGGAGTGAGAAATAAACGAAGCGCGGTACTTTGTGTTTTTCCTGCCACATTTTGGGATCGGTGTTGGCAAAACGGAGCCCGCAAAAGTCATAGGAGGTTTCGCTTTTGGCTATCCCCGAAGTGTAAGCTGCCAGATTTATTTCCCCGGGGATAGTATAGGGTTTTTCAGGGAAAGTTTCCATCAGGATGTAAGGGATGCCGTAGGGAGTATCTTTCCCGGGATCGATGACATATTTGTTCCCTCTGCCACCATAGCGGGGAGTATTGCAGCTTATCCGGACGCTGTCCTTGCCTACCGGTTGGGCGATGAAGGTGAAGGTGGCCGTGGTGTCTGCAAATTCGAACGTATAAGGGAAAAGGGGCTTGGACGTTACCTTTCCTTCGTTTACTTCGTTGGCCCAGAGTATCCATTTTTTACCTTTAATGTCTCCATGGACGGTGGTTTTGAGATAATAGACATCAAGGAATGCCATCAGTTCTCGGGTAACGTCGGGGATGGAATCCGGTGATTCGTAGCTGACCTCGACCCGGTTTTGGGCGCTGGCCACCAAGGGAAAAGCGAGCAGCAGAGCTGCGACGATGAATTTTTTCATGCAGGAGTAATTTTGGTATTTATTTTTTAGTTCAGACGCAAATATAGAAAAAGCCGTGAGCATTCAAACTTGTTTGGAAATGGCTGGGACGCATCCTATATTCTATACAAATATGGGAAAAAAAGACCGATGCTCCGAGTCAGTTGGCGGAAGGATTCCTGAAACGATCCGGATTTTCCTTTACGATCTTTTCTTTCCACCCTTTGCTCCATCCCGGAGTTTCGACCGGGCCGGGGCCGCCGTACTGGGAGCGGATGAATTTACCGTCCTTTTCGGGGTGGACAATCCCGTCGAAATATTTTACGAGCAGGAAGGACTCGATGGCGCTCCAGCCTTCGACCGTTTTTTGGGAAGCCTCGACCGAGAAATCGGTCAGGTATTCTACGGCCTTTGCCGGGGAAGATTTGTACAGGGCGAGGGCTTTTTCATCCACTTTTTTGACGTCTTCGACGTATTTGTCCTCGACAATAGCCTGCCGTTTGCGTATTTCGGGCGCATAGTACGAATACCGGGCGTAGGCCTGTTGCGAGAGGCGGTTGAATATCCAGAAAGCGGATGTGGGCGAATAGGTGTGGAAATCCCCATTGCCTACGGCGAAGCATTCTGCCACCCGGATAGAAGAAGCGTAGATGGGTGTATAGCAGGTAAAGTACGTGTCGTCCACGCCGAACCAGAGAATACCGCCAATCTCATCGGGCAGCCATCCGCGGGATTGCGATACCAATGAAAAAGCAGTCTGGGGAGTAGATACCGGGCGTTCGCAGAAATATTTCACGCTGTCCGACTCCCATTCCAGCGGCCGCACGCCGTATGGAGAGTCGTAGGGGCCGGACATAACCGTACCTCGGATATCCATCGGGGTGTCCTCGTAATGGTCGCGCATGAGTTCCATCGCATCGCGGACAGAAAGTTTCTTGTCTGCTTTGATCCATAGGGGCATGCGGGCGGCGGAGACGTCTCCCAGAGCGTATCGTTCGTATTCGGGGCCCATGGCTGCATTGGCCCTCCTGAAGATGCTCCATACACGGGCTTCGCAGAAACGGATCTGGCCGAAATCCAGAGGGCAATAAGCGGCTGAGAAGTCGAAGTCGGCATCCTTTCCGGAAAAGTAACCCATTTGGCGGGCAAACGAGATGACATCCGGGCTGTACAGGCAGTTTTCAGGATCATCCAGGGGGAAGGTGGTGATGCGGGCCTGGTTGGCATGGGCGCAGATGTACCCGTCCGGCACCCGGCGGGCTACCCATACGGCCCCTTTTTCCGCTTTCCCTTTGCCTATCAATTCCATGATCCATACTTCGTCCTTGTCGGCGATGGAAAAGGATTCACCTTCCGAGTAATAGCCGTATTCGGCCACCAGGGAAGTCATGATCCGGATCGCTTCCCGCGCCGACGAAGCCCGTTGCAGGGTGATGTATATGAGGCTTCCGTAATCGATGATGCCGTTGGGTACGCACAGTTCCGTTCGTCCGCCGAAAGTTGTCTCGGTGATGACTACCTGTTTTTCGTTCATGTTGCCGATCACGTTGTAGGTCTGGCGTACCTGCGGAATGCGGCCCAGCAGATGTCCGGGCATATCCCATTCGTACACGTCCAGCATGGCCCCTTTCGGGTATTTTGCCGCCGGGTAGTGGTACAGTTCGCCGTACATTTGGTACGAGTCGGCCGAGTAGGTGAGCATCGTGCTGCCGTCGGTCGAGGCACCTTTGGTCACTAACAGATTGGTGCAGGCGAATGCGGCGGCGGTTACAGTGGCGAAGATGCCGGTGAAAAGGGTGCGGGTGTTTTTATATGTCATGTTTTAAATGTTTTTTACGTCGAATTATTCCTTTATCTTTTTACGTACTTTTCTTTTGTCACCAACACAAAAGAAAAG
>CALJDR010000091.1 GCA_938023515.1 uncultured Flavobacteriales bacterium
TACACAAGGAGTATCGTCGGCAGCGTCAGATGTGTATAAGAGACAGCAAAAAAACCCTTCTGGTGCTCCCGGATCTGCTATCGGACTATACCGCTGCCTGGGAAAAGGTCATCGCACGCCTTACCGACGGGTCACTGCGTATAAAACCGCTGGCCTCGAGTCTCAAACAACCTTGAAAGGGAAAAATTGTCAAAACAAATACGAACGATAAATAAAACAAAAGCGTCATGAAACGAGTATTATCGATCTTTGCATTCTTTTTGTGCCTGACGGCTTTCGGACAGGCCAACAACACGCCCGAAGACACGATCCGCTATGTAGATGCGGCACAATTCCCCCGGATAGGGCAGGTGACAGCCGAAGGGCTGGAATCCCCTTACGACCGGCTGCCGTTGTACCTGAAGGATTCCATCCGGCAGGAACTGTGGGACCTGGGAAAGAATTCTTCCGGTGTGGCGGTACGTTTCCGTACGGACTCCAAAAAGATCACAGCCCGGTGGGAAGTACTCAATAACATGTGGATGAACCATATGGCTCCGGCAGGGATCAAAGGCCTCGACCTGTATGCCTGGGAAAACGGTAAATGGATATTCGTGGGTTCCGGCCGGCCGGGCCACGCCAAAGGGACTTTCGTTTCGACTTTCATTTCCAATACCGACGGGCAAATGCGCGAATATATGCTCTATATGCCGCTGTATGACTGTGCCACCCGGGTGGAGATCGGTGTATTGGGCAAAGCCCGCCTGGAAAAGCCGGAGATCGTAGCCCCCATCCAGGAAAAACCGGTCGTTGTTTACGGGACAAGTATCACCCAGGGCGGATGTGCATCGCGTCCCGGTATGTCCTACACCACGATCCTTTCCCGACGGATGAATCGCGAATTCATCAACCTCGGATTTTCGGGGAACGGGCGGTTGGATTATGAAATAGCCCGCCTGATGGCGCAAGTAGACGCTTCCTGCTATGTGCTGGACAATATGGCCAACTGCACCACCCCGATGCTCGACCGGTTGGAAGGTTTCGTAAAGATCCTGCGGGACGCCCATCCGGATACGCCTATCGTCCTGTTAGGCAACTCTCATTATACGTTCGTTCGCTTCAACACGGTCAGTGCCAAAGAGGTGAAAGAAAAGGACGCCCGGCTTCTGGAACTTTTCCGGCAGATGTACCGCACCGATAAGAACCTTTATTACATCCCCGGAGAAGACCTCATCGGCCCGGATGACGAAGGTACGGTAGACGGCACACATTTCACTGACCTGGGATTCATGCGGATGAGCGACAACCTCTATCCGGCCCTGGAGAGGATCCTGCGCCGCAGCCGTTAAAGCACTGCTCTTAGTTTTAACTATCACAGGCAAGGCCGTTCAGAGGAGTTTTTTTATTTTTACTCTTTATAATAATCCGATTATCGACAAACCCCGATAAAGAAGGCAATGATAAAAAACACTTTGGAGCAAAAGCTCTCCCAGCGTTTTTCCCCCTCGCAGATCCAGCTGATGAATATGCTGGCTATGCCTGTGGTTGCCTTTGAGGAATATCTGTCCAACGAAATAGAATCCAATCCCGCCCTCGATGCGGACTATTCGGCCGACCCTTCAGAGGCGGAAAGGGAACCATCTGCCGACGATACTGAATCCTCCCCTTCGGAAGAAGATGCCTCCCCAGCAGACGACCGGAACGATTTTGACATCTCGGATTATATGTACGAGGACGAAAATCCGGATTATGTCCCGTCCTCCCAGCGGGATGAAGAGGACGGCGACCGGAATTCGTTCATCGCCGCACAGGGGGCACAAAATTCGTTCACTGAACATCTGTTAGGACAACTCCACATGGAACCCCTGACCGAAAAGCAGATGACCATCGGGCGGTATATCATTGGCAACATCGATTCCGACGGATACCTGCGCCGGGATTTGCAGTCCATCTCGGACGACCTGGCTTTCACCGCCTCCGTAGACGCTTCGGAAGAAGAAATACGAAAGGTACTGGAGATCATCCAGACTTTCGACCCTCCGGGTGTGGGCGCTCTGTCGCTGCAACAGTGTCTGTTGTTGCAACTCCAGGAGGAATCCGATAATCCTTCGACCGCGCTGGCCCGGCGCGTCCTCACGGATTTTTTCGATGAGCTAAGTAAAAAAAACTACGACCGCATCCTGGAAAGAACCGGATGTTCGTCCGAAGAACTTTCCCGTGCCGTATCGGAAATAGCCCACCTGAATCCCAAACCAGGCGGGAACTATTCGCAGGGCATTTCCGAAGTCCAGTCCTTGGGCGTGACCCCCGATTTTGTAATCCGGATAGAGGACGATCAGATAGAAGTCGGCCTCTCGGGAATGGAAAACATCCCCCAACTAAAAGTATCCCGCCAGTATTCGGACATGCTCCGCGAACTGGGAAAAGTCAAAAAGCCCTCGCGAAGCCAACAGGAAACGGTCTCTTTCGTACGGAGCAAGATCGACTCAGCCCGCTGGTTCATCGATGCGGTCAACCAGCGCCGCTCTACTCTGCTTCGTATCATGCGCGCCATCGCCAAACGCCAGGAAAAATACCTACTTTCGGGCGATGTAGCGGATATGGTTCCCTTGGGATTGAAAGATATTGCCGCGGACGTATCGATGGATATTTCGACCGTATCGAGGGTCGCCTCCCAGAAATACGCCGATACTCCTTACGGCGTGATGCGGTTGAAAGATTTTTTCAGTGAAGGCTCCGTCAACCGGGAAGGAGAGGATATATCGACCCGGGAGATCAAACAAAGCCTGGCCACGGTAATCGGCAGCGAAGATAAAAAAGCCCCCCTGACCGACGAACAACTTACCACCATCCTCACGGACAAAGGCTACAACATCGCCCGCCGTACGGTCGCCAAATACCGGGAAGCCTTGGGATTTCCCACTGCCCGCCTGCGCCGGGAAATATGAATGAAAATGCCATGAAGAAAAACAGGTTCTGGAAAATAGTCTCTTTTTTGTTCAATCCGCTGCTGGCTCCCCTATGGTGTGTAGCGCTGTACTATTTTCTTACCCCGCGGATGTTCGTTCCCCTGGAGGCCGTTTATACGGCTGCCGTAGTCGCTATGGCTACGGTCATCATTCCGTTGTCTGTCCTGCTGCTGTTGAAAGTGACGGGGAAGATCGAAAGCATGTCCCTCCATCAGGCCTATGAACGTCGCCTGCCCCTGTTATTGATCTGTATCCTGATGGCCTGTGCCGTAAGGTTCTACTTGGCAGGACGGGTAGCACCCGCTATGCCGCTGGCACTTGGAGCGGCCGCCATATCGGTACTTATCACCTATATATCCCTTTATTGGGATAAGATCAGCCTGCACGCCATGGGTGTATCGGGAGCGATCTGTTTTGTATTTATGATGATGGTCAAGTGGGAGGCCCCGTTATCCTATGCCCTATGGGCACTTATCCCCATGCTCATCATATACGACCTGGTCGTGATGGCCCGTATGGAACTGGGGCGCCACAATGCCCGCCAGATCGTTTTAGGAACCCTTGTGGGGGCCTTTCCTCAAATCCTGGTATTCGCTTTTCTATACGGGGATTAGGTTAATTGCCGCTGTTCATACTTAAAAAGAAAGCCAGCCACACTAAAAAAAGGTAGATCAGTATGCCCGCCGTACGGTGCCACCACCGGGAAGGTTCTTTTTCTTTCAAAACATGGTATATGGTGCCGCCCACCCCACCGGCAATACACACCAGTACAAGCGGAAAGATGCGGAAATTCAAGTCGCCGGCTTTACCCTCGCCGCCGAAAGCCGAGAACAACGCCAGAAAAATGACAGCTAATACTGCCCCCCAAAGGGCTGCCACCGGCCATCCTCCCTGTTGCGCATGTTCTTCCCTCCTGCCCATCGCTTTGAAAGTTTAAAGCAGATATACCAGCAGACCTATGCTCAGACTCCGAGTATCGTCCAGCCCGGCGATCTCCCCTACGCCGGGTGATCGGAACATCGAATTTAAGGTATAATCGGCCTTAAGCGTGAACTTGCCGTAACCTACCTGAAGGTTGGCGGTGAAAAGCCAGGTCTGGAGGTACGGAAGGTTATAATAACGGGCTTTAAGCTTGCCGTCGTTGCGGGTCGAGTAATCTTTTATCACCCAGGAAGCGGTTACCCCGGTATAGACTCGCCAGAACTTGTATTTTTCGGCCGTAGAGCCGCGAAAGCGTATCTGGAACGGAATATCGAGCGTCTGCATGGAAAAGCGGTTGGATTTATAATCCTCACTGTCCATCAGGGCAATATGCGAAACCCCATTTACATCTTTGGTCATCGCCAGGTTGCTGTAATAATTATGAAACGAAAATCCCACGCCTGCGCCCAAGCCTATATTTCGGCGGCGGTTCAGGGGGATGTCGCGGATATAGCCCAAAGACAGGGTATTGGAGAAGGAATACGTCTTCATATCCGATGGCATGGACGTCAGCACGTTGTATGTCAGGGCGACGAACAATTGGTCATCGAGGTAATTTCCTCCTTTGCCCCTCACCAAGTTGCGGACCAGGCTCTCGCTGTCCTGCGCGTACACCTCTCGGGCCGTCCCAACCGACAGCAGCACGGCCAGGATCAATGCGGTTTTCTTAAAAGTCAGTTTCATCAGGGTTTGGTTTTATAAGGGTTCTAAAATCGTATCAGAATTCGGCGCTCTGGGGATAGCGGGGGAACGGTATCACATCACGGATATTGCCCATGCCCGTAATGAACTGCACCAGGCGTTCGAAGCCCAGGCCGAACCCGGAGTGTGGCGCCGTACCGAAACGGCGTGTATCGAGGTACCACCAAAGCTCTTTCTGGCTCATCCCCATTTCGTTCATACGCTCTACCAACACATCGAGGCGTTCCTCACGCTGGCTGCCGCCCACGATCTCGCCGATACCCGGGAACAGCACATCCATCGCGCGGACCGTTTTCCCATCCTCGTTGCGGCGCATGTAGAACGCTTTGATCTCCGCCGGATAATCGTACAGGATCACCGGCCGGCCGAAATGCTTTTCGACCAGGAAACGTTCGTGTTCGCTCTGCAAGTCCATTCCCCAACCGGTGATGGGGAATTTGAATTTATTTTTCTTGGCCTCCTTGCTGTTCTGGAGGATCTCGATGGCCTCGGTATAGCTCACCCGCTGGAAATCGTGCTGGAGCACGAAGTTCAGTTTTTCGACCAGGGTCATATCGGAGCGTTCGGAAGATGGTTTCTGGCTTTCGGTCTTGATGAAACGCTCGTCGAGGAATGCCAAGTCGTCCTTGCAATGTTCCATCACATCGCGAACCACGCTCTTGATAAAATCCTCGGCCAGTTCCATGTTCTCCTCGAGGTCGGCGAAAGCCACCTCGGGCTCGATCATCCAGAACTCGGCCAGATGGCGGGACGTGTTGGAGTTTTCCGCCCGGAACGTAGGACCGAAGGTATAAACCTTACCCAGGGACATGGCGTATGTCTCCGCCTCGAGCTGCCCGGACACCGTAAGGTTGGTCTGGCGTCCGAAGAAATCCTTCGAAAAATCCGTCATGCCGTTCGGCCTTTTGGGCGGGTTGTCGTGGGACAATACCGACACACCGAACATCTCCCCGGCCCCTTCGCAGTCCGACCCGGTGATGATCGGAGCGTTGAAATAGAAAAAGCCTTTCGAGGCAAAATACCGGTGGACAGCCTGCGCCGTTGTCGAACGGACGCGCATCACCGCCCCGAATACGTTGGTGCGGATACGCAAATGGGCTATCTCCCGCAGGAACTCCATCGAATGGTTTTTGGGCTGGAGGGGATATTCGGCCGGATCGGCCTGGCCAAGTATCTCCACGGACGAGGCTTTCACTTCGTAATCCTGCCCCTTACCCAAACTTTCCACTACCGTACCGTTCACCGCTACGCACGTGCCGGTATATATTTTCTGGTCGGCCGTCAGCATTCCTTCCGGCACTACGCACTGCAGGTTCTTCACCGTCGACCCATCGTTCAGGGCAATGAACATATCGTTGCGGAACGTACGTACCCAACCCATTACCCGGACTTCTTTACCTACCTGTCCTCCCGTGAGGATCTCTTTCACATCGGTGCGTCTCATTTGTATCTCTGTTTGTTTTAATTTACCAAGTTACTACTAAAAATACACAATCTTCGTCTTTTGTCCTGCAAAATTGACGATTTTTATCGAGAAAAAATACTATCGCCCCCGAAAATAGCGCGGAAGCCTTAAAATAGGCTTGTGTTTTTTATGTTAAAACACATAAAACCATGCGTTGTTGTTATTTTTATGCAAAAACCTTTTCCCGTATTATAATATTTCCCTACATTTGTTGCCAAGTTTACAACGAAGGATATGCAAACCATCAATATGAATATTAATAATCGCTCCAGGAAGTCCATGTCGGGCTACCGGTAGTAAGTAGTGGTTTGTATTCAACGATATAAAATGCCTGCCGCTCTTGCGACGGGCATTTTCTCTTTCGGGACCAATGTACGACAGTTCAGTGTGTGTAATATAAAAGTGATGTTATGATGCAGAAAACAACAAAAGAAGGTCTTTACGACCCGGATTACGAACGCGACGCCTGCGGGGTGGGCATGCTGGTGAATATCCGCGGGGAAAAGAGCCACGACATCGTGGAATCCGCCCTCTCGGTACTGGAGAATATGCGCCACCGCGGCGCGGAAGGCGCAGACAACAAGACCGGCGACGGGGCCGGCATTATGCTCCAGATCCCCCACGAATTCATCCTGCTGCAGGGGATTCCAGTCCCGGAAAAAGGCCGCTACGGCACCGGAATGGTCTTTTTGCCCCGGGACAAAGGTCAGCAACAGGAAATTTTCTGCATCCTGAAAGACCAGTGCGAAAAACTCGGCCTCACCCTGATGCACGTGCGGGAAGTACCCGTCGATTCGGACATCCTGGGGGAGGCTGCCCGGCAGAACGAGCCCGACATCCGGCAGGTATTCGTCACCGGCGGCGATTCGCAGGACGATCTGGAAATTAAGCTGTACCTGCTGCGCAAGCACACGGAAAACGAGATCGCCCGCAGCGGGATGCCCGGCAAAAAGGATTTCTATATCTGCTCCTTGTCCACGCGGCGTATCATCTATAAGGGCATGCTCGAGACGATGCAGCTCCGTCATTATTTCCCCGACCTTTCCGACCGGTACTTTACCAGCGCACTGGCCCTGGTGCATTCCCGGTTCTCGACCAATACGTTCCCCACGTGGAGCCTGGCCCAACCGTTCCGCCTGGTGGCGCATAACGGCGAGATCAATACGGTGCGCGGCAACCGCGAATGGACGACCGCCCGCGAAAGCGCGCTGACCTCCCCGACCCTCGGCCCTGCCTCGGAAATAAGCCCCATCATCCAACCGGGCATGAGCGACAGCGCCTCGCTGGACAACCTGCTGGAATACCTCAACGTATCCGGCATGAGCCTGCCCCACGCCATGGCCATGCTCGTCCCGGAGAGCTTCAACGAAAAGAACCCCATATCGGCCGACCTGAAGGCCTTCTACGAATACCACTCCATCCTGATGGAGCCCTGGGACGGCCCGGCCGCCCTGCTGTTCTCCGACGGCCGCTACGCCGGGGGAATGCTCGACCGCAACGGCCTGCGCCCGGCCCGCTACCTCATTACCAAAGACGATATCATGGTTGTCGCCTCGGAAGTAGGCGTAGTGAACTTTCCTCCGGAGAACATCCGCGAAAAAGGCCGCTTGCAGCCCGGTAAGATCATTCTGGTAGACACCGAAGAGGGCAAAGTCTACTACGACAAAGAGCTCAAAAAACAACTGGCCGAAGCGCGTCCTTACCGCACCTGGCTGGAGAACAACCGGGTGGAACTGGATAAACTGAAATCCGGCCGCAAAATCGGAGAATCGACCGAAGATTTCCGCCGGTTGCTGCCCGCGTTCGGCTATTCGCGGGAAGACGTGGAAAAGATCATCACCCCGATGTGCACCACAGCGGCCGAGCCGACTTCCTCGATGGGCAACGATACGCCGATCGCCATCCTTTCGGAAAAACCCCAGCCGTTCTACAATTATTTCCGCCAGCAGTTCGCCCAGGTGACCAATCCGCCTATCGACCCGCTGCGCGAGGAATTGGTGATGAGCTTGGCTGAATACATCGGTTCGGTGGGCGGACAAATACTTTACCCGGACGAAAGTTACTGCAAGATGGTCCGGCTGAAGCACCCCATCCTGACCAACACACAACTGGACATCCTGTGCAATATCCGCTATAAAGGCTTTAAATCGGTCAAACTCCCCATCCTGTTCGACGTATCGAAAGGCGAACAAGGCCTGAAAGAGGCCCTCGACACCCTGTGCGCCGAGGCAGAAAAAGCCGTAGACGACGGAGGAAGCTATATCGTGCTTTCCGACCGCGGCGTGGACGAATCGCACGCCGCCATCCCGTCCCTGCTGGCCGTAAGCGCCGTACACCACCACTTGGTATCGGTGCACAAACGGGTACAGACAGCCCTGGTAGTCGAAACTGGCGAGATGCGTGAAGTGATGCACGCCGCCCTCCTCTTGGGATACGGAGCCAGCGCCGTTTGCCCGTACATGGCGTTCGCCGTGATCGGGCAGTTGGTCAAAGACCGCCAGATCCAGATGGACTACCCTACGGCGGAGAAGAACTATATCAAGGCAATGCGCAAAGGGCTACTGAAAGTCATCAGCAAAATGGGTATTTCGACCCTGCGCAGTTACCGCGGCGCGAAACTGTTCGAAGCCATCGGACTGGGCAGCGAGTTCTCCGACAAGTATTTCGGGGGAACATCCAGCGCAATAAGCGGGGTCGGGCTGAAAGAAGTGGCCGAAGACGCCCTGAAAATGCACCGGAAAGGATTTTCCGACCCGGACACGGAACCGGGTACGCTCCCGATGGAAGGCTTCTACAGCTACCGAAAGAACGGCGAGCAGCATGCCTGGAATCCAGAGACCATCTCCACCCTCCAGCTGGCCACCCGTTCGGGCGACTACGCGAAATTCAAGGAGTATACTTCCCTGGTGGACAATAAAGAACACCCTATATTCATCCGCGATTTCTTCGATTTCCAAAAAGGCACTCCCGTGCCGCTGGAAGAGGTAGAAAGCGAGGCATCCATCCTGCGCCGATTCGTAACGGGCGCGATGAGCTTCGGTTCCATCAGCAAGGAAGCCCATCAGGCGATGGCCCTGGCGATGAACGCGATCCACGGACGCAGCAATACAGGCGAGGGGGGCGAAGACCCCGAACGCTTCTCGGCGACTGTCGACGGAGTATCGCTCCGCTCCGCTATCAAACAGGTGGCCTCCGGCCGTTTCGGCGTCACGGCCGAATACCTGGTCAACGCCGACGAAATCCAGATAAAAGTCGCCCAGGGCGCCAAGCCGGGCGAAGGGGGGCAACTCCCCGGGTTCAAGGTAGACAAGGTCATTGCCAAAACCCGTCATTCGATTGCCGGCATCTCGCTCATTTCCCCGCCGCCGCACCACGACATCTATTCCATCGAAGACTTGGCTCAGCTCATCTTCGACCTGAAGAACGTCAACCCGAAAGCCGAGATCAGCGTTAAACTGGTCTCCGAAAGCGGAGTGGGCACCATTGCTGCCGGAGTAGCCAAAGCCAAGGCTGACCGCATCATCATCTCCGGGGCCGAAGGGGGAACGGGGGCATCGCCCGCCAGCTCCATCCGCTATGCTGGTATGCCGACCGAGATCGGCATCTCCGAGACTCAGCAGACCTTGGTGCGCAACGGCCTGCGCGGGCAAGTGTACCTCCAGACCGACGGACAGATAAAGACCGGGCGCGACATTTTGGTGATGGCTATGCTCGGGGCCGAGGAATTCGGCTTTGCCACGTCGGCCCTGATCGTACTGGGATGCGTGATGATGCGCAAATGCCATATGAACACCTGCCCGATGGGCGTAGCCACCCAGAACGAAGAACTGCGCAAGCGCTTTTTGGGCCGCAGCGAATACCTGGTGAACTTCTTCACCTTCCTGGCCCGCGACGTGCGGGAACACCTGGCCGAATTGGGATACCGAAGCCTGGACGAAGTCATCGGACGCACGGATCTCATTCAGCGCAAGCCTTCGGACGGGGTAGCCAAGCACGATCTGATCGACCTTTCGCGCATCCTCCATATGCCCCAGCAGGCTTCCAAGACTGCCCTGCGCCACCAGAGCGAGCAGCTCCACAACATTGCGGACGTCAAAGACCGGGAGATCATCCGTTCCGCGGCACCGGCCTTAGACCGCCGTCAGGAAACTTCGCTCGAATACCGGATCGTGAACACCGACCGTTCGGTGGGCGCCATGCTCTCCGGCGAAATCGCTGCCCGTTACGGCGGGGAAGGCCTGCCGGAAAACACGCTTGAAGTGCGCTTCAAAGGCTCGGCCGGACAAAGCTTCGGGGCATTTTTAGCCCGGGGCGTACATTTCCGCCTGGAAGGCGAGGCCAACGACTATCTCGGAAAGGGACTTTCCGGAGGGCGTATCAGCCTGATGCCCCCGGCGCATAGTTCTTTCGTCCCGCAGGACAACATCATCGCGGGCAACACCCTGCTGTACGGGGCTACCAGCGGACAGGTATTCATCAACGGCCGGGTAGGCGAACGTTTTGCGGTGCGCAACTCGGGCGCTACAGCCGTGGTGGAAGGCGTAGGCGACCACTGCTGCGAATACATGACCGGAGGCCGCGTAGTAGTACTGGGCACCACCGGGCGCAATTTCGCCGCCGGTATGAGCGGCGGAGTAGCCTACGTATGGAATAAAGAAGGGGATTTCGACTATTACTGCAATATGGACATGGTGGAACTCTCCCTGATCGAAGACACCGCTTCCCGCCGCGAACTGCACGAACTGATCCGCAAGCACTACCATTACACAGGCAGCCCGCTGGCCGGTATGATGCTGGACAACTGGAGCCGGTACGTCGAGGAGTTCATCTCGGTAGTGCCCATCGAGTACAAACGCGTACTCCAGGAGGAACAGATGCTGGCCCTGAGCCGCCGCATCAGCGAAGTGGAACGGGATTATTAATCGAAAAAAGACAGGAGAAAACAGATCATGGGAGACCCTAAAGCATTTCTGACCGTACACCGGCTCGAAGCGGGATACCGCCCGGTGCTCGACCGCATACACGATTACAGCGAAGTAGAACAAACCCTCAACAGTTCCGACCGCCGCACGCAGGCTTCGCGCTGCATGGACTGCGGCGTGCCCTTTTGCCATTGGGCCTGCCCGGTGGGCAACCGCCAGCCGGAATGGCAGGACTTATTGTACAAAGGACGCATCGACGAAGCCTACCGGCTGCTGGAACAGACCTGCGATTTTCCGGAGTTCACCGGGCGCATCTGCCCAGCGCTCTGCGAAAAAAGCTGCGTGCTCAAACTTTCAGCCGACGAACCGGTAACCATCCGCGAGAACGAAGCGGCTATCGCCGAAATGGCTTTCCGCGAAGGATACGTACAGCCGGTAACACCCGTACGCAACGGGCTGACAGTGGCCGTAGTGGGCAGCGGGCCGGCCGGATTGGCCGCCGCCAACCGCCTGAACCGGATGGGTTATGCCGTGACGGTCTTTGAAAAGGACGAACTGCCGGGCGGACTGCTGCGCTTCGGCATTCCCAATTTCAAACTGAGCAAAAAGATCGTGGCGCGCCGCATCCGCCTGATGGAAGAAGAAGGCATTGTCTTCAAAACGGGTGTCGCCATCGGAAAGGATATTTCCGCCAAAGAACTCTCGAAAAAATACGATGCCGTATGCCTGGCCATCGGCGCGGAATCCCCGCGCGACCTCCCGGCCCCCGGGAGGGAACTCTCCGGGATCCATTTCGCGATGGAATTCCTGGGGATGCAAAACCGCGTTCTGCAGGGCATCGACGTCGCCCCCGAAAAAGCGATAAACGCCAAAGGCAGGAAAGTGCTGGTCATCGGCGGGGGCGATACCGGATCGGACTGTGTGGGCACGGCCGTACGCCACGGTGCCGAGAGCATCACCCAGATCGAGATCATGCCTATCCCGCCCGAAGGGCACAACCCCCAGACACCCTGGCCCATGTATCCCCAGGTGCTGAAAACCTCCAGCAGCCACGAGGAAGGGTGCACGCGCCGCTGGTGCCTGTCTACCAACCGGTTCATCGGACAGGACGGGAAACTCTCCGGAGTGGAAGTGGAAGAGGTTTCGTGGGAAATCCCGGCCGGAGGAGGCCGTCCCGTCCTGAAAAAAACCGGCAAAACGGAAGTCATCCCGGCCGATCTCGTCTTTCTGGCGATGGGATTCGTATCCCCCGTGCAGGAAGGCCCGGTAAAAGAGCTCGGACTGCCCACTGATGCCCGGCAGAATATCTCCGTGGACAAAGCCCATTTCACCGGCACGGGAAACGTCTTTGCTGCCGGCGATGCCGTGAGCGGGGCCTCGCTGGTGGTGCGCGCCATGGCTTCGGGGCAAGAGGCCGCTAAGGCCATCGACCGGTTCCTGAAGAAAAAACATCACAAATAAAACTACAGAGAAAACCATGTGTGGAATTACAGCCTTGTTCGACATCCGGCAACAGGAAAGCGAACAGATGCGCCAGCAGGCGCTGGAAATGAGTAAACGAATCCGTCACCGCGGACCGGACTGGAGCGGCATTTATTGCGGCCCGACCGCCATCCTGGCGCACGAACGTCTGTCTATCGTAGACCCGGCCTCGGGAAGACAGCCCCTGGTGAGCCCCGACGGAAAACAGGCCCTGTGCGTGAACGGAGAGATATACAACCACCGCGAACTGCGCGAGCGTCTGAAAGGGAAATACGAATTCCAGACCGGTTCGGACTGCGAGGTCATCCTGGCTCTGTACCGGGAAAAAGGCATCGGCCTGCTGGAAGACATCAGCGGCATATTCGCCTTCGCCCTATACGATCAGGAAAAGGATGAATACCTCATCGCCCGCGACCCGATCGGGGTGATCCCTCTGTACATCGGCCGCGACAAGGAAGGGCACGTACTGGTTTCCTCCGAGCTGAAAGGTCTGGAAGGCTTCGCCGACGAATGCGAAGTGTTCCTGCCCGGACACTATTATTCGAGCAGAGAAGGGAAAATGAAACGCTGGTACCAGCGCGACTGGATGGAATATGACAACGTGAAAGACAACCCGGCCGACGTGAAAACCCTGCGCAATGCCCTGGAAGATGCCGTGAAGCGCCAGCTGATGAGCGACGTCCCCTATGGCGTACTCCTTTCCGGCGGACTGGACTCGTCCATTATCTCGGCCGTAGCCAAACAATACGCCGCCAAGCGTATCGAAAACGAAGGACAAACGGATGCCTGGTGGCCCCAGCTCCACTCCTTCGCCGTAGGGCTCGACGGATCGCCCGACCTGAAAGCGGCCCGGAAAGTGGCCGACCATATCGGCACGGTACACCACGAGATACACTACACCGTACAGGAAGGGTTGGATGCCATTCGCGACGTCATCTACTTTATCGAGACCTACGACGTGACCACCGTGCGCGCTTCGACCCCGATGTACCTGTTGTCCCGGGTGATCAAGAGCATGGGGATCAAAATGGTGCTCAGCGGGGAAGGAGCCGACGAAGTGTTCGGAGGTTACCTTTATTTCCACAAAGCACCCAACGCCCGCGCGTTCCACGAAGAAACCATCCGCAAAATCGGGAAACTGTACCTGTACGACTGCCTTCGCGCCAACAAAAGCCTGGCTGCCTGGGGCGTAGAAGGGCGCGTGCCGTTCCTGGACAAGGAATTCCTCGACGTGGCGATGCGCCTGAACCCCGAGGCCAAAATGGCCCCCGGCAAAGTGATCGAGAAAAAGATCCTCCGCGAAGCGTTCGAAGACCTGCTTCCTCCCGAAGTGGCCTGGCGCCAGAAGGAACAGTTTTCCGACGGAGTAGGATACAACTGGATAGATTCCCTGCGGGCAGTCGCTTCGTCCCAAGTGACCGACCAACAAATGGAATCGGCCGCTCGGCGCTTCCCGGTAAATCCTCCCCAGAATAAGGAGGAATACTACTATCGGAGCATTTTCGAAGAGCATTTCCCCAGCAGTACCGCCGCCCTGACCGTGCCTTCCGTACCGTCGGTAGCCTGTTCCACGGCCGAGGCTCTGGCTTGGGACTCCTCGTTCCAGAACATGAACGAACCCAGCGGCCGCGCCGTGAAAGGTGTTCATGACAGTGCTTACTAAATCGTTTAATACTCAATAAAGACCGGCACGGGGTTATAACCCCGTGCCGGTCTCTTATTAGGGCACATTTTCCCGAAGCAGGCTCATAACAATCAGCCGTTTGGAAGAAATAACACTCGAATCCTGCCTAATTCGCCCGATAATCGTTATATTTACATCACACCGGATGAGCCCGGGCCATTTCCAGGAAAACTCAAAATGGCATCCGGCTTTCATCATGCGTATAAAAAGCGCACCCGAATGGAAATGGAAAATGCAGGAAACAGCCTTTCTTCCACCCTCGACTTTCAGACGAAACTCGAAGGGCGTATAGCATTTTCTCCACACTTGGACCAGGAAAAAGAACTGCTGAAAGACCCGGGACTGTACAAATTCATCTGGGTAAAAGATGGGCGGTTGGAACTGGACATAGACCATGTGCGTACTTCTTTGAACCCAGGAGACGCTCTGCCGCTGAGCCCATACCAGCACGTTTCTTTTTCGGAAATAGAGGGGGAATATGCCTCATTGGTGTTCAACAGCAATTTCTATTGCATTTTCGGGCACGACGACGAGGTATCCTGCAACGGGTTCCTGTTCAACGGCAGTTCGGACATCATGCGCCTGCACCTGGACGGCGGGGAATTTTTCTCGCTGGAAACCCTTTCGGAAGGACTGGTCGGGGAATACGCGGTATGCGACGATCTGCAGGAGGAGATGCTGCGTATCCAGCTTAAACGGTTCATCATCTTTTTCACCCGCATCGCCCGGGAACGGCACGACATCGGCGGGGAAAAAGCCCGGGGATTCGAAACGGTACGCAAATACTACGCACTGGTGAACACCTATTTCCGGGAAAAGAAACAGGTGCAGGACTATGCTTCGATGCTGGCCCGTTCGCCCAAGACCCTCTCCCACCTGTTCGCCGCTTTCGGATTGCCCTCGCCCCTGCAGGTCATCCACGAGCGCACGGAAGCCGAAGCCAAACGCCTTTTGCTGCACAGCGGCAAAAGCATAAAAGAGATAGCGGATATTCTGGGATTCGAGGATTCCCCGTCGCTCAGCCGTTTTTTCAAGAACCGGACGGGGGAAAGCCTTTCCGATTATAAAAAACGTATGGACGGGAAAAATTGACAACCCTTCCGGTGCAATTGCCATCGGTTCCACGGGCGGATGTCCTGAATTTTGTACCGTAAACAAAAATCAGGAAAAACCATGGAAACAAAAGCAACGCCGCTGTACATCGCAGCGCTCCGCACGGCCGCCAACGCCGGCCCCTTAGGTATTAAAATGATCCGCATCGCCATTCTGATCGTCTTCGTATGGATAGGAGGGCTGAAATTCTGCCATTACGAAGCCGAGGGGATCGTTCCTTTCGTGGCAAACAGCCCTTTGATGAGCTTTTTCTACGATAAAAAAGCCCCCCAGTACAAACAGTACAAACTGAAAGAGGGCGAAAAAGACCCGGCAAAACAGGCCTGGCACCAGGCGAACCATACGTATGGGTTCTCCCGTGGGTTGGGTATCCTCATCATGAGTATCGGGATACTCGTATTTTTGGGGATGTTCTTCCCGAGAATAGGGTTGGTGGGAGAGATCCTGGCGATCGTGATGACCCTGGGCACCCTTTCGTTCCTGGTCACCACCCCTGAAGTGTGGGTGCCGGACCTCGGATCGGACGAACACGGATTCCCGCTGCTCTCCGGGGCAGGGAGGCTGGTGGTGAAAGACACCGTTATCCTGGCCGGAGCGCTCGTACTATTGTCCGACTCGGCAAAAAAGATATTGAAAACCCTAAAAACCCAATAACCATGGAAAAATATGACGCCATCATCATTGGTTTCGGCAAAGGAGGAAAAACCCTGGCCGCCTATATGTCCCAAAAAGGCCTGAAAGTGGCCGTAGTGGAAAAATCATCCAAAATGTACGGAGGGACCTGCATCAACATCGGTTGTATCCCCACCAAGACACTGGTCCACATGGCCAAAGACTCGACTAAGATGGGCTTCCCGGATTTCGAGCAAAAAGCGGATTTCTACCGCAAATCCATTGAAAGGAAAGATGCCATCATCGACGGCATCCGGCAGAAGAACTACGACAAACTGGCCGTAGATTCGAAAAACGTCACGGTGATCGACGGGGAAGGCTCTTTCGTCTCCCCTAAAGTGGTGCGTGTGAAAACTGCCGCCGGGGATCAGGAAATCACCGCCGACAAGATATTCATCAACACCGGGGCCGATACGTTCATCCCGCACATCGACGGTCTGCGGGAGAGCAAGCGGGTATACACCAGCACTTCCATCATGGAATTGAAGCAGCTGCCCCGCCACCTGGTGATCATCGGCGGGGGCTACATCGGGCTCGAATTCGCTTCGATGTATGCTTCGTTCGGCTCATCCGTTACGGTAGTGGAAGGCAACGACACGCTCATCCCTGCCGAGGACCGCGATATCGCCCAGAGCGTAAAGGATGTATTGGAGAAAAAGAACATCACGTTCGTGATGGGCGCAGAGGTCACCTCCCTGCTCGATACCGAAGAATGCACCCGGGTAAACCTTGCCAAAGACGGTAAAACCGCCATCCTGTGCGCCGACGCCATCCTGGTATCCACCGGCCGCCGCCCTTACACCGAAGGGCTGAACCTGGAAGCCGCGGGAGTAGCCCTCGACGCCCGGGGGGCCATACAGGTGGACGACAAACTGCGCACCACTGCACCGGGTATCTGGGCGATGGGCGACGTGAAAGGCGGCCTTCAGTTCACCTACATCTCGCTGGACGATTTCCGGATCATCCGCGACCAGCTCTTCGGCAAAAACGAAAGGAATACCGAAGACCGCTATCCGGTGCCGTATACCGTATTCATCGAACCACCGCTTTCCCGCATCGGGATGAGCGAAACGCAGGCCGTACAGGCAGGTAAGGACGTAAAGATCACCAAGATCCCGGCTGCCGCGTTCCCCCGCACCAAGACCTTCGGACAATCGGACGGCCTGCTCAAAGCAGTGACAGACGCCAAAACGGGCCGGATACTCGGCTGTACGCTCTTTTGCGCCGATTCGCAGGAGGTCATCAACACCGTAGCCCTGGCCATGAAAAACGGCATGGACTATAAAACCCTCCGGGATGCCATCTACACACACCCTTCAATGAGCGAGTCGCTGAACGACCTGTTCGATATTCCGGAGTAAGGCATTCCTCTCCGGAAATAAAAGAACACCCCGAGCCACGAAAGGTTCGGGGTGTTCGTGCAAATCAATGTTAAATTTCCACCCGTACGGACATCCAAAACGACGGGAGACGTAATTTTGCACCCTTATATTTCAGTTGTGCAGTGAAAAAAGGACTGATCGCTTTGGCATTGGGTACCCTGGGTCTGGGGATGTCCGAATTCGTGATGATGGGCATCCTGCCTGACGTGGCCCGGGACTTGGATATTTCCATCCCCGTAGCCGGACACTTTATTTCGGCCTATGCCATCGGGGTATGCGTCGGAGCCCCCCTGCTGGTGCTTGCCGCCCGCAAACGGCCTCTGAAACAAATTCTACTGGTTTTGGTCGCCATCTTCGCCCTCGGGAACCTCCTGTCCTGTATGGCCCCGAATTACCATACCCTGCTGGCCACCCGGTTCATCTCGGGCCTTCCGCACGGGGCTTATTTCGGCGTAGGATCGATCGTGGCCTCAAAAATGGCCGCCGAAGGCAAAAGTTCCGCCGCCGTAGCGATGATGATAGCCGGTATGACCGTAGCCAACCTGGCCGGCGTCCCGTTGGGCACATACATCAGCCAAACGATCTCCTGGCGGACCACATTCCTGCTGATCGGATGCCTGGATGCTTTGATCCTCTATTTCGTCTGGCGCTGGGTGCCGCATTTCGATCCGCTCCCGGACACCGGGTTCAAAGGCCAGTTCCGTTTCCTCCGCTCGGCCGCCCCGTGGTTGCTCATCCTGGCGACAATGCTGGGCAACGGCGGCCTTTTCTGCTGGTACAGTTACATCAGTCCGCTGATGACCAGCGTATCGGGATTTGCCCCGGACAAAATGACGGACATCATGGTACTGGCCGGAATGGGCATGTGCATAGGCAATATCCTTTCGGGACGCCTGTCGGACATTTATTCCCCGGCCCGGGTGGCTACGACCGTACAACTGTTGATGGGATTCTCCCTGCTGCTCATCTTTCTGCTGGCCCAGCACGCCGTCCTGTCCGTTATCCTGATGACTATCTGCACGGCCGGGCTGTTCGCCCTGTCGGCCCCGCAGCAGATATTGCTCCTCCGCAATTCCAAAGGCGGCGAGATGCTCGGTGCGGCCAGTGTGCAGGTGGCCTTCAACCTGGGCAATGCCTTGGGGGCCTATAGCGGGGGACTGCCTATAGAAGCGGGCCTGGGATACCGTTATCCGGCCCTGGTCGGGGTCGGTTTTTGTTTTATCGGATTTTTGATGCTGCTTATCTACTGGAAACGGTACGATAAAAAAGTGCGCCCCCTCAAAATATAATACCCAGGCAGAACTTTTCAATTATTTAAAGATTCTTTCGCCCTCGGCTAACATTCCCTGTATAGCTTTACGGGATTCAAGCGAACCCCAAACCCACTACCGATGGCCCTGACCGAATGCCCGGAGTGCGGGACTCCCCTGGGCCCGAAGGCCCGGAAATGCCCCCGCTGCGGATTGAAACTGAAAAAAAACCCCCGGCAAAAAAGAAAACTCTTGTATGCCGCCGTGGCTGCCACAGCCCTTATCGCGCTGTCGACTTGGCTTTTTCTGCGTACCAGCAGCGATACCCGTTTTGAGCGGATCGACACCTGGAAAGGTCCGGATAAAGAAAAAGTGGAAATATACCGGGTGGATAGGCGCATCGAGGAGAGCGACCTGCGCCGACATGCCTGGGGTATACTCGGAGGCAATTCCCCGCAGGCCGTACTTTATTTCGACCATGAAATCCGGCTTTTACCCATCGACGGGGCTACTTTGTACCTTGAAGCGCTGGACGCAGCCTGCCGGCAAAAACCGGTAGCCGGCGCCTGGTTCTACCCCGGCACAAAGGACAAAACTCCCCAGAAAGGATTTAAAATGTACCCCGTCTACCCGTTCGGCCGCGAAGAACGGCCGACACCGGTGAACGATTCCCGGCAGACAGAGGATGGGGAAAAACTGGAGCTATCCCAACATTTCGATCGCTAGGCCTCCCGCAGATCGGCCAGCCAGTATGAATACTCCTTTACCGTGCCGTCTTCCAGTTTTATAGGGTACGTAGCCCGGAACGCCTCCCCTAAAGAGAAAGGTATTTTCGAAGAGAACATCCCGCCCGCATAACAAAAAGTATGGTATTCGCCGTTCTCCCCACACACATCCGTGCCGGGAGGCAGGTCCCGTACGAAATCATGGTCTATCGTCCGGCCGACAAAACTCTTATCCAGGACCCCGTCCGTGACAGTCACCACGACCGTTCGCAGGCCGGAGGCGAGGAATTCCTCCATGATCTGCGGCGAAGTGCGGCCCCATAGGGGCTCGACGACCTCTATCCCATAAGGCGAAAGTTGTTTTTCCCGGTAGGAACGCACATCGTGCAGGAATATATCCCCGAACACGAAATGAGAGACCCCTTGCGCCTTAAAATGTTTCACGGCCCCTTCCATCGCGCTCTGGTAGTCCTCCATATTTCCTTTGGGGGTCAAATCGACCACATATAACGGAATTCCGATGCTTGCCGCCTGCTTTTCCAGCAGCGACACCGGGATCCCGTGCATGGACGATCGCCGGGAGACGCGGTTTACGGTAGTTAGAAGAGCCGATATCTCATACCGGCCTTCCTGCAGGACTTTATACAAAGCGAAGGCCGAATCTTTGCCCCCGCTCCAGTTGAACACCGCTTTTTCTTTCATTTTTCCCAATCCGGGGTTTCAATTGGACAATTGGTAAAAAAACCGCTCACCAGCGTGAAGTATTCGGGAAGTTCCCCGTGCTGGCTCCATTTCATCTCTATGCCGAGAAGTTCCGAGGCCGTACGGCCCATATCCAGCCCGAACGCCTCCAAAGAAGGGCGAACCTGTTCGGGGCGTATGCAGGGACGGCTCTCTGCCCGGGTGCACCCATCCTCAGGGCACAGCATACACGTTCCCGCAAAGAAAGCCCTGCTGCCGGGATATTCTGCTTCCATCGCCAGCAGGCGCGCATCGATGCCCCGGCGGGAGAGTCGCAAGATTTCCCGGCCCACCCCTACGGCATTCCCCGCACGGGCACATTCTTCCCGCACCGCATCGTCCGCAATGACTTTCGTCCCTATCACCCAAGCGGTGCGGTATCCGGACAAATACGCGTCGGTATCGAATTCGTACGGCGGGCAGGCCCAACACGTCCCGTACCGGCCGCATTCCCGGCAGAAGACTATAAATTTTTCCGCATCCCGGAATTCCTTGAGATATTGCGGGACTTCCAAGGAGGCAAATGCCGTTTCGGTGCGGTACATGGTTGGTTACTGGCGCTGGCTGTCCTCGGCGGAAACGACGTTCCCCGAGTACTGGAACGCCCGCAGATTGAACATATCCATCACGGCAAATACGTGGTCGAAAATATCGGACTGAACCTGCTCGTAGCGGACCCACTCCTGCCGGGCGGAGAAACAATAGATCTCCAGCGGCAGTCCGGTGGGCGTAGGCTGCAACTGCCGCACCATGTGGGTCATGTTCAGGTTGATATCGGGATTGTGCGAAAGCCACGTTTCGAGGTATTCGCGGAAGGTCCCGATATTGGTCAGGCGCCGTTCGTCCAGGATATTCTCCCGGTTGGCGTTGAATTTTTCCAGATCGGACACTTTCCCTTCTATGTAGTCCTTGAGCAGGACGGATTTTTTCAGCACTTCGAGTTCCCCTTTGGTCAGGTAATGGATGGAATTCACGTCGATATTCACCGAACGCTTGATCCGGCGGCCTTCCGACTCCTCCATCCCCCGCCAGTTGGTGAACGATTCGGACACCAGTTTATAAGTCGGGATCGTCGTGATGGTCTTGTCCCAGTTCTGGACTTTGACCGTGGTGAGGTTTATTTCCAGCACGTCGCCGTCGGCCCCGGCGCTGGGCATCACGATCCAGTCGCCCAGGCGAACCATATTATTGGCGCTCAGCTGTATCCCGGCGACGAATCCCAGGATGGAATCCTTGAAGATGAGCATCAGCACCGCAGCAAACGCCGTGAGCCCTGCCAGCAGCGTAGCGATTGATTCCTGGGTGAAGATACCGATCACTACGATCACCGCCGCACACCAGAAGAAGATCATCACCAACTGGATAAAGACTTTTATCGGCCGGTCCTTGGAAACGGAATAACTTTCGTAGATCCGGTTGACCCCGTCGAGGATAGCGGAAATCAGCATGACTGAGGCGAAAATGATCCAGATGCTTACCAACCGGGAAAAGATGTACATCTTGTCCCACTCGATCCAGGTGAGACCCACCTGCACCGCGATAGGCGCAATAAGCAAGCCCAACCGGTTGAAGAATTTCCGGTCGAACATCAGGTCGTCCCACCGGAACGGGGTATGGCGCACGAGGCGTATCACGACCCAAGCCAGCCATTTTTTGACCATCAGATAGGAAAACCATCCGGCCAAAGCTATGATCGCCAGGATGATCATCACCCGCAGAAAGGCGACCAGTCCTTCGGAGTGTATCCCGATATCGTTCAGAAGAGAGGTAATGTCCATGTTTCTTTTCGTTTTTTATGATAGGATTCAGATCGGGGCAGCCAAAAAGGATTTCAGCCTTTCAAAGTTTTTTCCAAAAATTGTTGCAGGGCCAGCGCATGGTTCTGGGTAGGATTTTTGGACGCATACAGCAGGGTGACGGTTTTTTCTCCTTCGAGCTGTTCGGCAAATTCCCAAGCCGCGGGGGAGGTTTCAAGCTCCTGCAAGTAGCGTTTCTTAAAATCCGTCCAGCGAGTGTCGGGATCGACATGGAACCATTGCCGCAATGGAGTAGACGGCGTCACGTCTTTGGCCCACAGGTCGTAGGGGAGGTTTTCTTTCCGGATCCCACGGGGCCACAGTTTATCTACCAGTACCCGAAACCCGTCCGTCGGTTCGGGGGGCAGGTACACTCTTTTTATCTTTATTTGTGTCATAGCGTAAAAGGTTTTAGGTTCTTTTTGGGGCGTAAGACAAATATAACCCATTCTTCCCGCAAAAACAAACCGCATCGGGAGACTGTAAAACCAGTCTCCCGGCAGACACAAAATTACCCTATTAAAGTATCAGGCAGGCAGGGTGACCGTAAACCGGCTGCCCCGGCCCACTTCGCTGTCCACCGCGATCGTGCCCCCGTGCGCCTCGACAAATTCCTTGGAAATGGCCAATCCGAGTCCGCTGCCCTGCGTTTTGGTGCCCGGTACCCGGAAATACCGCTCGAAGATACTTTTATGGTAACGGGGGTCTATGCCCCGGCCGAAATCCTGCACGAAAACGGATACGGTCTTATCGCGCTGTTCGGCCCCGACAATAATGCGGGAGCCTTCCGGCGAGTGGTGGATAGAGTTGGATAACAGGTTTGTGATCACCCAGGCTATCTTTTCGCTGTCCACAAAGAGTTTTGCTATTTTCTCGGGGTACTCCACTTCCACGAAACATCCGAAACGTTCGGCCAGCACCCGTGTCGCCGACACGGCATAATCGATCAGTTCGATCGGTTTGGTGACCTTAGGCATCAGGGCCAGTTTACCGGTTTCGAGCTGGGTCATGTTCAGCAGTTCGCCGGTAATGGTAAGCAGGCGCTCGCTGTTATCCCGGATGCTCTTGGCCAAATCTTTCTGTTCTCCGTTCAACACCCCGAGCCGGGTGTCCTCCAAAAGTTTGAGGCTCATCAGAATGGACGATATCGGAGTCTTCATCTCGTGGGAAACGGTGGAGATAAAATTCGTCTTCGCCGAATCGAGCTCCTTAAAACGGGTAATGTTGTGCAGGATGATGATGTTCCCGATAAATTTTCGCTGCTTTTCTCCCGCCCGGTCGATGTAAAGGGGGATGTTCTCGGTCTGAAAATAACTTTCCTTGTTGTCGGCGTAAATTTTCAGCGGCTCTTTATCGGGTTCGGCGGCATAGAGTTCCCGGATCAGACGGCGTAAAAGGTCGTTGCCCAATGATACTTCGGCGGCGTCCTTTCCGACGACTGCATCCCGCTTCAGGTTCAGCACCGCCGCAGCGGGATCATTGACGAACAATATTTTTTTATCCGGCGCCACCCCGATGATCGGTTCGTGCAGGCTGTCGACCACTGCCTCGATGCGTTTTTTCTCGGTCATGAGATCTTCAAGGCTGCTTTGCCGGTACTCGGACAGCTTTTCGGCCATCCGGTTGAACGAACCGGCTACTGCGGCAAATTCTTTGTCCCCGTGAAAATCGAGCCGCCTTTCATAGTCGTGGTTCGCGATCCCGGTGATCCCTTCCTTGAGCTGTTCGATAGGCCGTACCAATGTGCGCGGAAAGACCACCAACAACGCCAGCCCGATAATAACGCATAACAGGGCGCTGATACATATCCAAAGCAGGGCTGCATTCGCGCTCTCGTCGGCCAGCGCGCTTTTTTCCCGGATCGAGGCCATATTCAGTTCCATGATCCGGTAAAGGTCCGCCCGGATAGATTTGAGCTTTTCGGAAGTGACCGTATCGGAAAGGGCGGCTACCTTCGTTTTCAGCGATTCGGTCGCCGCAAATTCGTCCGTTTCCGTGATGTTCTTCTGTTGGAGGGCCAAAGATTTTTCCAGAGTGCCTACCAACGCCGCATCCGAGGAAAGGCTATCCAAAGTCGTCATCATATCCTTGGCATAGCGCAGCGAATTGTAGTTGTCCGCCAGGATATTGTGGGAAGCCCGGGAAAGCTGCCGGATATTCTGCACGGACTGGATGCCCAAAATCAGGATCAGGGCAAAGAGCACGCCGATACCTAAGGTCAGTTTTTTTTGTATCTGCATATCACGAGAGGATTATCAGGTCGATGTTCCGGCGGGAAAGCTGTCCCAACAGCCGCCGGAAATAAAAAGCTTTCCACAGGAGCGAAGGTAAAGTAAATTTGGGTTTGGCGATACACAAAGCGCTTATTTTTTGTTCCACACATACCCCGACGATGCTTTCGACCACCCGGTCGGAATGCACCTGAATGATCTGCGCACCCAGTTCAGAAGCGAGATTGAAATGGTTGATCAAATAACGCTGGTTGGCCAGCGGGATACGGTCGGACGATTCTTTGGATGTCTGCACATAAAGCACAGCGAACTTGGCATTGTAACGGGTGGCCAGCCGGGCTGTCTTGCGGATCACCCGGCGCGGGGTTTTTTCGCTGCTGTCGATCACGGCCAGGAATTTTTCGTGGCGCACGCCGAGATTCTCGACTACCTGGCTCTCCACTTTTTTCTCCACACGCAGGGCCACTTCTTTCAGGGCCAGTTCGCGGAGCTGAAGGATATGCTCTTCCTTGAAGAAATTATCGAGGGCGGTCTGTATTTTTTCTTTCCGGTATATTTTTCCCGCTTTGAGCCTTGTGATCAGTTCTTCGGCCGTCAGGTCGATGTTCACCACCTCGTCCGCCATTTCCAGTACACTGTCCGGCACGCGCTCTTTGACCTCGATCCCTGAAATATCCTGCACCTCCTCGTTCAAGCTCTCAATATGCTGGATATTGACCGCGCTGATCACGCTGATCCCCGCATCGAGTATCCTCAGCACGTCCTGCCAGCGCTTGGCGTTCTCGCTCCCCTCGATATTGGTGTGGGCCAACTCATCCACGATCACGATTTCCGGATGGGTGTTCAAAATGGCCCTCAGGTCCATTTCTTCCAGTTCCTTTCCTTTGTAAAAAAGTTTTCGCCGGGGGATAACAGGCAGGCCCTCGAGTTGTACCCCCGTACCAAGGCGCCCATGCGTTTCGACATAGCCGATCTTCACGTCCACCCCCACCGCGAGCAGTTCCCGGGCTTCCTGCAGCATACGGAAAGTCTTCCCCACCCCGGCGATCATGCCGATGTAGACCTTGAACTTTCCCCGGCGGGACCGCTGGATCAGGTCGAGGAAATGCTGCGCATTGGTATCCCGTTGCATCATTTATAAAGCGATCGAAAAGCCCCCGACAAAATGCACGTCTTCTTTGGCCGGATTCCAGATCAGGCGGGTAAAGACCGGCAAGGAAAAGGATTCCGAAAAGCGGATGGCTTTCGAGGCTCCGACGCCCACGTTGCACACCGCAAAGCCGGTCGTCCCATACATGTTGGGGCTCTTCCAAGGGGTAAATCCCACCCAGGCACTCATATCCACCGTGCGGACAGCAAAAGGATACGATACCTCGGCATACGTCGAATAGCTTCTTTTGCCTGTTTCGGTATCTTTGTCGTGCCCGGCCACCATCGTATACCAGGAAACGGTGACCGGGAATTTTTCCCCGAAACAATAGCTGACACCCGTTTCCAGCATATGGGGCGTGTCCTTCCCGAAATGGAAATAATTCCTCGGGGGCATCGTCGATTCGTTGGGAGCGCCCGTCCAGTAATAGTCGGCCACCGTAAAGGTAAACCCGGCTACGGAATACGCGGCTGTGATGTCGGCCTCTTTATAATCCGAGGCGGTAAAGTCCACCGATCCCCACCCGGTGAGCGAGAATCCTCCCGATTTCAATGTGATGAACGGCTGGAGGCTGGCTCCGGCATTGTAACTACCCCGCCAGATATAACTGCTTACCAGGTCCGTCCCGAAGGAAATACCGACTTTTTTCTTTTCCGGGTCCGTGCCTTCTGTTTGCCCGGCGTAGGCCGGGATTGCTGTCATCAACAGAAGGGATATAAGAGATAATATGCTGTTTTTCATTGTATTTTATATAATTTTTGCATTTGAAATAATATGGCGAATAAAGGACAGGAGGACATTTGACCTGCCCTTTTCCGACTACTTCTACTTTTTACAGGCTTCGTCCAAGGCCACGTTCAGTTTGAGCACATTCACCTTTTCCGGCCCGAAAAGGCCCAGGAACGGCTTTTGCGTGTTTTCCGCCACGATCCTTTCCACATCCGTTTCGGCGATCCCGCGTACGGAGGCTACCCGGCCTATCTGTACGCGGGCCGATGCAGGGGAAATGTCGGGGTCGAGCCCGCTTGCAGAGGCGGTGACCATTTCGGCCGGAATATCTGCCCGGTTAAGGTATGGGTGGGACTGGAGGAACGAGTCTATGCGGGTTTCCACCTCGGCCAGGTACTCGGGATTGGTGGTGGCTTTATTGCTGCCGCCCGAACCGGAACCGTTGTAATCCACCGCCGAAGGGCGGCCCCAGAAATATTGGGCGGAAACGAAGGACTGTCCCACGTTGACCGCGCCCACTACTGCCCCGTCGACGGACACTGTTTCGGCGCTGCCTCTGCCGGGGGAGAACAACGCGGCTATCCCCACGAGGATAATTACATAGAACACGGTCAGAAGGCCGCAGAAAGCGAACGTTATTTTGATGGATTTCCAAAGATTTTTCATGATTCTCGTTTTTTAAAAAAAGACACTGATTAACATATCGATCAATTTGATCCCTACGAACGGCGCGAGGACACCCCCCAATCCATAGATGAACAGGTTGCGGCGCAGAAGCGCAGAAGCGCCGATAGGCTTGTATTTCACCCCGCGCAGGGCCAGAGGGATAAGCAGCGGGATAATGATGGCGTTGAATATCACGGCCGAAAGGATGGCACTTTCCGGGGAGTGGAGCCCCATGATATTAAGGGCCGCCAGCGAAGGGATAGCCGCGATGAACAGGGCCGGCACGATAGCGAAATACTTCGCCACGTCGTTGGCGATACTGAACGTGGTGAGCGTTCCCCGGGTCATCAGCAATTGCTTTCCGATCTCCACGATCTCGATCAGTTTGGTCGGGTCGTTGTCCAGGTCGACCATATTTCCGGCCTCCTTGGCTGCCTGTGTCCCGCTGTTCATCGCCACGCCTACATTGGCCTGCGCCAGTGCCGGAGCGTCGTTCGTACCGTCGCCCATCATAGCTACGAGTTTTCCGGATTGCTGTTCCCGCTTGATGTATTCCATCTTGTCCTCCGGTTTGGCCTCGGCGATGAAATCGTCCACCCCGGCCTTTTCGGCGATATAGCGGGCGGTAAGCGGGTTGTCCCCGGTTACCATCACCGTTTTCACACCCATCTTGCGCAGGCGCTCGAAACGCTCCCGGATGCCGGGCTTGATAATGTCCTGCAATTCGATCACTCCGACCACGATCTCATTCTGGCAAACCACCAGCGGAGTACCCCCGTTTTCAGATATTACTTTAACAAGCTCTTCGACTTGCCGGGAGAACGGATGCCCGGTGGCTTCTACCATTCCCCGAATGGTTTCGAACGCTCCCTTGCGGATCGTAGTCCCATTGGGCATATCCACCCCGGAACATTTAGTCTGTGCCGTGAACGGGATCATTTTTACCCCGGCCGTATTCAGTTCCCGCATCCGCAGGCCTTGCTCGCGCCCTAACTCGACGATGGATTTACCTTCCGGAGTATCGTCCGACATCGAAGCCAGCATACAGATTTCCACGAACCGGCGCATCTCTGTCCCATCGACCGGATGGAACCGGGTCGCCCGGCGGTTACCCAGGGTAATAGTCCCCGTTTTATCGAGCAGCAGGGTATCCACGTCCCCCGCCGTTTCCACGGCTTTGCCCGACTTAGTGATCACATTCGCCCGGAGGGCACGGTCCATTCCCGCGATGCCGATGGCTGAAAGCAGGCCGCCGATAGTCGTAGGGATCAGGCAGACGAACAGCGAGATGAATGCCGCTACGGTGATGTTGACCCCTGCATAGTCGGCAAAAGGCTTCAGCGTGACGCAAACGATAACAAAAACGAGAGTGAATCCTGCCAAAAGAATGGTAAGGGCTATTTCGTTGGGCGTTTTCTGCCGCGAAGCCCCCTCTACCAGGGCGATCATCTTGTCCAGGAAGCTCTCGCCCGGACAGGCCGTCACTTTCACCCGGATGCAGTCCGAAAGCACTTTCGTGCCGCCGGTGACGGAACTTTTGTCCCCGCCCGCCTCGCGGATCACCGGGGCACTTTCGCCCGTGATGGCGCTCTCGTCGATCGAGGCCAGCCCTTCGATGATCTCTCCGTCGGCGGGGATCACATCCCCGGCCTCGCACTCGAACACATCCCCTTTTTTCAGGGCGGAACTGTTCACTGTTTTCAGGCCGGTTTCTGTTACGAGTTTGGCCGGGGTCTCCTGCCGGGTCTTCCGCAGGCTGTCGGCTGTCT
>CALJDR010000092.1 GCA_938023515.1 uncultured Flavobacteriales bacterium
GCAAAAGCGAGTTTTCTTTGTAACTTTCTTTTGGCAAGACAAAAGAAAGTTAATACCGGGTGACCCCGGCGGGACGGGAGGAAACGTATTGTGGAAAAATTCGACGATATTCCTGATAAAAACAGAAGAAATAACAAACGATAAAATGAAACACCTCAAACATTTCCTGCTCATCGCCCTGGCGACAGTTGCTACCGGCTTATGGGCCCAGAAAAAGGAATTCACCCTGTCCGACGCCATCCTTTCGGCCCGGCAGTTCTACCCGGTAAGCTACTACAACGTACAATGGTCGCCTTCCGGAACCCGTTGGGCGCGCTATGATACCGAAAAACGCGAGATAGTCCTCGAAACCCCAAAAGGTTCCGTTTCGAGGATCACCGCGGCCGATATCGAGAAAGCCGCCGGAATGCCCATGCCCTCCGTCCCAGTTTCGTATTCCTGGAAAGATGCCGATAACCTGTATTTCCGCTCGGCCGATCGTGTATTTGAGTACAGCATTTCCGGAAAGACCAGTAAAGTGCTCGTATCTTGGGAAGCAGGTCTTCCCAATCTTCAAATAAGCCCCCAAAAGAACGCCATCGCCTACAGCAAGGACGGGAATGTTTACTACCAGAAAGACGGACGCACCGTACAGGTAACCAAAGACGGCGGTAATGGCATCGTCAACGGCGAAACCGTCCACCGGAACGAATTCGGCATCACCGGCGGCCTCTTTTTCTCTCCCGACGGAACGAAAATAGCCTATTACCGGAAAGACGAATCGATGGTAACCACCTACCCCATTGTAAATACCACCACCCGCATCGCCACAGTGAAGGACATACCCTACCCGATGGCCGGGGAAAAATCCGAAGAAGTGACCCTTCACATCTACGACACTCAGACGGGAGCTACCGTACAAGTTGGCAAACAAGGCGGCAAAGAAGACTACCTGACCGCTGTCACCTGGGACCCATCGGAAAAATACCTGTACGTAGCCGAGCTCACCCGGGACCAGAAGCATATGAAATTCAATAAATTCGACGCTTCGACCGGAGCATTTGTCAAGACCCTGTTCCAGGAAGATTCGGACCGTTGGGTAGAACCCGAAGAGCCTGCCCTGTTCTTTAAAAACCGTCCCGGCGAATTCTTCTGGCGCAGCGAACGCGACGGGAACGTACACTACTACCGCTATTCTACCGACGGACAACTCTTGGGCAAAGCCACAGACGGCGCCGTACAGGTAGAAGGTGTGATCGGACTGGTAGGTGACAATTTCTATTACGTAGCCACCGCCGATGCCGGATTGGACCGCACTATCAAATTCACCGACCTGAAAACCGGGAAAGTAGGCTTTGTCCGTTCGGACAAAGGCACCTGGAACGGGCAGGTCGACCCCCTGGGCAAATACATGGTCTGTGAATTCTCCGACCTGAACACCCCCGGACGTGCCGAACTGGTGACCCTGACCAAAGACGGACGTAACATGGGCAAGACCGAGCGCGAACTTTTTTCGGCCAAAAATCCCTTCCAGGATTATAAAATAGGAACGGTACGCTTAGGGAAGATCATCCGCGACAACGTGGAATACAACACGCGCCTCGTACTTCCCTCCAACTTCGACCCCACACGCCGTTATCCGGTACTGGTATACGTATACGGAGGCCCTCATGTCCAGATGGTCCGCAACGTATTCCGTGGAGGGGCCGACCTGTGGATGCACGTACTGGCTGAAAAAGGATACGTCGTCTTCACGATGGACAACCGGGGTACGCCTGCCCGGGGCTTCGACTGGGAAAGCGCCGTACACCGCCGCTTGGGACAACTCGAAGTAAAAGACCAGATGCTGGGCATCGAATTCCTGAAAAACCAGTCGTTCGTCTATCCGGACCGGATCGCCGTATACGGATGGAGCTACGGCGGGTTCATGAGCATTTCGATGATGCTCGCCCATCCGGACGTATTCAAGGTATGCGTGGCCGGAGGGCCTGTGATCGACTGGAAATGGTATGAGGTCATGTACACCGAACGGTATATGGATACCCCGCAGGACAATCCGGAAGGCTACGCCGCCGCACGCCTGACCGACAAAATCGGCCGCCTGAAAAACCATATGCTGGTCATACACGGTACGGCAGACCCGACAGTGGTATGGCAGCAATCGCAGGAACTGCTGCGCACTGCCGTAAAAGAAGGCGTGCAGATGGATTATATGATCTATCCGGGACACGAACACAATGTCCCCGCGCCGGACCGCCTGCACCTATTCACCAAGATATTCAACTATTTGGACGAATACGACAAGTAGTTGAAAAATATGCCGGAGGGTTTGGATAAAAAGAAATATTTTTTACCTTTGCAACCGCCTGAAGGCATCTACGCCGGTATAGCTCAGTTGGCCAGAGCACGTGATTTGTAATCTCGGGGTCGTGAGTTCGAATCTCTCTACCGGCTCACTTCAAAACGCCGCAAGTTAAATACTTGCGGCGTTTTCATTTTAAGACAAAAAAAGATATCGCCTCCTAACGCTTTATTGCTGCGGATTTTCCTAAATTGCATAGAACAACCCAAATACCATATTTATAGCGATATAGTTCTTATTTTAAACGACAACCTAAAAACAAACCCGATATAACATGAAAATAGAAACAGGCCGAGGGACAATATCCCTGGCTACGTTAATAGCTATATGGTCCATATCTTTGGTGGTTAACCTGCCGGGCCTGGCCATTACACCTATTTTGAATAATATCGAAGCGGTGTTTCCCCATTCGTCGGAACTGGAGGTCCAATTACTGACGATTTTGCCGAACCTTTGTATCATTCCGTTCGTGCTGCTATCGGGCAAGCTGTCCGTTTCTAAAAACAAGATCGGGATACTATCCGTGGCACTGGCGATCTATCTGGCGAGCGGAATCGCCTATTTCTTCGCCGGTTCCATGACAGCCCTGATCGTGATAAGCTGCCTGTTGGGTGTCGGATGCGGACTCGTGATACCGATCGCCGCCGGGCTTATTGCCGATTATTTCACCGGAAAATACCGCACGAAACAACTGGGGATAAAATCGGGCATTGCCAACCTGGCCTTGGTCGTAGCTACGTTTACCGTAGGCTGGCTGTCCAGAGAAAACTGGCATCTTCCTTTCGTCGTTTATCTGGTTCCCTTGATCCCTTTATTGTTGACGCCTTTGCTACGAAGCCCGCAAAAACCAATGCCATCTGCCGTTCCGCCTCTGCCTAAAGGGAGCATTCAATGGAGACCATTGGGGCGCGCCATGCTCCTTTATGGCGTAACGACGTATGCGATAGGCATTATCTCTTATTACCTGCCTTTTATCGCCGGCCAGTATCATATCAACGATTCGCAGGTAGGTGTTATTACAGCCCTGTTTTTCATTGCCGTGATGGCCGCGGGATTTATCCTGCCCTCGGTGATCAAGTGCTTCAAAAGCATCACGATCCAAGCTGCGATATGCGCCATGTTTCTCGGCCTGTTGATAGGCTGCAAAGTCCATAACGAGTGGATTTTCGGGGCGTCTTCGCTCCTGTTGGGATTTGGATACGGCATAATACAGCCGGTCGCCTATGAAAAGGCTGTAGAAAGTTCTACCGGCCGTCAATCCACGCTGGCTTTAGCCTTAGTACTCACCATGAACTATGCGGCGCTTACCGTAGCGCCGTTTATCGTGGATTTCTTCAAATGGGTTTTTCATACGCAGGATCCCCTTTTCCCTTACTTATTCAACAGCGCGGTGATCGGAATATTCCTGCTGTTTTCCCTTATTTTGAGGCAGAATTTTACTTTTAATGTGAAATCGATCGCTTATAAATAATCCGTCCCGTATTCTTTTCTTACGGAACGGAAAACGCCGGCCAAATGGCCGGCGTTTTTTATACTCATCCGAAAACAACTTTATCAGTCGTGCTGGTGCGGTATCCCGGCGGAAAGTTTGCCGTATATCACACCCTGGCAACCCAGCATAGCCACCATGAAGCATATAAGAACGATCACGTTCAGCACACCGCCGATATACGGGATCAGCCCGAAGATATAGGTGAGCACCGCCATAACCACAATCAGCACGAAATACACGAAGAATATCGTCCATTTGTGCCCATACGTGATCTTGTTGCTCTCCGAGATAGCCTGCGTAGGATTAAAACCTTTGTCCAGCAGCAGAAGCACTGCCATCGACCAAGCGATGGAGACCACGATACCCGGTATCACCAGGAACGCCATCGCAATAAGGATAGCCACATACATAAAAGCCGCCAAGAGGAAATACTCTCCCATATACTTGTAATACTTCTTGTCGAAGATCATCAGCGGGGAGATCACCTTACCCTTGCTCAGTTCGATAGGCAGGGTCGAAATGGCGATTGTCGTACCCACGTTCAGGTAGGGAATCCAGATCGTCACCAGCCACAATACAACGGCTGCGATCATCGAGGGGAGGTTTTTAAGCCCCACACCTATTCCCTGGGTAAGCACTTCTGAAAAATCGAGTTTTTTTTCCATAATTTTATCGGTACAGTTAATTGATTGGTTATTGTTCGCTTTAATTTATTCGCGGCAATTTAATTAATATTTACAAATAAATATTAAATATTGCGGTGAAAAAAACAAGTAGCACCCCAAAAAAACCTGTGCGCCTACCGCTACTCCGGCTTACCATACGTATCCCTTATTTTTCGGGGTAGCCCGGCGATCACCAACCGGTACGAATGATGTATCCAATACTCTATTTCTTTCGCTCTCATATCTCCGGAAAGCGCCACCGATATCCATTTATTCGCAAACCCCTTATCCACCGACAAATACGCCGCACGAAGTTCGTCAGCGTGTTCGGAACCGCATTTTATCTCGATACGCAGGGATTCAGCTGCCAGATCGCAAAACAGGTATATTTTCCCTTCCACCTTGAATACCAGGATATCTTTTGCCGCCGGGAACTTTCCGAACGGAAAAGACTCCGTAGTGCCCGGAAAGGAAAGGCAGCAGTCTCGCACCTGCTCTACATCCATGTTTTTTAACTTAATATCGTGCTTTAAAACGACATGTAAATAAGATCAATATTTTTGATCTTAGAATTATTTAAGGTGATCGTGTAAATAGCTTAAAATCCGGGATACCCCAGAGACTCCAACAGCAGGGAAAGATTCCGCCGCCGGGCCGAGCCCATGATCAGGAACCAGTCCGCAATCGTCCACAGGCCCAATCCCCCGAGGGTAAAGAATTTGAGGAGGCCCAGGCCTAACTGACCCAAATAAAGGCGGTCCACCCCGTTGATGAATATCGTGAGCAGGGGAATGAGCGAAAGAAGCAGAGCTGTAGTCGGATCTTTGTAATTCAGCGAACTGACCATCATCGCCCGGTCTGCCGGCAAACCGGCCAAGATATCGTGCAACATCGGTACCGCGGCCTGTTCGAAGTACTTGCCGTTCACGGCAAAAAACATTCTTATCTGCTCTTCAGTCATAGTTTTACCTAATTTCTTCCCCCAAATATAGCTATTTTAACGCCTTTTGTAAAGTATTATATGCGTATTTTTGTGTCTCACAAAATGACAGGACTATTATGACGTACGACAAACCCCAGGTCATGGGTATCATAAACATGACCGACGACTCGTTTTACGCTTCTTCCCGGACAGATACGGCGGCTTTGGCCGTCGAAAAAGCAGAGGCCATGCTGGCCGAAGGCGCCGACATCCTCGACATCGGAGGGTGCTCCACCCGCCCGGGGTGCAAAGTGGCGGACGAGGATACCGAGATCGCACGTGTAATACCCGCCATCCGGGCCATATCAGTCCGTTTTCCCCAGGCAACAATATCGGTGGATACTTTCCGAAGCCGGGTGGCAGAAATGGCTGCCGATGCGGGGGCGCACATCATAAACGACATATCCGGAGGGGACTTTGATAATGAAATGTTCCCTACGGTAGCCCGGTTGGGAATCCCATACATCCTGATGCACACCAAAGGAATGCCCGACGAAATGGGCGCCAACGCCGTTTACGGCGATGTAACGAAAGAAGTGATAGCCCACCTTTCGCAGCGGCTGGAACGCCTGAGAGAGATGGGTGTAAAGGATGTGATCATCGACCCGGGGTTCGGCTTTGCCAAGAATACCGACCAGAATTTCCAACTGCTCCGGGATTTGAAAGAATTCAAAAAACTGGGCTGCCCGGTACTGGCGGGCATATCCCGCAAAGGGATGGTCTGGAAAACCCTGGGGATCACGCCCGACGAGGCCCTGAACGGCACTACGATACTCAACACTCTGGCGCTGGTCAGCGGGGCCGATATCCTGCGGGTACACGATGTTAGGGCGGCAGTCGAGGCCGTACGTCTGGTGCGCTTAGCCGGGTACACCGGGAATTAACCGATACGCTCGTCGCAGAAGTCAATACTTGCCCGTCTGAACGGGAATAGCTAAATTTGCGTTAGAAAACACACACACTTTCATGGCAGCAAGCATCAAGCCAGACCAACACTCTTCCAAGAGCAAGACCCAACAGGTACGCGAAATGTTCGACAAAATATCCGGACATTACGATTTCCTGAACCATTTCCTGTCTTTCGGGATAGACGTCCTCTGGCGGAAAAAAATGGTGCATATCGCCAAAAAAACCGGCGCTAAACGCATCCTGGATATCGCTACCGGCACCGGAGACCAAGCTATCATGATGACCCGGCGCCTGCATCCCGATAGGATCGATGCGGTCGACCTGTCCGAAAAGATGATGGATATCGGCCGGGAAAAAGCCCGAAAAAAGGGTTTCGGAGATAAAATATTCTTTCAAAAGGCCGATTGCCAAAGCCTTCCGTTCGATCATAACACCTTCGACCTGGTAACTATTTCCTTCGGGGTGCGGAACTTCGAGAACCTTGCCCAGAGCCTTTCCGAGATACACCGGGTACTCAAACCGGGCGGTATGCTGTTGATCCTCGAATTCTCCCGCCCTACGCAATTTCCGGTAAAACAAGGATATTCGTTCTATACAAAATATGTCCTACCGCTCGTCGGCAAGATCGTATCCCGTGATCCCAGGGCTTATACTTACCTGCCGGAATCCATCCAGGCATTCCCGGCCGGAAAAAACTTCATCAACCTGCTCCGTTCGGACGGTTTCCTGGCTACGCGCTTTACCCCGCTCACCGGGGGAATAGCTACGATCTACTCTGCCCTCAAACCCCGGCAGGAGCTCCAATGATTTCCGAAATACAGCTCCGGCTCTCCCCGGCGGATGCGGCCGACGCTTCTGCCGTGCGCGAAGCCGCCTGCAGGCAGGCCCATATCCGGCCCGGCGACCTGAACGCTTTGCGCGTTCTGCGGCGCTCGATAGACGCCCGGGGACGGCACGTAACGATCGAACTGACCGTAACGGCCTATACCGGAAGTGATATTCCTGAAAATACCCCGCCGGTAGAATATCCCGACGTACGGGGCGCCCGCGAAGTAATTATCGCCGGTTCGGGGCCGGCCGGGATGTTCGCCGCACTGAAAGCTATCGAGTGCGGATACCGTCCTATTGTATTGGAACGGGGAAAAGATGTCCATGCTCGCCGCCGGGATATCAAAGCGCTGTGCACAGAACATATCGTAAATGCCGATTCCAACTATTGTTTCGGGGAAGGAGGCGCCGGAACCTATTCCGACGGGAAGCTCTACACTCGCTCCAAAAAGCGGGGCGACACCTCCGGTATACTCGCCCGCCTGGTGCAGAACGGGGCCAGCGAAGAGATCATTACCGATGCCCGGCCCCATATCGGGACGGACAAACTCCCCGCCGTAGTCGAAAATATCCGCAAAAGGATTGTCGAGGCCGGCGGCAGCTACTTGTTTGGGCAAAGGGTCGACGATTTGATCGTAAAAGATGGCCGCATCGAAGGTGTCATTACCCATGACGGAAATAAATACACAGCCGATGCTGTGATTCTGGCTACCGGCCATTCCGCCCGGGATATTTATGAATTGCTGCATCGGAAAGGCATAGCTTTGCAAGCCAAAGGAACCGCGGTCGGTGTCCGGCTGGAACACCCGCAGAAACTGATCGATAAAATACAATACGGCCCCCAAGGCCGGGGTGAATATCTGCCCGCCGCCGCATACCGGCTGGTAGCACAATGCGGGGGAAAAGGAGTTTACAGTTTCTGCATGTGCCCGGGCGGCTATATCGTACCCTGCGCTACGGATCAGGAACAGGTAGTCGTGAATGGCATGTCCCCCTCGGCCCGCAGCGGGAAAAAGGCGAATTCGGGTATCGTGGTATCTGTCGATCCGCAAGACATCCCGGGATATGCCCAGTACGGCATTCTGGCACTGATGAATTTCCAGAAAGACATGGAACACCGGGCCTGGGAAGCCGGTGGAAAAACCCAGACTGCCCCGGCGGCCCGGATGACGGATTTTTGTGAAAAACGTATTTCTACCACGCTCAACGACACAACGTATATCCCCGGTATCGTCCCGGCAGACATGGATCATGTGCTGGGTGAATTTGTTTCTCCACGCCTCAGGGAGGGGCTAAAAATGTTCGGTAATAAAATGAGAGGATTTTATACTGCCGAAGCGACGATAATCGGCGTGGAAACCCGTACGTCCTCTCCCTTGCGCATTCCGCGCGATCCGGTGACTTTATCGCACATACAGGTAGAGGGACTTTTTCCGGCCGGCGAAGGGGCCGGATATGCCGGGGGTATCGTATCCGCCGCTATAGATGGGGAAAACTGTGCGTTGGCTGCTACAGAATACCTGAAAAGCCTTCCTGAAAAATAAGAAAAAACCATTATTCGCCAGTAAAAGTAATCTGCACTATCATCTGATAGGCATATCTTCACTCTGTTTGTCGGAGCCCCGCAATCCCTTTCGTGATCCGGTCGCTACAAGATAAGGGGGCCTCGCATATTGCGTGATTTATGAAAACTTGGGAAAAAGGGCGCTACTATTTTTGCGGGTTGTTTTTAGCCTTTTTTGCCTCCATTTCCTCCTTGCATTTCATGAGCGCCTGGAGGAGATCCAGATCGGAAGCATGGAGCACCCATTTGGGGTCTTGCTGGCAATAAATCAGGAGTTCGTCGATCTGTTCCTGCGTCAGGCCCAGAGATTTTTTGAGGAAATCCCGGTCGTAGCGCTCGGCCAGCATGGAAGCAACCTTGTCTTCTTCCATCATCTTGCGGATCTTTTTATCATTGGAGAAGAAATGATTGACAAATTCTACCGGATTGAGGGGGTTCAATCTTCTGGCTGCGGTCTTATCTATCTGAGAAGATGTCTTAAGATTGGAGAGCGACACAATATTCTCCGAAAGGACAGGGTCGAGAGCGCGGACATCCACTTCAAGTATCCCGGAAAGATAATTGCCGTGAACGACTACTTCGTCGAGCTCATATACCGCAGGAGTGATGTAAAAAGAGGTATATTGCCTGTTAAGCATATTGTCGGAGACACATATGGTCTGATTTTTATACCCCACGCACGAAATATAAAGGGAGTCGCCTAAAGCCGCCTGTATATAGAAAAAACCATTGTCATCGGTATTGGCGCCTTTAAGGGTGTTCATGTTCACGACATGGGCACTTTCGACGGGCTTCTTGGTGTACAGATCCACGATACGCCCACGCATAGTCTGTTCGAGCTGTTGGGCCGAAACCGAATAATCGATCGACAGGAACAATACAAGCAGCAGCAGGGATACTGCTTTGAATGCGGGAATATATTTCATTGTGCGTGTAAAAGTATGACTTTTGTTTTTGGTGATTCAGAATTTAATAAAAATTCTATTTTCCACACAAAATACTGAAATACAAAAAATTAAGCAAAAATATTTGCTCCTGTTTGTTTTCAGTATTATTGTTGGCACAAATTAAGGCTAAATTTTATATATCGCAATGCCGTACGGCGGTTTTTTAATACTTAATTAGCAACTTTTATGAAAACATTCGTAAGGCTCAGGAGAGAAAACATTCCCTTCTACAGGATATTTTAGCGCCAGATTGATTAACTTTGTAGAGCCTATTTGGAACAGCAAGAACAAAACAGTATAAAAGACATGAACAAAGCAGTTTTCGTGGCTACATCGCACGCCCGCAGCGGTAAAACGTCCGTTTCGCTGGGACTGATGAATATCCTGGTCGGAATGACGAAAAAAGTAGGTTATTTCCGCCCTGTGATCTCCGACCCGGTCGGCGGCGCGAAGGACGAGCACATCGAGACTATGCTCTCGTATTTCAACCTCGACATGAAATACGACGACGCATTCGTATTTACCCGTTCCCAGATCGAACGCCTGACCAACCAAGGCAAACAGGACGTGATCATCAACCGGATTATCGCCCAGTACAAATCTCTCGAAGAACAGTTCGACTACATCCTGGTGGACGGCAGCGATTTCTACCCCGAAGGTTCCATCCTGGAATTCGAAGTGAACCTCGAGATACCCCGCAACCTGGGTCTGCCTACTATCCTGGTTGAAGCCCAGAACGACCTTTCGGACGAAGAACTCGTCACCAACATGAACCTGGTGTACAAACAGTTCCGGGAAAAGGACGTTGAAGTTTTGGCCGCCATCGCCAATAAAGTGACGGGCGACCCGAAAAAACTCCGCGACGATATTTCCCTGGCCATCGAGAACGACGAGGTGCTGACGGCCGCCATACCAGCCAACCATCGATTGGATTGCCCTACGATGGAAGAAATACGCGCAGCTTTAGGGGCCCGCGTACTGCTGGGGCATGACTACCTGAGCAATGTGGTGGAAGATTCGCAGGTAGGTGCCATGCAGACGCCGAATTTCCTGAAAATGGTGCGCAACAATACCCTGATTATCGTACCCGGCGACCGGAGCGATATCCTGATGGCTGCCGCCCTTGCCAACCATTCCGTATCGTGTCCGAACATTTCGGGTGTCGTGCTTACCGCAGGGTTGCTGCCCGACCGGGAGATTATCCGGCTGTTCGACAACAACATGATCACTATGCCGGTAATGAGCGTCCAGGGCAATACGTTCGATACGGCGGTGACAGTAAGCCGGGTAAATTCCCGCATCTACCCTTCCAGCATCGAAAAAATCGAAACGATGCTGCGCGCTTTCCGCGAATCCATCGATACTGAAGCGCTCGAAAAGAAGATCATCACGTTCAAGACCGACGGCATGACGCCGAAGATGTTTCTGTACAACCTGTACAAAATGGCCAAAGCCCAGCGGCGCCATATCGTGCTGCCCGAGGGCGACGACGAACGTATCGTCACCGCGGCCGCCCGCCTGGCCAATATGGACCTGGTCGACCTGACTATTCTCGGTACCCGCGAGTTGGTGCTGGAAACGGCGATGCGGGCCGGAGTGGAAATAGATCTCGACAAAGTAAATGTGATCGATCCGGTAAACAGCGAATATTACGAAGATTTCGTCAAGACCTATTACGAGCTGCGCAAGAACAAAGGCGTAACCGAAGAGGCGGCCCGCGATACCGTTGCCGATGTGTCATACTTCGGCACGATGATGGTTTTCAAAGGGCTGGCAGACGGCATGGTGTCCGGTGCCACGCACACTACGGGGCATACGATCCTGCCCGCATTCCAGATCATCAAGACCAAGAAAGACGTATCGATTGTTTCTTCCGTGTTCTTCATGTGCCTGCCGGACCGTGTAGCCATCTTCGGGGACTGCGCTGTCAATCCCAATCCGAATGCGCCGCAACTGGCTGAAATAGCCATTTCCTCGGCCGATACCGCCTTAGCTTTCGGCATCGAGCCGAAGGTAGCCCTGCTGTCCTATTCTTCCGGCACGTCAGGAAAAGGGGCCGATGTGGATATTGTCCGCGAAGCGACAGCTATCGCCCGCAGCAGGCGCCCCGACCTGAAGATCGAAGGGCCTATCCAGTATGACGCGGCCGTTGATATGAAAGTGGGGCGCAGCAAAATGCCGAATTCACAAGTAGCCGGGCAGGCTTCTGTACTCATATTCCCCGACCTGAACACCGGCAATAACACGTACAAAGCCGTACAGCGTGAAACAGGGGCTTTGGCTATCGGGCCTATGCTCCAGGGGCTGAACAAGCCGGTAAATGACCTTTCGCGCGGATGCACGGTGGACGACATCCTTAATACGATCATCATTACCGCCATACAGGCGCAGGATAAATAACATATATTTATTACAATTGTTTTAAAATGAAAATATTGGTTTTGAATTCCGGTAGTTCGTCTATCAAATATCAGTTGATCGACATGGACACGCGCCGTCCTGTATCCTCCGGACTGGTGGAGCGTATCGGACAGCCGGAAGGTGCCATCACGCACAAATTCCTGCGCGGTGACAAGATGGAAAAGATGCAGGAAACGCGAGCCATTCCCGACCATACGGCCGGTCTGCGCCGTGTAGCGGAACTTTTAACCGACCCGAAGGTGGGTGTTATCTCCGATCCGGCCGAAATAAAGGCCGTAGGACACCGTATGGTGCATGGTGGAGAATACATCACCGACACCTGCCTAATCACTCCCGAAGTGGAGGAAAGGATAAAGGAACTGTTCCCGTTGGCCCCGCTTCATAACCCTCCGGCTTATGAAGGCTACAAAGTAGCCCGGGAAGTATTCCCGGCCGCCCAACAGATTGCGGTATTCGATACAGCATTTCACCAGACGATGCCCCCGGTCGCTTACCGCTATGCGCTGCCCGAGGAACTTTACACCAAGTATGGCATCCGCAAATACGGCTTCCATGGCACGAGCCATAAATACGTTTCGGAAAAGGCCATCGAATATTTGGGAACAGAGCATTCGAAGATCATCACCATCCATCTGGGCAACGGGGCTTCGGTCGCCGCGGTCAAGGACGGCCGGTGCATCGATACTTCGATGGGCCTGGGGCCTCTCAGCGGGCTCGTAATGGGAACCCGTTCGGGCGATATAGACCCCTCTGTGATCTTTTACATGGTCGAACAACTGGGGTATAAGATCGAAGATGTTTCCCGCATCCTGAACAAGGAATCGGGGCTTAAGGCGCTTTATGGCTCCTCCGATATGCGCGACGTAGCCGAAGGCATGCGCAATGGGGATGAAAAGGCTTTGTTTGCCTATCATCTGTATTGCTACCATATCAAACAGTTCGTCGGGGCTTATACGGCCGCTATGGGTGGCCTGGATGCCATCGTATTCACGGCGGGTATCGGAGAGAATGCATCGTATATCCGCACCGGTGTCTGCCGGGATATGGGCTTTTTCGGCATCGAAATAGACGAAGTGAAAAACTCGGCTCCGGGGGATGGCATCCGGGAGGTCAACACCGATTCCAGCCGGACGAAAGTACTGGTCATCCCTACTGACGAAGAACTGGAAATAGCCACTCAGACTTACAACCTGATAAAAAAAGAAGGGAAAAAATGACCACACCACCCCTCACCTCAATAAAAAAGCCGCGCGTTGCGCGGCTTTTTTATTGAGGATATACCTTAGTTCTCTTTGCGATAATAAGAATCTTTCTTTCTTCCCAGAAAGAAATTATATTTCACCCCGGCTACGACAGACATTTCCGGCGCTGGTATAAAGGAGGCATTGTAGAATTTCTGATTTAACAGGTTCTCTCCCTGTACGTATATCTGGTAACGATTGTTCTGGGGCTTCCACATCAGGCGTGCGGCCAACATAGGCTCCCATTTATACCTTATGGTATCTACCCGTTCGTCTCCCAGTCCGGAATCGAAAGAAAGGGGTTTCAGGTAAAAGCCATTGCGTTTTTGCAGGGCAAAATCCACATCCGCATAAAGGTTTTTCAGGATGCGCACCGAAACCGAAGCCTTACCGTTATACTGAACATAATTATTGCTCAAGTAAGTATAGGAAGGCACGCTTTTCAGGTCGGCTTTATTATAAGCATACGATACGGAAAGGTTAGTTACCGGTATAGTCCTTTTGGTGAGTTTGTCCAAATTGATGCGGTAACGGCCTTCAAACCCTTTCGTCCCTATTTTGTCAGAACTGTAATTGGCATACTGGAAATGTCCGGCAGATTCCTGGAGCTGAGCCACAATGGCGTCTGTCGTATTCTGCATATATCCGATGATCTCCAAGCTGCTGTAATCGTTCTGGTATCTCAGGCCGATATTCCATTGGGATACGAACTCGTTATCGGCTGCATCGTTCCCTTTGTAAAGGTCGCTCTGAACATATGTTTCAAAAAAAGTCTGGTTGCGGAAAGACCGATCATACCCGGCAAATACTTTGAGGTTCTTTGTCAGGTTGAACCCTAATTCTCCTCCATACATAAAAGCCGCATTTTCAAAAGAACTCGAGCTATTGATAGAAACCCCTGCATTGGCATACCATTTTTTGAACTTAAAACTCATATTATAATACATTCGCCAAGAATCGAACCCGGCCTTGTATTTATAGAAATTATAGGGTTTCCCAGGAACCTGCTTCCACTTGTCCATCAGGTTGCCCAGAAGATCGTTGGACATAAAAATATCGGAATTAAAATCAAACCCGAAATAAAGGTCTATCATTCTCGCCCGGTATATACCTCCAAAATTGAACGCAGAATTCCGATAACGGTTATATACCACCTGATCCAGGTAATAATGTGCATAGGGGCCGTCTATCGGGTAATTACGATACCCATAGGGATCGTATTGCTCCTTAAAATTAGCGTAGGAATATTTCAGGAAAAGGTTAAAACGAGGACCTACAGGCATATCCAATCCGACAGTACCCCGGAACGAATACGTATTCATATTCTCATTGCCCTGTGAACGCTGGAACATGAACGGCATATTGTAATGGTTATATACGAAAGAACCGTCAAAAAAAACGTTCATCCATTTAAGCAATTTATACTGAGTGTGCAGGTAAGTCTTGGTATTGGAATATTCCTGGTTTTCCCAGGAAGACTTGTCTCCCGATACATTGGCTATAACATCCAATCCGTTCTGGCGGTACGCACCCGAAACACCTCCTCCGAACGAAGAAAGGCTTCCTCCGTAGGCTCCGGCCATCACTCCGGTATTCTCAACCTTATTGCGGGTGATAATATTGATCACACCGTCTATGGCAAATTCTCCGTAATGCTTGCCGTCGCCGCCGGTGCGGACCTCGATATGGTCGATCATATCCAACGAAACCGGGATATTATCCAACGTATAGATACTGCGCAACATACTGTTCATTCGTTGGCCGTTTATCATGATCACCACAGAATTGGCATCGCCGTCACGCATATACACCTGTCCCAGGGAATTCATCGGGCCGCTGCTCTGAACGGTCGTGTTCATTGCCCGGGAAAGTACGCCGGAAAGGGTCTGTACGGCCGAAGATTCAATGTCTTCCCGTGTAATGATTTGTACCCTGCCCAATTCGGCAAAAGGATCGGGGATGTTCTGAGGCTTGAACAAGTCTATGACTTGGTGAGCAGCCGGAATATCTTTCTGGATCGTTTTCTTTTCGGGGACCAAGGTATCGGCCGCCGTAGTTTCCTGAGCAAAAACGTGGAGGGAAGCCCCCATACAAACACCTAGGATAAGTAAGTTTTTCATTAAAGAATTCATTTTATTCCCTGCAAAAGTAGTCAAATAAACCATAATGTGAATATTCCGGGGGGTCTTTTTCAGACCAAGGTCCGAAATTAATAAAAAATTAAGACCTATGACGTACTTTTGCAGCAGGTTTTTAGAATGATTAACACACCCGGTCCAAAATGGCAGACAAAACAGCACATTCAGCCCACCACATAGGTCAAATCCTGGTAAAGATACTCGAAGCCAAAGGCATAAAGAACGCCGTTATATCTTCCGGTTCGCGCAATGCCCCGCTTACTTTGGAACTATCCCACAGCAGCATGGAATGCTATTCCCTGATAGACGAGCGGAGTGCCGCCTTTTTTGCAATGGGGATGGCCCGCCAGAAGAATTCACCGGTCGCACTTGTCTGCACCTCGGGCTCAGCCGTACTGAATTATTATCCCGCCGTAGCCGAGGCGTACTATTCCCGCATCCCTTTGATCGTCCTGTCCGCCGACCGGCCCACCGAATGGACAGACCAGGCAATAGGACAGACTATCCGGCAAGACTACGTCCTTGCTTCGCATACAGTCTACAGCACCACACTGCGGGAAGGCCCGGATCCGCAGACCATATGGTTCAACATCCGGGAGATCAACCTGGCCGTGAATACAGCCCTCGAACAAATGGCCCCCGTGCATATCAACATCCCGTTTTCCGAGCCTCTCTATGAAACTACTGAAGAGGAAATACCCTTGCCGAAGATCATCGAATCCATACCGATAGAGTCCTCCCTTTCCGAAGAAAGCCGGAATGCAATTGTCCGGATATGGGAAACCGGGCGAAAAAAAATGATCCTTATCGGTTGTCATCGGCCGGATACAGAATTGCAGTATATTTTGGAAAGAATCGCCCGGGACAGTGATACCGCCATACTCTGCGAGACCACTTCGAATATGCTGTCAGCCGATTTCGTCACCCATATCGACCAGGCTATTATCCCCCTTTCCGCCGAACAGGCAAAAGATTTCCATCCGGACGTACTGGTGACCTGCGGCGGTATGGTCGTCTCAAAAAAGATCAAATCTTTTTTGCAGCAGGCAGCCCCCAAAGCGCATATCCATGTAAGCCTGCATACGTTTCCCGACACATATATGTCCCTGACCCATTGCGCAAAGACAGACGATATTTCTTTTTTCAAAATGCTCTCAGAAATAGAATGCAGTTCAAATGGATACCATAATACCTGGGATACCTTGAAAAAAAACCGTATACCCGCCCACAAGTCTTATTGTGAAGCCGCGCCATACAGCGATTTCAAGACTTGGGAGTCAATTTTACAACACCTTCCAAAAAATACTCATTTGGAGATCGCAAACAGTGCGGCAATACGTTACAGCCAGTTATTTCCCCTGCCCACAAGCGTTACGGTAAGCTGCAACCGGGGGACGAGCGGTATCGACGGTTCCTCCAGCACGGCAGCCGGGGCTGCCGTAGCCCTGTTCCCGAAACAAGTAACCCTGGTAACGGGCGACCTGAGCTTCTTTTACGATAACAACGCTTTCTGGAACGCTTATCTGCCCGCCTCGATGCGGGTCATCGTACTAAACAACGGCGGGGGCGGCATATTCCGCATCCTGGACGGCGCTCGCACCAGCGATATATGCCCCAAATACCTGGAGGCATGCCACGATTTGAGCGCAGAAAGCATCGCCGAGCTTCATCGACTCGAATACACGGCCGCACACGACCTTGAAGAATTACGACAGCAACTTTCCGAATTTTGGAATGATTCGCCCCGTCCGAAGCTCCTGGAAGTTTTCACTCAGGGAATAGACAACGGGCAAATACTACGGGATTATTTTTCCTCGTTATAAGAAGTTTTTTTGCAAGATTAAAAATATACTAAATGCTTAAAAACAACAATATAATCCATTTTATTTAAACCAAAGCATCATATACTTAAAATGATAGGAAGTGCGATTTCATCTCCCACCTGCGGACACCGGGAGACGCATCCGGACAGGCATTTACCCGCAGCATTTATTTCTTCTATTCCATAGTAATACCGCAGGTCACCTATCATTTCTATATAGGCCTTCCTTTCCATTTTAGAGCGATCCTCCGAGGGTTTTTCGACCAGCATGATCCCTATATCCGTTTTCGTCCGAAAATCACCCAGCGAAACAGTCACATCCCTTACTATTACATCCATCATCTTCATATCATTGGGTGGTATGGCGGAATAATCTTCCCATCCGGCATCCGGATATTCGGAATCCATCAAAAACTCCAGGGCACATAGTATCCCAACGAAATTGCAAAACCGGGCTACCTGCCGCTCCGGGTCTCCCGGATAGGTTCCACTCTCTATCAGCATCGTGACATAGCCCTTTTTCTGGAAATTATCCCCGGTAGCAGTGGGGTAGAACTCGTCTGAATAGCGTCCGACGTGCCCAGGAATGATCTGTTGGACATGGCGGTTCATCGCATGGATAATAGCCATCGCCTGCCGGCGGCCGGGCGTCACCTGCCGGGAAACATCTTCCGCCGGTGCCAGGAACGACATGGTCGCTGTTTTCCCCGTGCCCGAGACATTGTATATATTCCGCTGGTCATGTAGGTTGAAGCAATAATGTGGTGCAAAATCGGCCGCTACGGAAAAAAGAAGACGGCTTTCCGGGGCGCTCAGGGATAGCGCATCGCGGTTGAGATCGATATCCAGCGCATTGGTACGGCGGTATAGTACCGCTCCGTCCGGATTGAGCATTGGGATTATCTTCAGATGGAATTTCTTTAATATCCTTTCAGCAAAGTCCATGAACTCTGCGGGTGGATTTCCCAGAAAGTTCAAAAGATCAAACACAGCTCCGGCTGCCGTAGGCTCGTTCCCATGCATTTGGGTCCACAAAAATACCTTTTTTGCACCTTCACCGGCATCCAGTGAATAGACCGGCCTTCCTTGCACCGATTTCCCCAAAATTTGTTTGCTGGCCCACGATGCCTCACAGAGCTTAGAAACCTGCCCAGGGGTAGTTAAACGATTGATAATGGAGGGTTCTTTTATCGTTTTGTAAGCGCTTGTTAACTTTTCTATATCCATATCCGTGAGTGTGGCAGATTTTACTCTTTCTTTTTCGGGTTTCTGCCGAAAAGCAAATATAAGCGATTATTATTTTACAATTGTTTCTTTGCAATCCACGAATTTTATGAGGTTACAAAAGTAAACATCTAAAATATTTACCGATGTAACTTTATTTTTTCGCTAAAAATTTACTTCGGTCAAGTTATTATTTTACAAAAACACACCTGTCAGGATTTTTGTCGCTCGATCTGAAAATTTTACATAACTATCTATTTTCCATATAAAAACAGTGTATTATTTAAAGCTTTAAAATACTAAATATTCTCGGTTGTGTACGGATGTTTTTAGGAATTTACATTTATACTGTTTACTAAAAACAATTGTAATGTTACAAGTGTGTTTTGTTTTCTCATTTTTGAGAATTACATTTGTAGCAGCACTCTAACACTTGTATATACCTGCCAAATATGGAAAATCCAACCATCAACGATCGGATTGTCGAACTGATCAAATTTCTGGAGCTCTCTCCTACCGCTTTTGCTGATGAGATCGGAATACAGCGCTCGGGGTTATCCCATATTATGAAAGGACGGAACAAGCCTTCGCTCGATGTCGTGCAGAAGATCGTTACCCGTTTCCCGGATATCAACCTGGCATGGCTGGTAAACGGTATCGGAAACATATCCTCCTCTACTCCCAGTGTAATAAACCTGCAGCGGAAACAGGCCCAAACGGCACCTAAAGAGCCTGAAAATCCCTTTAAGAATACCCTATTCGACGCTGTACCCCAGGAAGCAAAGGGAAAAGAAGAGGCACAACCTGTTAAAAATAACGGCTTTACCCATGAAGATTTTGTGGTGAAGGAAAATCCGGCGCCCCGGGTAGCAGAAAAAGCACCGGTAACGACCTCTCAACAGTCTTTTTCAACCCAGCAACCCAATATACCGCCGGTATCTCCCGGGAAGAATATCGATAAGATCCTGATCTTTTATACGGACAATACGTTCGAAGAATTCTCCCGGCCATAAAAAATCCGCACATCCGTTTATTCGCGGAGTGCGGATCGGTAAATTCCGTATGAATGTTAACGGTGCAGGGCCGTAAAATTATTGATTCTCTATAGAGCGCTCCGATTTGCGGCGTTCCGCCTCGGAAAGAATGATCTTGCGCAGGCGCAGGAAGTGCGGAGTGACTTCGACGTATTCGTCTTTCTGGATATATTCCAATGCTTCTTCCAAAGAAAACTTCACAGCCGGGGCTATCTTAGCCTTTTCATCCGCTCCGGAAGAGCGCATGTTGGACATTTTCTTTTCCTTGGTCACATTGACTACGATATCTCCGCTTCGGGTGCTCTGCCCTACGATCTGCCCTTCGTAAACTTCTTCTCCGGGATCGACGAAGAACGTCCCGCGGTCCTGCAGTTTATCCAATGCGTAAGGAATGGCCTTTCCCTGGTCCATGGAGATAAGGGAACCGTTCTGCCGGCTGGGTATAGGACCTTTGAAAGGCTCGAATGCCCGGAAACGATGCGACATGATCGCTTCGCCGGCCGTAGCTGTCAATATCTGGTTGCGCAGGCCGATGATACCCCGGGATGGGATATCGAACTTACAAAGCTGTCTCTTATACACATCTGACGCTGCCGACGATACTCCTTGTGTAGA
>CALJDR010000093.1 GCA_938023515.1 uncultured Flavobacteriales bacterium
TACACAAGGAGTATCGTCGGCAGCGTCAGATGTGTATAAGAGACAGAAGATATACCTGTGCGGCGACGGAGCGTCTTATCCAGAACTTGTTCAGTGTTTCCGGGACGAATTCGGGGGAAGGTTTCCGGTGTTAGTTTATCCTTCACCGGAGAAGTGCGCCTCTCAGGGGTGTAGCATCCAGGCCATGTCTGCCAGGCAGAGATTCTCTGAGACGCCGGGATCAGCATTGGCCGTAGGATTGGATGTGGACGATCGATATACTTGTGTGTCGGTTTCCCGGGGCAAATTGTAAACCGGACAATCGTATAATAACACACTGTTTTTTATTATATTTTTCGGAATAAATCGCTTGAGCGTTCGAATTACTTTATTATATTTGTCGTAAATCTTCTCCTTTTGCCAAAAAAGACTACAGTACTATACAACCAAGAAACAATAATCGAAAAAATATCACGATGTTAAAATCTTTAAGCTTCCCCAGCGTCTACGAAGCGACCAATAGGGAATTTTCGGGGATGAATGCCAGCCCGATCGATGCCATCAAGATCAAATACGAGGATACGGACTATCTGGTGGGCAACCTGGCGATGCAGGAAGGCTATTCTCCCCACAAGGGACTGAACAGTTCTCCTGCGGAGATGGAATACCGGATGCTGTCCCAGGCGGGCCTGTTGCTGACCAATCCGGGAGCGGAGGACGAGATCGTCCTGACTACCGGTTTCCCCTTTTCCACGTATATGCTTTACCGGGATGAGGCGGTAGAATTCCTTACCGGCCGGCATCCTGTCGAATTCGATGCTTCGCTGTGCGGGGGGAATGGCCCTATACGCCGGGAAATAAATGTGTCGAAAGTTTATGTGATCCCGGAAATACAGGGTTGCGTCGATGCGATCCGCGAAGGAAGCCTGGAGGAAAAGGATAATTTCTTTATGGTCAGCCTCGGTTACGGGACATGTGAGGCGGTGGCAAGTACGCGTGCAGGCCTTATCAACCGCTCGATGGTCAGCACGCACGGTCTGCGCCATGCGGTCAACCTGATGGCCAATGAACTGGCTAAAGATTTCTACCTCAACCTGAAGACCGAACACCAGATCGATGCGGCGTTCTCGAAAAAATCGATTACCGTCAACCGGGTAAAGCACGACCTGTCGGACATCCGGGAGAAAGTTTTGCGTATGTACTATCAGGAGATCATATCACCGAATCTGCGCCGGGCTTTCACAGACGACGATTTCAACAAGACGCCCAAGATGTACCTGGCCGGAGGCGGCGCCCGTTATCCGGAATTGGTACAGTGTTTCCGGGAGGAGTTCGGGGAGATCGTTTCCGTCGAAGTTTATCCGGAACCGGAAAAATGCGCTTCGCACGGGTATTGCCTGTATGCCAAGAAACAATTGGATGCCCGCAAAGGGGATGATTTCCAGAAAATGGATGCCGATGCATTCATGAAGGGAGGCCGCAAACTGGCTGTCGGATTGGATGTGGGAAATGCAAATACCTGCGTGACCGTCTTTGTGGAGGGAGAATAAGGCTCGCAGTTTCATATGTTTTTCAAAAAGAAAGATACGGAGTGCGCTCCTGAAGAAAAAGGGCCTGAGAAGCTGATCACCCTGCCCGAGGGTACGGCTTTGCACGGGGATATCCAGACCAAAAGCAACATCCGCGTGGAGTGCGATGTGAAGGGTAAGATACTCACCTCCGGACGTATCGTCGTGAGCGACAAGGCCCGGGTGGGTGGCAACATCCAATGCGGTTCCGCGCTGGTGATGGGGCTGGTGAAAGGAAATATCGTCTCTTCAGGGGAAGTTTCCCTGAAAATGCCGGCAAAGGTGCTGGGCAACATACTGGCCTCGAATATCGATATCGAAAAAGGGGTCGTTATCAGCGGTATGTATAAGATCTTGGACACCAAGGGCGAAACAGAAGAAGTTTCGGAATAATATCCGGGCAGTGAACCTGCCTGTTGTAAGCATCGGAAAGACTATCTTTCCGATGCTTTTTTTGTCATATCGTGAAAAAATCGAACGATTATCCCACAAAGATAATCTGTTTTTTAAAAATACCTGCAAAATATTTATCATTGTCGCAGATAGACGATTATATCTTTAATTAGACTGCCGCAAAGTTTTTTCCTTAATAATGTTTAAATCGTTCGTTTTTTCCCGTTAATATTTTTTGGAAGAGAGCGAATGATTGTAAAGGGGAATATCCGGCGGGAAATGCCCGCCTGGGATATTTTTGATAGGGAAATTATTTCAGGTCGATCTTATGAGAATATTTGTGGGAAAAAAAGGTGGGGAAGAAGATTCCCCGCAGATAGTCAGCCTGGTTAGAGGTACAACCTTGTGTGGGGATATCATAACGGAGAACAACATCCGCGTGGAGTGCGATGTGAAGGGCAAAATTTTTACCTCGGGCCGTATTGTGGTGAGTGAGCAGGCCCGGGTAGACGGCAATATCCAATGCGGCTCGGCACTGGTGCTGGGACTGGTGAAAGGGAATATCGTTTCTTCGGGGGAGGTCGCCCTGAGAATGCCGGCGAAGGTGCTGGGGAATATTCTGGCGGCGATCGTCGATGTAGAGAAGGGTGTCGTTATCAGCGGTATGTGCCGGATAAAAGAAAGCGATGCTCCTGCGGAAGAGAAAAACCGATAGGCAATAGAAGAGAGGAGGGCAGACGTTTCCGGTTTTCAAGAATATAGATGCGCTCGGCTGTTCTTAAACAAGTTTGAATAGCGCTCGGCTTTCACTATATTTGCGGAAAACGCGAATATAGGATGCGCCTCGGCATAATATTCAAGCAAGCTTGATATTCTGCGCCCGGCTTTCACTATATTTGTGCAAGTATAGAATACTTGCATGGCACGTTTTAAGGATTTTTTCCGGGTGACACTCGCTCAGCAAAGGGGTATAGGCGTACTGACGGTTCTCCTTTTGCTCGCGGTGGCTGCCGTAGCGATAAGGGATTGCCGTGGGGGAAAAGTTCCCGTAGAAATCTCCGTAATACAACCGGACAGTTTGGCTGTACATCGGGCGGATTTGCCGGAACAAAAAGATTCAGTTTTTTATTTCGATCCTTCGGTTGCGGATTCCTCCACATTTGTGCGGCTCGGCTTTTCTCCTGCCCAAGCCCGGACGATTATCCGGTACAGAAACAGTGTAGGGGGACGATTCCGCTCCCTGCAGCAATTCGCCCGTTGCTATGCCGTGTCGGACAGTATGTTCCGTCGGTTGGAGCCTTACATCCGGATGGGTGTGCCTGTTGATCCTCCAAAGCCCAATGATTTTTCTACCGTGGATGTAAACCGGGCATCCCTGTCTCGGCTGAAAGCCCATAGTGCCCTTACCGACGCTTTGGCGGAAAAAGTATTCCGAGCCCGGATCCGTTACGGAGGATTTGTCGATGCGGAACAATTGTGTGCAGCTATACCTTCCGACTCGGCCGCTGTACGCGCTTTTTCGCAATACGCGGTCTTCGATCCGGCAGCGATCGTCCGTTACGAGGTGAATGGGGACAGTGAGCGCCTGCTGGCCGAGCATCCGTATATCTCCCGGCTTTTTGCTCGGGAGATCGTGCGTTGCCGCGATCGGTGCGGGCGGATCGAGTGTTATGACAGCCTGCGGCCGCTTAAATATTTTCCGCGGGGCAAAGATCACTATCTTGAATTTTACCTTACCTTTGACATCCCTAAAACCGACGATTGATATGGAAAAACAGTATGAACAAAACCCTGTGATTCAGAATATTCTCCAGCGTAAGAGCGTGCGCAGTTATGCGGACCGCCCGGTGGAGCAGGAAAAGGTCGAAGTGCTTTTGGAGGCCGGGATGGCCGCTCCTTCCGGGAAGAATGCACAGCCGTGGGATTTCATTGTGATCACCCGGCGCGATCTCCTGGACGAGATGGCCGAGAAACTGCCGTATGCCAAGATGCTGAAAGATGCTCCCGTGGCTATTGTCGTATGTGCCGACCGCACCAAATCGCCCTACTGGTATGTAGATTGTTCCGCGGCTACGCAGAATATCCTGCTGGCGGCCGAAGCGCTCGGACTTGGGGCCGTGTGGACGGCGACCTACCCGTACCGGGACCGGATGGACGTGGTGAAGGAACTTTGCGGGCTTCCGGGGAGCTACGATTCGCTGTGCATCATCCCTATAGGGTATCCGGCGCGGGAGAATAATCCGAAAGATAAGTACGACGCCGGAAAAATACACCGGGAGGTGTATTAAAGTTTTGCGGCATTTCTTTTTCTTTCGGAAAAATCGTATATTTGCAACCCATTAAGAAATAATCAAATAAAAGACAGGTTAAAGGAGGTCGTTGTTTAAAAACCATATGAAGAGATTTTAGTGTGTTTTTTAAAGAGATACTGCCCGTAGGGAGTATCTGCAACGATTGATTTTATAAACTGTAAAAAAAGAAAATAATATGCTCATTATTCCTGTAAAAGAAGGAGAGGCTATCGAAAGAGCCCTCAAGCGTTTTAAAAGAAAATTCGATAAGACCGGTACCATGAAACAGCTGCGTGCCCGTCAGCAGTTCAACAAACCTTCCGTGGTAAACCGCAAGCAGAAAGTGAAAGCTGTATACGTACAGCAGCTTCGCAACAAGGAAGAGGAATAGGACTCCGCTTTATATATAAAAAGCCCGCGCCATTGGCGCGGGCTTTTTTTGTGGGGAAATCCGGCTATTTTTCTGGCCTTTTTACAGCGGAAGGCCGCCGGGCAGGGCCTTTGTATTCCAACACCATGCACATGCGGGAAGGCAGATAGATGCTCAGGAAATCGTCTTTCCCTTTTTTGAAGCTGGTAAAGTCGTATCCCGTTTTTACCCGGTCGAAGCCGCCCGTTTGCGGGTCGTCCGACGAAAAAACGATCTCGTACCGCCCGCTGCGAGGGACGAAGAATTCGTAATCCTCGATGGAATCAGCCGGGGAGAACGAGAAGACGAACAGGTATTTCCCCCGGGAGAAAACAAGGACTTTGTTCCTTTCGTCCGTATTAAGCAATTCAGGCCACGGACTTTTCAACAGGTCCGTCTGTTTTTCAAAACCGATCATCCGTCGGTCGAACTCCCGGAGGTATTTGTATTTCAGATGTTCCGTATCCGGCAGACTCCATTGCCTGCGGGCGTATTTCGTACTCCAGCCGTTCCCTTCGCGCGGGAAATCGACCCATTCGGGATGACCGAACTCGTTGCCCATAAAGTTGAGGTAACCTTCGCCGCCCAGACAGAGGGTCATAAAGCGGATCATTTTATGCAGGGCGATGCCCCGGTCGATAACGGGACTGGGTGTAAAGACGCTCATCGAAGTATACATCTCTTTGTCCATCAGCCAGAAAGCGACTGTTTTGTCGCCCACCAAGGCTTGGTCGTGGCTTTCGGCATATGCGATGTTGGGTTCTCCTTTTCGCCGGTTAAGCAGGGCATGGAACATCTCCGACATATTCCAGTCCTCGTCACGGCGGTCGCGCAGCAGTTTTATCCAGTAGTCGGGGATTCCCATGGCCAGGCGGTACGAAAAGCCGAGCCCCCCGTCGTCGATCGAACGGCAGGCGCCGGGCATCCCGCTCATATCCTCCGCGATAGACAGGGCGGTGGGATATAAGGTATCGATGAGGGTATTGGCCGTCTGGAGGTATAAGACGGCGGAGTTGTTGGTATCTTTGCCGAAATATTTTTCGTAAGAATCGAAAGTCACATTTCCGTGGTGGTAATACAGCATGGAGGTGACCCCGTCGAAGCGGAACCCGTCGAAACGGAATTCTTCGAGCCAGTAAGCGATATTCGAGAGCAGGAATTGCTGTACGTACATTTTTCCGTAATCGAACAGTTTCGAGTCCCAACCCGGGTGTATGCCCGAGGGGCCGTCTACGAAGTACAGTTCGTGTTTCCCGTCGAATTCCGACAGCCCTTCCGCCCGGTTCTTCACGGCATGGGAGTGTACCAGATCCATCACCACAGCGATACCCATCCCATGGGCGGTGTCTATGAGGTAGCGCAGGTCGTCCGGCATACCGAAACGCGAAGAAGGGGCGAAGAAATTGGATACATGGTAGCCGAAAGAACCGTAGTACGGATGCTCCTGTACGGCCATCAATTGCAGGACATTGTATCCCAGGGCCGAGATTTTCGGCAGGATATCGTCCGCGAACTCCCGCCAGGTGCCCACGTGGCCATCTTCCGAAGCCATACCGGGGTGCGCCTCGTAAATAAGCGGGGTGAAATCCTTCGGCAGCCGGAAATCCGGATTGCTCCAAAGGTAAGTACTGTCCGGGACGAATTGCCCGGAGAAATCGAATGTTTTTTTGTCCTGTTCCACCCGGCGAATGTAAGCGGGGATACGGTCCAGCGAGCCATTATCGGCCGTGATCCGAAGTTTTACTTTGGAATAGGGGATGAGGGTATCGTGGTATGTGGCGTCGTCCAGGAACGTTTCCCAGGCGCCGCTTTCCAGACGGGAGAGTGGGTTTTTCGAGGGATCCCAACCGTTGAAGTCGCCGATCAGGCTCACGGAAGAGGCCGCCGGAGCGTGTTCCCGGAACCACCAGCCTTGTTTTTCGTCGTCGTAATTGAACCCGAAATACTCGTGCCCGCTGGCAAAGAGCCGCAGCCCATTGCAGTGCTCGTCGATGAACCGGATGTGCTGCCGGTACCAGGATAGGCGGTTTTCCAGAGCCTGCTCCTGTGGGGCGAGCCAGGGGTCGTCCCGAATGATAGCCAGTTGTTTCTTTTCTTCAGGCATAGGAGGTGAGTTTTACTACGATTATAAAGTAACGACAAATTGCCGGAAAAATAAAGCGGTTGAATATTTTCCGGAAAATAAAAAACCCGCAGAAATATCTGCGGGTTTTTTGAGTGGGGTATGAAGACGGTTATTTCTTCTTTTTCTCTACCGGACGTTCCCAACCGCCTCCCAAGGCATGGTAGAGGTTTACCACGTTTTCCATCTGGCTCAACTGATCGGTGATCTGGCTCACCTGTGCGCCGAGCAGGCTCTGTTGGGCGGTGATGACTTCCAGATAGGTAGCGCCGCCGTATACGAGCAGTGCGCTGGTCGCCTCGACAGCTTCCTGACAGGCTTTCACCTGCTGCCCGCGCGAATTGAGCTTATCGACGGAGGTGTTGTAGTTATAGAGGATGTTGGATACCTCTATCCCGGCGCTTACCAGCGATTTCTCGAACGCGATGAGAGATTCCTGCTGCTGGGCTTTGGCGATGCGCAGGTTGGCCCGGTTGGCGCCGGCATTGAAGATAGGCTGCATCAGTCCGGCTACGAAATTACCGAAGAGACTGGGCGTGAAGTTCACCGAGGCATCCTTGGCGTATCCGCCGGTAGCCGTGATGGTGAATTTCGGATAGAATGCGGCGCGGGCCATGTTGGTCTTGGCAAAGGCGACGCGTACGCCGGCTTCAGCCTGCTGTACGTCGGGGCGGTTGGCCAAAAGCTGCGAAGGTATGCCTATTTCCAGGTCGGCGGTGAGCTGCTGGTCTTCGAAGGAGCCGCGGTCGATTGGCCCGGCCGGTTTCCCGATAAGCAGGCGCAGGGAATTCTCCATAGCGCGGATATTGTACAGAATGTCCTGACGAGTGGCCTTGGCGCTGTGCAGGTTTGCCTGGCTCTGCATCACGGCCGCTTTCGTGGCTGCGCCGGCCTGCATCATGTCCATCATCGACTGGGCGGTTTCCCCCCACAGCTTGATGGTCTCATCGTAGATGCGCAGCTGTTTGTCCAGGCTGAGCAGGGTGTAATACCCGGTGGCTACCGAGGAGACTACCTGCGTTTCTACCGCCCTTTTGTAGGCGATGCTCTGGATCAATGCTCCCTTGGCTGCCCGTTTGGCCGAGCGAAGGCGTCCGAAGACGTCGATCTCCCACGAGGAAGTGGCCGAGAAATTGTACCCTTCGGTGTGGTGCATTTTCTCTATTTCGGTCAGCGTTCCCTGGCCGGAGAGGTTCAGCGTAGGGAAGAAGGCTGCCTTGCCCTGTGCGAAGGCGGCATTGGCCTCTTCCACTTTGAGCATGGCGGTCTGGTAGTCGAAGTTGTGTGCCAGGGCGGAATCGATCAGGGTCCGCAGGTACGGATCGGTGAAGAGTTCCTGCCAGGGCTTGGTCGCCATGTTGACGGTATCCGCCGAGGCTTCCGTGCGGTACAGGTCGTCCGTTTTCATTTCGGGCGTCTTGTACGGCTTGTAAATGTTGCACGAGGAGAGTGCCAGCAGGATGGCCAGCACTCCGATCACCTTTATATTGACTATTTTCATATTCGTCTTTGTTTTATTCTACCTCGGTTTCTATGGCCGGATCGTTCTTCCGGAAACGTTCCTGAAGGCTTTGGAATACCACGAACAGGGTCGGTACGACGATCAGCTGGAAGATGGTTCCGATAAGCATACCTCCTACGGCACCGGCTCCGATCGTGCGGTTACCGTTGGCACCTACTCCGGAGGCGAACATCAGCGGCAACAGACCGATCACCATGGCCAGAGAGGTCATCAGGATCGGGCGCAGACGGGCTGCGGCGCCGTCGATAGCTGCCTGGATGATGCTCTCACCATTCTGACGGCGGGCCAGGGAGAACTGTACGATCAGGATCGCGTTCTTGGCCAACAGTCCGATCAGCATGATGAGGGCCGTTTGCAGGTAGATGTCGTTGGAAGCTCCCATCATTCGGGCGAACAGGAACGAACCTGAAAGACCGAGCGGGAGGGAAAGTATGATCGCCAGCGGCAGGATATAACTTTCGTACAAGGCGCAAAGGATGAAGTATACGAACACCAGACAGAGGATCAGAATACCGCCGATCTGGTTGCTCGAAGACTGTTCCTCTCGCGTAAGACCCGAGAATTCGTAACTGTAGCCCTGCGGGAGGGTTTGTTGGGCCACTTCCTGGATGGCGGCGATAGCCTCACCCGAAGATACGTTCGGTTTCTGCTGCCCGGTCACTCCGATGGAGGTGAACAGGTTGAATCGAGTGACGTTCTCCGGCCCGTATACCTTGCGCAGGGTCACGAAATTGGTGATAGGTGCCATTTCGTTCCCTACGGGGATAAAGACGTTGTTCAGTGTTTCCGGGCTTTTCCGGTAGGCGGAATCCGCCTGCACCATCACGCGGTACAATTTACCGAACTGGTTGAAGTTGGAGGCGTACAGACCGCCGTAGTAAGCCTGAAGGGCTCCCAATACTTCTTTCGGGGAAGTGCCGGCTATCTTAGTCTGTGCCACGTCGATGTCGACCATGTACTGTGGGAAGTTGTTCTTGAACGATGTCATGGCGTAGAGCACTTCCGGACGCTGGTTGAGGGCGCCGAGGAATTGCTGTTCGACATTCACGAAATCTTCAATATTGCCGCCGGTACGGTCCTGAAGCGAGAACTCGAAACCGCCCGTCGCGCTGAATCCGGGGATGGAAGGCGGCGAGAAGATCATGATGGAGGCATCCTTGAACTGAGAAACGGCAGCCTGCAGACCGGCAGTAATGCTGGTGAGGTCCTGGCCTTTCTTGGTACGCTTGTCCCAGGGGGCAAGCTTACAGATAAAGGCTCCGTATGAACTTCCCTGACTGCTGATAAAGCCGAAACCGTTGATCATCGTACGGCTTTCCACCAGGGGATTCAAGGCGATCAGACTGTCCACTTTATGCAATATTTCATCGGTACGCTCCATAGAGGTAGCGGGCGGCAGGGCTACGTCGACCATGAACACACCGTTGTCCTCGTTGGGAACGAATCCGGTCGGGGTGGTCTTGAGCAGGAATACCATCACGGCGGTCAGGGCGATCACGATCCCGAAGGCAGCCCATTTCATGTGCACCATCTTTTCGATCATGCGTTGGTATTTTCCTTTCATTGAGTCGAAGAACACGTTGAAAGCACCGTGGAAACGGGAGGCGAACGATTTGCCTTTGCCGTGCTCTTCCTTGGCCGAAAGGAATACGGCGCAAAGGGCCGGGCTCAGGGTCAGTGCGTTGACGGCCGAAATAAGGATAGCGATGGCCAATGTCATACCGAACTGAGTGTAGAACACCCCGGTAGTCCCGCTGACGAATGTCACCGGTATGAATACCGCGGACATGACCAGTGTAATGGAAATGATGGCGCCCGATATCTCGCCCATGGCGTCGATAGATGCTTTTCGCGGTGACTTATAGCCTTGGTCCAGCTTGGCATGCACCGCCTCGACGACGACTATCGCGTCGTCGACCACGATCGCAATGGCCAGTACCAGTGCGAAAAGGGTGAGCAGGTTGATCGAGAATCCGAATATTTTCAGGAAGAAGAAAGTACCTACCAGCGACACGATTACCGAGATAGCCGGGATGAGGGTGGAACGGAAGTCCTGCAGGAAGACGTACACCACGATGAATACCAGGATGAATGCCTCGATGATGGTTTCGACCACTTTGTCGATGGATGCGTAGAGGAATTCCGTAGTATCCATCACGTTCACGTATTTGATACCGGGAGGGAAAGTCTTGGAGGCATTTTCGAGCACCGCTTTGATCTCTTCCACTACTGCCGTGGCGTTGGTGCCAGCTGCCTGGTAGACAGGAACGGCGCAGGCCGGTTTGCCCTGTGCCTGGGCGCTGATGCTGTAATCCAGACCGCCCAATTCTACACGGGCCACGTCTTTCAGACGGAGGATATTACCAGTTTTATCCGCCCGGAGGATGATGTCGCCGAACTCTTCAGCGGTCTTCAGGCGTCCTTTGTATTTGATGACGTACTGGAAGGACTGGTCGCCGTTCTGTCCGAATTTACCGGGAGCGGCTTCGACGTTCTGTTCGGCCAGGGCGGCAGATATTTCCGCCGAAGAAACCCCGTAGGTGGCCATTACATCCGGTTTGAGCCAAATGCGCATCGAGTAGTCGCGCGAACCCATAGCGTCCGCGTCACCTACACCGTTGACACGCTTGATTTCCGGAAGAATATTGATCTTCGTATAGTTCTGTACGAATGCTTCGTCGAAGGCCGGATTTTCACTGTACACGGTGAATACCATAAGCATACTGGTCATACGCTTCTGGGTGATCACACCGGACTGTACGACCTCGGCCGGCAGAAGGCTGGTGGCGCGGGCAACGCGGTTCTGCACGTTGACGGCCGCCATGTCGGGGTCCGTACCCAGTTTGAAGTAAACGGTGATACGCGCGCTACCGTCATTGGAGGCGGTGGATGTCATGTAGGTCATACCCTCCACACCGTTTATCTGCTCCTCCAGAGGAGCCACGACGCTGTTGAGGACCGTCTCGGCGTTAGCTCCCTGGTAGGTGGTCGACACCGAAATGGTCGGCGGGGCTACGTCCGGGTATTGCTCTATCGGCAGAGAAGTGAGCCCGATGAAACCCAGGATCACGATAATGATCGAGATCACCGTAGAGAGCACCGGACGGTTGATAAATGTATTTAGTTTCATGCTTTGATCTTTAATCGATAATCGCTCTGTTTATTTCTGCTGTGCCCCCTGGGCTGCTTCTGATGCCTGTGCGGCCTGTCCTTGTATCGGGGCTATTTTCTGCCCTTCGCGGAGTTTGTTCACCCCTTCGGTTACGATGGTCTCCCCGGCGGAAATGCCCGAGGTCACGATGTAGTATTTCCCGTCGCTGTTGTCCAGGATGTCGATCTGGGTGGCGGCTACCGTGCTGTCCGGTTTTACCACATATACGAAATGTTTGTCCTGAAGCTCGTACGTGGCGGGCTGGGGAACCATCAGTACGTCCTTGTCAACTTCCGGAATGCGTACCGTAGCGAACGAACCGCTGCGGAGCAGATTGTCCTTGTTGTCGAATTTGGCGCGCAGGGTCACCGAACCGGTGGCCTGGTTTACCACGCCGCTCACCGTTTCCAGTTTCCCGGTACGGGGGAATGCGCTGCCGTCGGCCATGATCAGGGTTACTTCCGGGAACTTCTTGATCAGTTCCGCCAGACTTTCATCCCCTGCCTTGGTCGTGATTTCGAGGATCTCTTTCTCGTTCATCGAGAAGTAAGCGTAAACATTCGTGATGTCCGAAACAACGGTCAGCGGCAGAGAGGTTGAACTGCTTACCAATGCGCCTGCACGAAAGTTGATGGTTCCCACCACGCCGTTCGAAGGGCTGGTCACGTCGGTAAAGCTCAGGTCGTTCTGCGCACTGATATACAGTGCCCGGGCCTGTGCCAGGGATGCCATCTGCGCTTCGTAAGCGTACTTAGCAGCGAGGTATTCCGCTTCGCTGATGATGCCTTTGTCGTAAAGGACTTTTTTGTTGTCGGCTGTCAGTTTGGAGTTGGCTACCTGTGCTTCGCTGGCTTTTACGGTCGCTTCGGCTGCGCGCGCAGCTTCTTGGTAGGTTACTTTGTCTATTTTGAACAATACCTGTCCTTTGCGTACGATGCTGCCTTCGTCCACCAGAAGTTCGGTAATATATCCGCTCACTTTGGGACGGATCTCGGTATCTTTTTCACCTTTTATGGTCGCAGGTTTGGTCGCGTATATGTCCGCTTTCTCCGGCTGAATGGTAAGGGTCGTCAGTTGGGGGATAGCGGGAGCCTGTTGCTTCTGTCCCGAACAGGATGCCACGATAACGGCACACCCAACGATTAGTAGACTTGATGCGAATTTTTTGTTCATCTGATATAATATTTAGTTTTCTTACATTGAACACTGCCTCAGGCAGTTTTTCGAACTATGGTTTCTTCTCACACACAATGGTGGCAGGGAATATGCCATCCAAAATATGGCTTCAAAGATAGATATTAATAATGTATGTCAATATTTTAAAACTGCTTTTTTGTTGTTCTGGATGTCTTTTTTAACATTTTTTTATCATTGCGGCGTACCCCTTTCTTTTTCCCGGCGGTTTTTTGTATTTTTGGAAAAACATATCACAGCGATGATAGAATACGTAAAAGGCCCCCTGGCAGAGAAAACGCCTTCCTATGCGGTAGTGGAATGTGCAGGTGTTGCCTACTTGCTCCATATTTCCCTGGCCACTTATTCCGCACTGCCTCAGGAAGGAGAGCCGGTTAAAATCTTTACCCACCAGATTGTCCGGGAGGATGCCCACCTGTTGTTCGGTTTTTCCGACCGGCAGGAGCGGGAAGTGTTCCGGAAGTTGATCTCCGTGTCCGGGATCGGGGCGGGTACGGCGCGTACCGTGCTGTCGTCGATGAGTGTAAAGGAAGTCGTAGCAGCCATGGAAAGCGGCGACGCCGGAGCATTCAAGCAAGTAAAGGGGATCGGCCTGAAAACGGCCCAGCGGATCATTCTGGAGTTAAAAGGAAAAGTCGATTTCACCGCTTTGGAACCCGGTGGCACCGTGGCTCATGGGGCCGGTATCCGGGGGGAAGCGCTCGACGCGCTCGAAGTGCTCGGATTCGTCCGCCGGAACTGCGAACAGGCTGTCGATGCTATCCTGACAGCCAATCCGTCCGCCCGGGTGGAGGATGTGATAAAACTCGCCCTGAAAAATCTCTGATAGTTTTTTCGGGACAGATATTTTATCTAAATTTGGACGCAGATTAATCATATAAAATATAATAAAAACGAGTGATCATGAATATTCCGGAAAATTTGAAGTACACCAAAGACCACGAATGGATAAAAGTGGAAGGAAATGTGGCGACCGTAGGCATTACGGATTATGCGCAGAACGAATTGGGCGATATCGTTTATGTGGACGTGGAAACCGACGGCGACGCTTTGGCCAAGGAAGACGTATTCGGCTCGATCGAGGCGGTTAAAACGGTTTCCGATCTGTTCATGCCGGCTTCGGGTACCGTATCGGAATTCAACAATGCCCTGGACAGCGCACCGGAACTGGTGAACAAAGACCCGTATGGGGAAGGCTGGATCATCAAGATAACCCTCTCCAAACCGGAAGAGTTGAATGAGCTCCTTTCTGCCGCGCAGTACAAGGAGTTGATCGGCGCTTAAATAGCGTAAGTAGACTCCCTATAAAAAAGCCCCGCAAATTGCGGGGCTTTTTTATAGGGAGTTATTCGCCGAATATTTCCCCGAGTTTTTCTTTGATGTTCGGGTTGCGCTCGACGATCTTTCCGTCCGGATCTATCAGGATGGTGCAGGGAATAGCTTTGATGCCATATTCCTTTGCCCCGGCGGAATTCCACAGTTTCACGTCGGACATCTGGTGCCAGGGGATATCCAAATCTGCGATCCCTTTCAGCCAGGCATCCTTTTTTGCATCGAGCGATACGCCGATCACTTCGAATCCTTTGTCATGGTATTTGGCATACAGCTCTTTCAGTTCCGGGATAGAGGCCCGGCACGGCCCGCACCAGGAAGCCCAAAAATCTACCAGTACATATTTCCCTTTCCCGGCGTAGTCCGACAACCGGACAGTGTCGCCCTCGGGTGTGGGCGCTTCGATGTCGATGAACGGATTTCCCGGTTCAGTGGCCTGTAGCGTGGCCGCATATTTTATCATTTCGGCGTTATACGGTTCTTTTTTCAGGTCTTCCGGAATGGCATCGACCGCGCGTTTGAGGATGGGCAAGGGCATAAAAAGAAAATCCCCGCTGTTGAAGGCTGATTTTCCGGCGGCGTTGCGGATGTTGGCGATGACAAAATCGGCTTTGTAATTGCACACGATGGCATACAGGCTGTCGAGTTGGGCTTGGAGTTCCTGTTTCCGCACTTCGGTAATGGTAGTATCGCGGTACTCTTTGCCGGCCTTTTTTACGGGAGCGTATAATCTTTTGCTCTCCTGCCGGAAGGCTTGGTATTTATCGTTGAGCGGGGTGCCGGATACGATACTTTTCGGGTCGTAGTTTTCGTCGTAAGTGTCCAATATTACGTTTATCTTTTTCCCGTCTGTGAAAACCAAGGCCGAAAGGCCCATCCGGATGTCCTTGGGGTAGGCCCTCAGGATGACGGGGCCTTCGCCTTCGGCGGTACCTTTAAAGGTGAATTTACCGCTGTGTACGGGTATTTTTCCCAAGACGACGTCTTTTTTGTCCACGATTTTGGTGACAGTCACTGTGTCGCCCTCAGCGGCTCCGACGGCGGTGCCGGAGATCGTGTAAGTACTTTGTGCCCAGCACGCCAAGGGTGCGCAAAAGGCGAAGAGGAAGAATTTTTTCATGCAACTGAAGTTTTGTATCCTGCAAATGAACGGATTTTTCGGTATAAACAAGTGTTTTTTTTGCGGCATTTGGAATTAACATATACGCGAATGCGGTGTCCGGGCTCTTCTCAGAGGCTTTCGAGGGATAAAAGAAGATGTCCTGTAAAAAAATACTTGCTTTTGTCCGGGGGATTGTCGGATATTTGCATCGGCAAACGGTTCCCATTTTTTGGGATTAAAAGGGAACGCCGTGTAAATCGGCGACAGTTCCCGCTGCTGTGAACCCCGTCCGCATTCTGATGCGGTCAGCGCTTTCAAGAAACGTCACTGGCGTTCTACCAAAGAACACCGGGAAGGCTTTGAAAGTGGGGTGAGTCAGAAGACCTGCCTTTGCATAGGGATTTTACAGCCTGCGGAGAATGGGCCGGATAAGTCAATATGGCGGAAGGTATTTATTCTAAAATTGAACCTTTTGCAAAGCCTTCGGGCTCCATATCGCTTGCTGTAAGATCTGCAAAAACACGGCAAGCATGAATTACAAAGTTGTTTTATCGGTCGGAAAAGCCACCTTGGGAGAACAGGGGCGGACTTTTTATGCTTGCTTGTGTCGTTTTGCCGGGAATAGCAAACATTAACGAACATAAACAAGCAATCGAAAAATGAAAAAACTGTTCTTATTATTGGCACTTGTCTTTGTGCTTTCATCCTGCAGCAAGGATGATCTGACACTTCCCGAACCGGAAGCATCCATTACCCTTCCAGACGGAACATCCCCTTCCGGCGATGTCAATTTGGCGATGGGCGGTACAGCGACTTTCACAGCTAAGTGCGATAATGTGGAGGCAGCCCGTTACGAATGGCGCCTTGATGGAACTCTCAAAAGCATAGAGAAGACTTACACGTTCACAGCCGAAACCCCCGGTACTTATACGGTGTCGTTGAAAGTACTCAATGCCGACCAGGTGGCCGGTGAGGAAGTTTTAGTGACGATAGTCGTTTCGGGCCCGTACAAGAACGGCACGTATTTCCTGATGGAAGGCAATATGAGCAGCGACAACGGCTCCATCTGCTTTATCGACGAGAACGGCACCTACTATCCCAATCCTTACGGACAGGCTAACCTCAATTCCGAAGGAAAACCGACTTCCCCCGGGAATGTCCTTCAGGATATGTTCATCTATAAGGACAATGCCTATTTCATTACGCAGAACGGGGCTTCCCAAGGGCAGGGAGCTCGCCTGGTGATCGCCGACGCCCAGACGCTCAAAATGAAAAAGCTGGTAACAGGTTCTATCGATGATTCCGACGTATGGCCCCAGCACATCGTGGTGATCGATGAGAACAAGGCGTACATCCGTTATTCGACTTCCGACTACGAACAAAACTCGGGGATCCGGGTGATGAACCTGGCTACCGGAGTGTGGAATACAACCGATATCGAAGGCACTTACGGGAAGTTTACCGTGGCAGGTTCCACGAAGGCCCGTATGCTCCTTCAGGGCGATAAAGTATTTGCTCCCTGCGGACAGTACCTGAAAGTGATCGACACCAAGACCGATAAAGTGGTCAAATCCATCGATTTCGGTGCCCCACGCCAGACGAAGGATATCGTCAAAGGACATGACGGCAATATTTATATGCTGGTATCCGGCAAATGGACGGGATCGACTTACAGCCCGACCTATACGACCGAAGCTACGGTGGTGTGCATCAATCCGAACGATTACACGTATACCGAAAAAGTACTTCCTTCGGAATATCAGATGCCGGTAGCTACCTGGTCGCCCAACGTAGGTATGTGCGCATCGTTCACGGAGGATGCGCTGTTCTTCCGCATGGGTGCTGGTTTTTCCACTTCCGTAGTGGCCCGGTACGATTATAAGACCGGAGAGGCGAAACAACTGGTGGATGTGCAGGGCCAGAGCGGGCTCAATTCTATGGTTTACGGTTATTTGGGTGTAGACCCGAATAATGTGCTCTATGTCGGTACGACGGACTATTCCAACTCCAAGATCGGTACGTTCGACGCTAAGACCGGCGCCCGCCTGGAAAACACGTATGATATCCGCAGCGGCAGCCCGGCCGGGATAGACTTTACCTACCGGTTCTCCGACGAATATCTGGGAAGAAAATAAACCCGGTATCGACTGGAAAGATGAAAAACAGATATTCCATAGTAATCTCATTGCTGCTCTGTACCGCGTTCTGCGGCTGCCAGAAGGAAAGTACGTCCGTGGAGGTACAGGGCATTGCGGTGCAGGGGACAGCTACGGCCGAGGTGTCTCAGCCGCTCCGGTTGTCCGCCGGGGTGCTTCCTGAGAATGCGACCGGGCCGTATGCCATTCTGTGGAAAAGTTCCGATCCGACGGTGGCCGATGTGGCCGAGGACGGTACGGTAACACCTGTCAAGGAGGGGACGGCGGTGATCACCGCCTACCTGAAAGACCGGCCTTCCGTAAGTTCCCAGTGTACCGTTACAGTGAAAAGGAACGGGCAGGGCGATGTGGTGTTCGAGGACGAACGCTTCGAAAAAGCCGTACTGGGCCTTTTCGACAAGGACAACGACGGACACATAAGCCGTTCGGAAGCCGAGGCGGTAAAAGTGCTCGACGTACAGAACCTGTATATCCGGTCCCTGAAAGGAATAGAGTATTTCACGAACCTCGAAGAGCTCTACTGCAGTAACAATTCCCTCAAGGGGGATCAATTGGACCTAAGTGCCAATGCGGCCCTCAAAGCTGTCTCTTATACACATCTCCGAGCCCACGAGACTCGACGTCAACTCGTA
>CALJDR010000094.1 GCA_938023515.1 uncultured Flavobacteriales bacterium
ACGAGATGACGTCGAGTCTCGTGGGCTCGGAGATGTGTATAAGAGACAGCGTTACCAGACGGATACCGCCGTGTATTTCCCTGCCGAAGTCCAACAAAACAGCCGGGTGGCGCCCATCGGTGCTCTTCATCCGGCACAGGCGGCGGGAGGATATCTCGGATTGCCCGTCCCCGGGGATCAGGAGGTTTCCGGCGCCGCTTACCGCCGTGGAATCCTGTATCCAGACAATGCGTACCGGGGGGATATATTCCCGTACGCGCTCGTCCCGCTGCTGGGCAGCGGATACGAGCGCGATGAGGGAGAGTAGGGTAAGGAAAGCCTTTCTCATTGTTAGATGTCCAGTTCTCCTTTGGGAATTTTAAATACAGGAACTAACCCGTCGAGCTGTTCTTTGGTCATGCCTTCCGGTTCGAACCCGGCGCCGTGGGCGCAGAGGTATATCTGGGCGGATTTGTTGAGCGTGTCGATCACGTCGAAGCAATCCACCACATCCGTTCCCGTGGCCAGTATCCCGTGTTTTTCCCAGAATACCACGTCGTGTTTTTCCAGGCGCTTGATCGTTGCCCGTGCCAGGTCGAGCGTGCCGGGTATTTCATAGGGGACGATGCCCAGTCCCAGCGGAACGATGATCCGGCATTCGGGGATCATAGCCCACAGGGTGCGGGATATCTCGGCCGAATCGAGGAAACGTTTCGAATGGGTGAGGGCTACCAGTTCCGTCGGGTGGGTATGGAGAACTACCTTGCCCCCGCGTCCTGTCCGTTTCATGAATGCATGCATCATCAGGTGTGAAGGCAGTTCGGACGTAGGGCGCACAGGGCAGGCAGATAGGAATTCGTAGTTTTTCCCGTCGGGGGATATGCGGATGACCGCCCCGTTGTGAAGCGGGTCCTGGGATACGTAGCGCATCCGCTTTCCGGTGCCGGTAACGAAGAATACTTCGCCGGCAAGTTCCGGTACGGCTTCCAGCAAAGGGACACCGGGGGCCGAAGCCGGCGCTTGGCGTTCTTCCGCGGTCAGGTGTTCTGTCAGGTTCACCGAAATGTTGCCTCCGTTGTATTCGGCCCATCCGCGCTGCCACAGGTAGCCCGCCACTTCGGCGATACGGCCGATCTCGGCCATCAGTTTCTCGTTCTTTTCTATCGTGTTCATTTTATCGAAATTGTTCATATTTCATCCTTACAGGATGTTCTGCAAAAGTGTGGGCAAGGCCAATGCGACGATAAGTATCAGCAGCCCCAGACAAAGTACCAGGCCTGTGCGTTTTCCCGCGCCTTTCCACTCTTTCAGGACGATGCCCCAGAAATTGCTGAATATTACATTGAGGGACATCAGGATACTCCACGAGAAGGCCAGCATGACCGGCGAATCGGCGAAGAAGCTCTTGCCCATCCCCAGTCCGAAGAACTGCGAATACCACAGCAGTCCGGCCAGCGCACAGAACAGCAGGTTGTTCACCAGCACCCCCGAAGGGACGCTGAAATACTCCTTGCCCGTTTTGTTCTTGATATTTTGGAAGATACAGTACACCGCGTTGGTAAAGAAACCGCCGATGGTCACCAGCAGGATGACCGGGTTGAGTGCGAACAGTTCGTTCGCTCCGCCGGCTTTGGCCGCTTCCAGGATCGGGGTGCCGGCTTCCAGACCGAGGTTGAAGCAGGCGCTCATCACACCGGCCAAAAGAGCTACCAAGAGCCCTTTGGTCAGCGCAAAATCCTTTACCGCCGCTTTCTTTTCCTCCTCGGTCATATTGCGCGCCCGCAGGCTGCCTGCATAACCGATCACTGCGATACCCGCAATGGTCACCGATACGCCGATCAGCAGGATAAGCCCCGCGCCATGCAGCAGGTCCATCCCGCCGAATACGGCCGGCAGCAGTGTGCCGAAAGCCGAGCAGGTGCCCAGTGCGATGCTCTGCCCCATGGCGATGCCCAGGTAGCGCATACTCAGCCCAAATGTCAGGCCGCCCACGCCCCAGAGCATGCCGTAGATAATGGCGCCCCCTGCACCGCCCGCGCCCCAAAGGGTGCACAGGCCGCTGCCTTCCGGGATGGCCAGCAAGGCGCCCAGGTAGGGGAATATCAGCCAGGCGAAAATGCCCTGGGTGAGCCAGAAGCTCTCCCAGCTCCAGTCCTTCACCTTTTTGATAGGCACGTACGAGCTCGACTGCCCGAAACTGCCTATCGCAATGATCAGAAGTCCTATCAATATTTCCATAATTGTGGTCTTTTTTTGTTAGTGGGAACGATCAGTTTTCCGCGTACGCCCTGCGGAGGAATACGGTATCCTTCGCAACGTCGAAAGCTTCCCAGCCGCTCTTTGCCCATTCGCTCAGGCGCTCCATGAAAGAATCCATCACGTCGCCTCCGGCTCCTTCCGCTGCGGTGCACAGGAAGTTGTATTCGTATTTCGTCATCTATCCGGGGATTAGCGTTTAGAGGTTACGTTCTGTTCGTATTTTTCGATGTCGGCGATATATTGGTCGCCCACCGGTACGCCCTGTTTTTCGCAGAACATATCCCAAACGGCCTGCCACGGCATCGCTTTCAGTTCTTCCGAAAGGGCCAGGCGCTGGAAATACTGTCCTTTGTCCTCGTATCCCTGAAGGGCCGACGAAGGTTCGAGCAGGGCCATCAGGAAGGCTTTCTGTGTGGCGCGGGTGCCGATTACGTAAGCCCCGATACGGTTGATGGTCGCGTCGAAATAATCCAGTCCGATGTGCACCCGGTCGAGGGCCTTGCAGCGGATGACTTCGCGGGCCAGATCCGTCAGTTCGTCCGAGAGGATGACCACATGGTCGCTATCCCAGCGGATGGGGCGGCTTACGTGCAGCATGATCTCCGGAGTGAACAGCAGCATGGACGAAATTTTATCCGCGATGCTTTCCGTCAGGTGGAAATGCCCGGTATCCAGGGTCACGATCTTGCCGTATTTGGCACCGTATCCCAGGTAGAAATCGTAGGAACCTACCGTATAGCTTTCCAATCCGATGCCGAACAGTTTGGCCTCGATACAGTCCTTCATGTGGGAATACGGGGTGGAGAATATCTCGTCGAGCGAATTTTTGAGGATCTGGCGGTATTTCAGCCGGTTGGCCGGAACTTCCTTACTGCCGTCGTGTATCCACAGGTTCATGATGCACGGGTCGCCCTGCACTTTACCCATTTCTTCGCTGATGGTGCGGCAGCGTTTGGTGTGTTCGATCCAGAAATCCCGAATACCCTTGTCGGGGTTGGCCAGGGTCAGATCGCCGCTTTTAGGATGGGAGAACGAAGTGCTGTTGAAATCCAGTTTCATATCGTGCTCCTTGGCCCATTGCATCCAGCTGGCGAAATGTTCGGGGGTTACCTCGTTCCGGTCTACTTTTTTGCCGCCGAAATCCCCGTATATCTCGTGCAGGTTCAGCCGGTGGCGTCCCGGGATAAGCGAAGCGGCCTCGAGGATGTCGGCGCGCAGTTCATCGATATTGCGGGCTCGCCCCGGATAGTTGCCAGTCACCTGGATGCCTCCGGTGAGCGAACCTCCCTGATTTTCAAAACCCGTCACGTCGTCCGCCTGCCAGCAGTGCAGCGAAATGGATATTTTGCCCAGGGCCTCCATGGCCTTTTCGGTATCCACGCCCAGCGCGGCATAGCGCTCGCGGGCGATCTGGTAAGCCTGTTCGATAGTTTGTTTCTTCATGGTCGTAATGTATTTTGGTTCTTATTTTTTACGGGGAATAAAAGTTTTCGGCGGGAAAGAATCCGCGATCAACCGGCGCATGTCCCAGCGGTCTTTCACCAGGCCGTCCGCCATGGCCTGCACCATGCAGTTGCCGATGGCAGTGGCCTCCGAAGGGCCTGCCACTACAGGTATGCCGATCGCATCGGCCGTGAACTGATTCAGCAGGTCGTTCTGCGACCCGCCGCCTATCACATGCAGTTTTTCGATCGGGAAGGGAGCCATCGAGCGCAGCATATCCAGCACCTCCCGGTAGCGCGCCGCCAGGCTGGTGAAAATACACCGCACGAACTGCGAATCGCTTTGCGGGACGTCGAGCCCTTTTTCTTGACAGCAACCGGCAATGGCTTCCGTCATCGATTTGGGGTTGGCAAACCGCGGGTCGTCCGGGTTGATAACGGAAGCGAAGCACGCTTCGGCCTCGGCCATTTCCACGATCTGCGGGTAAGTATAGCAGCGTCCTTGTTTTTCCCACTCTTTGCGGCACTGTTCCAGCAGCCACATACCCGTGATGTTTTTCAGAAAACGGGTCGTGCCGTCGATACCGCCTTCGTTGGTGAAGTTCAGGCGGGACGATTCTTCGGAAATGATCGGCTGTTCGGTCTCGATGCCCATCAGGCTCCAGGTGCCGCTGCTCAGGTAGGCGAAGTTGGGGTTTGACGCCGGTACCGCCGCTACGGCCGATGCCGTATCGTGTCCGGCTACGGCTACTACCGGTACTTTTCCCAGTCCGGTGTCCTCGGCCAGTTCGTCCGTCAGGTGTCCCACCAATGTGCCGGGAAGCACCACCGGTTGCAGAATGGATTCGGGTACACCCGCTGCATCGAGCAGTTTTTTCTCGAAGCGTTTGGTCACGGGATTGAGGATCTGTGAGGTCGAAGCGTCCGTATATTCGCACACGCGGTTGCCGGTAAGCATATAGGAGAGCAGGTCCGGCATGAAAAGGATTTCCCTGGCGTATTTCAGCGGGGTAAAGCCTTCTTTTTTCTGGCGGGCAAGCTGGTACAGGCTGTTGAAATTCATCACCTGGATGCCCGTGAGCCGGTATACCTCTTCGCGGGGGATTTTTTCGAAAAATTCTTCCGGCGCACCGTCCGTGTAGGTGTCGCGGTAGGCGCGGGGCAGGCCCAGTATCGTGCCGTCTTCCGCCAGATGCCCGAAATCGACGCCCCAGGTATCGATGCCAATGGAATCGATCTTCAACCCTTCGCGTTTGCACTGATGGAGGGCTTTTTTCAGGGATTCGTAGAGGGAGAAAACGTCCCAGTAACATTTTTCGTGGAGGGGGAGGATGCAGTTGGGGAAACGGCTTATTTCCCGCATTTCAAATCTGACACCGTCTGTGGTCCCGACTACGGCCCGTCCGCTGGTGGCGCCTATGTCGAACGCTAAAAAATTATGTTTACCCATAGTATAGGAAAGTTATTCGCTGACTAAACACACAAATATATGGCCCGGATTGCCTACTTTTGTTTTTTAAAATGATAATTAATGTTTCAATTTTGACATGGAAGAACAGGAAAAAGGAGCCCTTCATTACCTCACGGTAGGGCCGCGGGACGAGCGCTGGGGAATGGTCGTTACGACGGCCGGGTACCAGTTCGTGCCTTCGGGGGGGCATTACCCCTTGTCCCGCCATCCGGAAAGCTACGATTTCACGCCCCAGAGCGGCCGTGTGCTGGGGGAATACCAACTCGTTTACATCACCCGGGGGAGCGGCTATTTTGCTTCCGCCTCCTGCCGCAAACAGAAAGTATCGGCCGGGACGATGATCCTTCTTTTTCCCGACGAATGGCACGATTATTACCCCGACCCTTCGACCGGCTGGGATGAATACTGGGTGGGGTTCCGGGGGCCGATCGCCGATGCGCTGGCGGGCGAGAAATTCTTTACCCGGGATGAACCTTTGTCGCATATCGGGGTGAGCGCCACGATCGTGGGCTTGTACGAAGACCTGCTGGGTTTTGCCCGGCGGGAAAAGAGTGGCTATCAGCAGATGATATCCGGTATCGTGATGCACATCCTGGGCAGTGTGTACTACAAACTCCGCAACAAGGCTTTTACGAACAATACTTATGTGGTGGACAAGATCAACGAGGCCCGTATCATGATGAAAGAGTACTGCGAGGGCAGCCTGCAATGTGAAGAAATAGCCCAGCGTTTGGGGTTGGGATATTCCTGGTTCCGGCGCATGTTCCGTAAGTATACCGGGGTGCCTCCGGCCCAGTATATGTTACAGCAAAAGATACTCCGGGCCAAAGAGCTTTTGTCGGGTACCGGGATGACGATATCGGAGATCGCTTACCGCCTGCATTTCGAGAACTCCGGCCAGTTTGCCACCCTTTTCCGCAAAAAGGCCGGGATGACCCCGACCGAATTCCGCCGCCGCGCCCGCTGACGTCCGTTTTTTCCTCCGTGAAAAATCCCGGGAAAAAAGTCGTAAAAGATTAAAAGAGAGGCAAAAAATTTATATCTTTGCAACCTCTTTCGCGGCAGGCATATCTATCGGAGCGCGAGAGAGGTATAAAGATCAAAAACCCTCCCGGTGCGGGCGCCTGCAGCCTTCCGATCGCTTTGCACGGGATACAAGTATTCTAAAAGGGGAATTTTCCCCGGCAATTTTATGTCAGAAGAAACAAAAAACATCGCTCCGATCGAGGATTTCGACTGGGAAGCATTCGAATCCGGCGCCGAAGTATCGAAAGCCGAGCATGAAAAAATGCAGCAGCTTTACATCGACTCGCTGGGCGGTGTGAACGAACATGAAGTAGTAGAAGGTACCGTAGTAGGCAAGAATGACCGCGAGGTGATCGTGGACATCAGCGCCAAATCCGAGGGTGTGATCCCTGCTTCTGAATTCCGCTACAATCCGGCCCTGGCCGTAGGCGATAAGGTGGAAGTGTTGGTAGACCGCCAGGAAAACAAGAACGGACAACTCGTACTTTCGCACAAGAAAGCCCGCGCCATCAAGGCTTGGGACCGTGTGAACGCCGCTTTCGATTCCGGCGAGATCGTAAACGGTTTTGTAAAATGTCGCACCAAGGGCGGTATGATCGTAGACGTATTCGGTATCGAGGCGTTCCTGCCGGGATCTCAGATCGACGTGAAGCCGATCCGCGACTACGACCAGTTCGTCGAAAAGACGATGGAGTTCAAGATCGTCAAGATCAACAACGACTTCAAGAACGTGGTTATATCCCACAAGGCCCTTATCGAGGCCGACCTGGAAGAGCAGAAGAAGGAAATCGTTTCCAAGCTCGAAAAGGGACAGGTGCTCGAAGGTACGGTCAAAAATATCACTTCGTACGGTGTATTCGTCGATCTGGGCGGTGTGGACGGACTTATCCATATCACCGACCTGTCGTGGAGCCGCATCAACCACCCTTCGGAAGTGGTGCAGCTCGACCAGAAGATCAACGTCGTTATCCTCGATTTCGACGAAGACAAGACCCGTATCCAGCTCGGTCTTAAGCAGCTCCAGGCTCATCCCTGGGATGCGCTGAGCGAAACCTACAAGGTAGGCGACACTGTGAAAGGAAAGGTTGTCGTGTTGGCCGATTACGGTGCATTCGTAGAAGTAATGCCGGGCGTGGAAGGTCTTATCCCTGTCTCTTATACACATCTCCGAGCCCACGAGACTCGACGTCATC
>CALJDR010000095.1 GCA_938023515.1 uncultured Flavobacteriales bacterium
GAGATGACGTCGAGTCTCGTGGGCTCGGAGATGTGTATAAGAGACAGCTCCTACGCGGAAAAATCACTAAATTTGCCTCATTAAAAACAATTATTGCATTAATTACCCCGAAAACATATGTTCGAGAGTTTAAGCGAGAAACTGGATCGCGCCCTGCAAGTCGTCAAGGGCGACCACCGCATCAGTGAGATCAAGATAGCCGAAACGGCCAAGGAAATCCGCCGCGTACTGGTGGATGCCGACGTGAACTACAAGATAGCCAAAGAGTTCACCGACCGCGTGAAGGAAAAAGCCATCGGCCAGAAAGTACATACTTCCCTCAACCCCCGCCAGGTATTCATCAAGATCGTCAAGGACGAACTGACAGAACTGATGGGTGGCGGAGCGAGCGACATCAGCCTGGAAGGCAAACCGGCCGTCATCCTTATCGCCGGACTTCAGGGTTCCGGTAAAACGACTTTCTCCGGGAAACTGGCCCTGCACCTGAAGAGCAAAAAGAACCGCAAGGTATTGCTCGTTGCCGGCGACGTATACCGTCCGGCGGCCATCGACCAGTTGAAAGTACTGGCCGAGGGCATAGGCGTGGAAGTATACACCGAAGAAGGCAATAAAAACCCGGTACAGATCGCGGAGAATGCCATCAAATACGCCCGCGAACATTCGCTGGATACGGTCATCGTCGACACGGCGGGCCGTCTGGCGGTAGACCAGGAGATGATGGACGAAATATCCCGCGTCCATGTGGCTGTCAAGCCTTCGGAAACGCTGTTCGTAGTGGACTCCATGACCGGACAGGACGCGGTGAACACCGCCAAAGCGTTCAACGACCGGCTGAACTTCGACGGCGTAGTGCTGACCAAACTGGACGGCGATACCCGCGGCGGTGCGGCATTATCCATTAAAGCCACGGTCGAAAAACCGATCAAATTCTCCTCTACGGGCGAAAAAATGGAAGCGCTGGAGGTCTTCCATCCCGAACGTCTGGCCGACCGCATCATGGGCATGGGCGATATCGTCTCCCTGGTGGAAAAGGTTAATGCCCAGTACGACGAGGCCAAAGCCAAGGAACTGGAGCGCAAATTCCGCAAAAACCAGTTCGGATTCGACGACTTTTTGGGACAGATCGCCCAGATCAAGAAAATGGGCAATATGAAGGATATCCTGGGTATGCTCCCGGGCATGGGCAAGGCCATCAAGGACGTGGACATCCCGGACGATGCGTTCAAACACGTGGAGGCCATCATACAGTCCATGACCCCCGAAGAACGGCGCAACCCCGACCTGATCAACGGGTCGCGGAAAATCCGTATCGCCCGCGGCGCGGGCCGCACGGTGGACGAAGTGAACCGCCTGATGAAACAGTTCGAAGACATGAAAAAGATGATGAAAATGATGCAGGGCGGCGGCGGTGGCGCTATGGCCAAAATGATGGGCATGGGCGGACGCCGATAGACGGCCCCCTTCAGAAAATCGATCACCGAAAAAACAATAAAAACAACACGTATCAATGGAAATACTCGACGGGAAAAAGACATCGGCCGAGGTCCGGGAAGACCTGCGGCGCGAAGTGGAAAAACTCAAAGCGCAGGGCCATCGCCCTCCGCACCTGGCGGCCATTCTGGTAGGCGACAACGGCGCCAGCATCACCTATGTGAACGCGAAAGTAAAGGCCTGCGAGGAAATCGGTTTTCAGTCCTCCCTGATAAAATATCCGGCGGAAATCTCCCAACAAGAATTGTTGGACAAAATAGACGAACTGAACGAAGACCCTGCCGTGGACGGCTTTATCGTACAGCTCCCCCTGCCCGCGCACATCGATGAAAAACTCGTGACCGAGAGCATCCTCCCGGAGAAGGATGTGGACGGCTTCCATCCGGTAAATATGGGGCGCCTGGCGATGGGACAACCCACTCTGGTACCCGCTACCCCGGCCGGCATCATCGAATTGCTGCACCGTTACGGGATCAAGACCGTCGGCAAACGGGCCGTAGTAGTAGGCCGCAGCAATATCGTCGGTATCCCCGTTTCCCTGCTGCTGGCCGGGAAATACCCCACCGGCAACTGCACGGTGACCATCTGCCACTCCCGCACAGAAAACCTCCCCGAGATCACCCGCGAGGCAGACATCCTGGTGGCCGCCATCGGCGCTCCGCATTTCATCAAAGGGGACATGGTTAAAGATGGTGCCGTAGTGGTCGACGTAGGCATCACCCGCAAACCGGACGCCTCGAAAAAATCCGGGTTCGCCCTTTATGGCGACGTGGATTATGAGGAGGCTGCCCCCAAATGCAGCTACATTACCCCCGTTCCGGGCGGCGTAGGTCCGATGACTATCGCCATGCTGATGAAGAACACTCTGGCCGCCATGAAACTGCGCCGGGACAAAGAAACCAAAGAATAATAACCGGATTACATTCCCTTTCCAAAAATTCCGAACTGCCTACGCAGGATGACCGCCCGGGAAATAAAAGACCTTATCACCGACTATTACAAGGCCCTGAAGTACAAAAAAGCTTTATGGGCGTGTGTAATAGTCTTTTTTGTGCTTATCCTGCATCCCTGGAACCGGGGTTCTTCTTCCGCAGGGGACTGGAATGTCCAGCCCGACCTGCGGGCCATTAATCAGAAGATCACCAATGCGGATTCCGACCTTCCCTCCACCGCCCGGATGGAGCAAATGATACTCAATTTCCTGCGCCAATGGGGCATCAAAGGCGCATCGGTAGCCATCGCCAAGGACGGGCGGCTGGTCTATGCCAAAGGTTTCGGTTATGCCGATGTAGAAAAAGGGGAAAAAATGGACGTATACCACGTAATGCGCATCGCTTCGGTGTCCAAACTGATCACGGCGGCCGGCATCATGAAACTCCGCGAGCAAGGGTGCTTAAAACTCTCCGACCGAGTGTTCGGCCCCGACGGCATCCTTTCGGACAGCCTGTACGGTAAGGTGACCGACCGACGGATGAAAAATATCACCGTCGAACATCTCCTGCGCCACGATGCGGGATTTTCCCTGAAGAACGGCGACCCGATGTTCTGCCCGCTGGACATCGCCCGGAAAATGGACGCTCCCTCGCCGCCCGATATGCAGACGATGATCCGTTTCGCCGTTTCGCGCGGGCTGGGCAATTCGCCCGGAGAGCGGTACTCGTACTCCAATCTGGGATACCTTATCCTGTCGGCTGTGATCGAGAAAGTTTCAGGCCGGGATTACGAAAGCTACATCAAGGAAAATATCCTGCGCCCGGCCGGGTGCTTCGACCTGCACATAGCCCGCAATTCCCCCGGGGAGAAATATCCGCACGAAGTCAGTTATTACGAACCGTCGAATGCCGAAAAGGTGCTTTCCTGCGACGGAAAAGGCCAGGAAGTCCTCAAATGCGAGGGAGGAAACGACGTACGGGGCCTCCTGGGTGCAGGAGCCTGGGTCGCTTCGCCGGTGGAGATAGCCCGCATCGTATGCGCGATGGACGGCCGCAATGATGCCACGCCCGACATCCTGAAACATTCTTCGGTGGAATATATGACCAAAAGTGTCCGCGGACGAATGCCTATCGGCTGGATCAACACCTACGCGGCCGGCAACTGGACGCGCTCGGGTTCTTTTTCCGGAACTTCGGCGATGGTCAAACGCCAGAGAAACGGCTATACCTGGGTATTCATCACCAACAGCAGTTCCTGGACGGGTTCCAAATTCCCCAGGAAGATCGAGGAGCTAATGACCCGTGCCCTTTCCACGGTGAAAAGCTTCCCGTCCCGCGATATGTTTTCAGAGGATTATACCCCCGTAACATCCTCGGGAAAATAAAGAATCAGGGGAAAATTCAGCTCTGGAGTCCTTATTTAAAATAAAATCTGCACAAAACAGAAATAATCTATACAAAAACCGGCATCATTTTACGCTTTGATAAAATTTGTTTATCCTTGCAGGTTTTCCGCTGAAAAGCGGGAACTGTAAAACCAGAAATTATCCTATGCTAAAATCAGAAGTTCTTCCTAACTCCAAACCCCACTACGAGATACTCGACGGATTGCGGGGAATCGCGGCCATCGTAGTAGTATGGTTCCACATCTTTGAGGCCTATGCGACCAGCCATTTAGATCAAAACATCAATCATGGCTACCTGGCCGTCGATTTTTTCTTTATTCTGTCCGGGTTTGTCATCGGTTACGCATACGACGACCGTTGGGGGAAAATGAAGATAAAAGACTTCCTCAAACGACGGGTCATCCGCCTGCATCCGATGGTCGTGATGGGCGCCCTGATAGGTGGTATCATGTTCTATTTCCAGGGCTGCTCCGTATGGGACGTATCGAAAGTGACCGTCCTGGCGGTGATCTTCGCCACTTTTATCAACGCCCTGCTGATCCCGGCCACTCCCGGCACCGAAATCCGGGGCGTAGGCGAGATGTATCCCTTGAATGGCCCGAGCTGGTCGCTGTTTTTTGAGTACATCGGCAATATCCTCTATGCCTTGTTCATCCGTAAGTTTTCCACCAAAATGCTGGCCCTGCTGGTTGGCATGGCGGGACTCGGATTGGCGGGGTTTGCCATACTGGGGCCGTACGGCGACATATGCGCCGGATTTTCGCTGACCGGGACAGAATTCACCGCGGGATTTTTGCGGATATTATTTTCTTTTTCGGCCGGATTGCTCCTTTTCCGCATTTTCAAGCCGGCTAAAGTAAAAGGCGCTTTCTGGATATGCAGCCTGTCGATCATCGTGCTGCTTTCCGTACCACGCTTAGGCGGGGCGGAACGTCTATGGATGAACGGATTGTACGACACGGTATGCTTTGCCGTATTTTTCCCCCTGCTGGTCTATCTCGGGGCCTCGGGAAAGACTACCGACAAATATACGACCCGGATATGCAAGTTCCTGGGGGAGATATCTTATCCGCTGTACATGGTGCACTACCCCTTCATTTACCTGTACTATGCCTGGGTAAAGAACGAAGACCTCACATTCAAAGAATCGCTGCCCGGTGCTTTGGCGGTTGTCATAGGAAGCATTATCCTGGCCTATCTCTGCCTGAAACTGTACGACATACCGGTGCGGAAATTCTTGTCCGACAGGTTCCTGAAGCAAAAAAACAAAACGGCTACGGCCCAAAACGACCGTACCGCTTCTTAAAGACCACCAAATATCATCAGTCGATCACCTCGACCGATATTTACAGAAAATAAAACAAGGGAAGACAGATGTCTTCCCTTGTTTTTTCATGTAGATATAAAATGAAAAAAGCAGTGTTGTTCTTTTGAAATTTCACCCTTTACAGGAGCATGAACAGCAGGATAGGAATCGCTATCCCCAATACCAGCTCCACGCCTCCCCGTCCCCACAAGCCTTTCGGTCCTTTTATCATGATAAGCCCGGAAACGGTGATCACGATCAGGGCACCGGCAAACACGTCCGAAAAGACGGTCCACGCCCGCGAAGGATTGTAGTGCAACCGGTTGAGCGCAGAAAAGAAAGGACGCTTGCGGATGGATTCATATTTCGCCTCCCCGCTGTTCACGTTCACCACCAGCGACGAACCGCCCTTGAGGAACACTTTCATCGTATTTTGGTCGGGGAAATAATGCTTCGTATAATTTCCCTGTTCTTCCAGGGGGACAAGTAAATCCCGTACGAAGTCGTCCGTCCAACCGTCCTTTTGTCCGGGCAACGGGGCTGCAATGGTATATTCCTCCAGTTTTATGATATAGTCCGAATTGAAATCGCGCTTGTGGTTCAGGCATATGCCCGAAATAGCATATACGATCAGGGCGCCGGCAAAGAGGTAGGACAGGTCGCGGTGCAGCCAACGACTGATCTTCCTCACGCGGCTCATCGGGGATTTTTCACTCATGGGTATCGGTGTATTCAAATAAATCCGTCCCCCGATATTTCTACCCGGAGGACGGAAAAGCTATGAAAAGATTATTTTATCTGATAATCCGAAGTTTCGGCATGGTAGAAAGAAAGGTATTCTTTCCCTTCTTTTGCCTTGCGGTCGGCTATCTTCCGGCGGTAATCGGCGATGCGCGCCTGGGCGGAAGCCGTAGCGGATTCCCCGCGGGCTTTCTGTTCTACCGAGCAACCGGCGGCTTCCTCGTCGTGGGATTTCTTTTCGGCGGCTTTAAGCTGTTCTTCCCATTTCAGCAGGTAAGCTTCGTCGATACGGTCCTCTACGATCGTGCCCCGGACAGCCACCAGACTGTTCACCGCTTCTTTCTTGAAGCTTCCCAATTCTTTGGACGCCTCTACCCGGAGCATCTTGCTGTCGTCCGAGCCCATCAGGAATATCTTGCAAGCCCCGTGAGAGCAGATATGCGTGCATACGCCTTCAAAGACCACTTCCTTCCCCACCAGCGAATCGGCCTGGGCCAGCACATCGTCTATCGTGAGGGTATCGGTTACGACCTGAGCGGTTTGTGCTCCCGGCGCATCCGCCGAAGATCCTTTACATCCGGTGAAAAAAGACAGGCAGGCAAGCGAAAGAACGAGTGCTGCGAATTTCCATGTTTTCATTCTGATTATCTGTTTTTGAGATTACCGGGCAAAAGTACCTTTCTCCCTCCGGCGGAACAATCCCTAATACCGGGTAAAAACAAAAGTTCCCGTCCCCACATGTGGGGACGGGAACTTTTGTTTGTATCGTTCCGGCTTAGTTATTAAATACCACCATGGCCGGGAACACGTAATCCTCGTAAGTTTTACGGGACTTCTCGGCGCCCGTCTTTCCGTCGAACACCACCAGTTTATTCTGGTTGTCGCCCCAGCTTACCCCCACAAAGGTAGCTACGATATCGTTGTTCGCCGGATTGACCCGGAAGCCTCCCCCGTAGAGAAAATCAGCCGCTCCTCCCTTGGCAAAAGGCTGCCCGAGGGACGAAAAGTCGCCGATCTTGTACTTGTAAATATCCCGGACTTCCACGGTGTAACCATTAACTATTGAACTGGCGAAATAGAGCGCATTTTCAGTAGCCGAAGCATCGAACATAGCCGGCTTCCACGCCCACTGGTCGGTATAGACTTCCAATCCTGTCGGCAACGCCGTTTCAGTCACCGCCAGGGTACTGGGGTTGATGCAATAGAGTTTTGGTCCGTCCGAAGCCCATATATTGCCGTCTTTCGACTTTACAAAGCCGATGTGGGCCGGGCAAAGGGCGCTGCGCACGAGCGAAAAATCGCTCTTGGAATACACCAGCACACCGTCTTCCACATTAATGACAAAGATATAATCCCCAGCGGCAATAGCCCCTCCGCACTGGGCAGACATGCCGGTAGTGCCGGTGCCTTTGGACCCTTCGAGATACTTCGTAGATTTGAACGTATTCAAGTCTACTATATAAGCCCCTTCACTGGTAGTATATACGCCAAAATTCTCGTTGATCCCGGCGAAAGAACGTCCGTCCGCCTCCGAACCCGATACGACAGCCATGAATTCTCCTTGGTCCTTAAAGCTGGCGGCAGACACCTTTACCAATGTACGGCCCTGTTTGGATACGAAATAGTAATTCCCGTTCCAATTCACGCCATATTCTGTCGTATTGCCCAACTCCTTGCCAGGATTAGCCGCCTGGTACACTTTCGGAGTCCGGGTATTGGCATCGGCAAAATAATCGACCGATCCCATAGTCTTGCCATAGGAGCCTTCGTTGAGGATAAAAAATCCGCCTTTATACAATACTACATTAACAGTAAACACTTCTGAATCGTATCCGGATTCATTGAGCACCGACAGTTGAATCGTATATGGGCCGACTGCCGTAGGAGTAAACGTATAAGCCTTTTCCGTACCCACCTGCTGGTTGTCCACCGTCCAACGATAAGCCGCATCTTCTTCCGGGGTGGTCATATTTACGGTAAAGGTCATGCTTTCCCCTACCTTCATTTCCATGCCGTCTTCGGCATTTTCTATGCTGCCTATCACCGGCGCATCGGGAACTCCTGTTTTATCTTTCGAACAGGAAGAGAATCCTACGGCCAGAAAAGCCGCAAGCAATGTGAACAAGAAAAATCTTTTCATTATTATGTATTTACTTGATTATTTTTCCCAGACTGCAAAGGTATTCATTTTCGCCGTACATCCGTCACCTAAAATCACAACGTAAAGTTGTTTTTGCGTAACTTTGCTATTCGAAAAGAACACAGAAATGGACAGACTGGAACAGTTCAAGCGCTATCAGGCGCAAACCACGCCCTATCCTTTAGGGCTCGATATCGACCGGGCGGAAGGGTGCTGGATATACGACAAATCCGGCAAAAAATACCTCGACCTGGAAGCCGGCGTTTCGGCCAATGTAATCGGTCATTCCCATCCGAGGGTGATTAAGGCCATCAAAGAACAGTTGGATCGTTATATGCACGTAATGGTCTACGGGGAATTCATACAGGATGCCCCGCTGGAATACGCCCGGATGCTCACCGGATTGCTGGAACCGGAATTGAACTGCCTGTATATGGTGAATTCCGGCACGGAAGCCATCGAAGCGAGTATCAAACTGGCCAAACGCGTGACGGGCCGCACCGAAATGATAGGCGCCAAATGGGCCTACCACGGTAATACCCAGGGATCGCTCAGTATGCTCGGTGTGGAAGAACAAAAACGCGCGTTCCGGCCTCTGATCCCGGATGTCCGCTTCCTGGAGTTCAACAATTTCGACGACATCCAGATGATCACCGAGCGTACAGCGGGTGTCCTGCTGGAATCCATCCAGGGAGGAGCAGGTTTCGTGCTGCCGAAAGACGGATGGCTCAAAGCGGTTCGCGAGCGTTGTACCAAAGTAGGCGCACAATTGATCATCGACGAAATACAACCGGGATTCGGACGTTGCGGAAAACTGTTCGGCTACCAGAATTTCGGGATCGTACCGGATATCCTGGCCATTGGGAAAGCGATGGGCGGAGGGCTGCCGGTGGGAGGGTTCATCTCTTCACTGGAAAAGATGCAGATGCTGCTCGATCATCCGAAAATGGGGCACGTAACGACTTTCGGCGGTAATCCAGTCATCGCCGCTTCCTGTCTGGAAACCCTGCGTATCCTCACGGATGGCGATATTATCCCGCAAACGCTCGAAAAAGAGAAAATATTCCGAGCTCACCTCGTTCATCCTGCCATCCGGGAAATCCGGGGCATGGGACTGATGCTCGCCCCAATGTTCGAAAGCGAAGAAACTGCCCCAAAACTGGTTTCACATCTGCTGGACAAAGGCGTGATCGGTTTCCTGCTATTATACGAACACCGGGCTCTACGGCTCTCCCCTCCCCTGACCATATCCGAAAAGGAAATCGTGTATGGCTGCGAAAAAATCCGGGAAGCCCTTGACGAAATGAAATCGGCTGGGGAACTTTAAGTTAATAAAAACTTAAATTGGGAGTTTTCTTAAGATACATTTGGTATAAAAACCACAATAAAAACACCATTTAAGCCATATATACAAAATTATCCCCCCATTTAGAAAAAAATACATGTTTAACATTCATGTAACAAAATATATTTTATATATTTGTCGGGTCAAATGAAAGGGGTATACATTGACGAAATGTAGATCAAAATATCAGATATTATAAACAATTTTAAGTCATTAAAAAAATGAAAAAAGTAGTAGTTCTTATGTCGTTTGCAGTAGTTGCTCTGTTTGCTGCTTGCAAATCTTCCGAAGCACAGGCTCCTGTTGAAGCAGAAGCTACGGTTGAAGAAGCTGTCGTTGTTGACACGGTAGCTGCTGATTCTACTGTTGCTGACACGGTTGCAGCGGCTGAAGTAGTTGCTGAATAAGAAAGGAAACAGGACTTAGCGTCCTTGAAAATATTGTCGGTCGAAAGCCGGCAATATTTTTTTGTATCTATCCGAATTTTTGCGAATTTTATCTTTTGGAACCCTCCCTCAATATCCCATGAAAATAGCTGGAGAAAACACCCGCGAACGCGAAATATACAAGATTACCCTTATAGGCAGTGTCGTGAATTTCCTATTGCTGGTATTCAAGTTCGCAGCCGGCGTACTGGGGCATAGTGCGGCCATGATCGCTGACGCCGTACACTCCCTGTCCGACTTCGTGACGGACATTATCGTGCTGGTATTCGTCCGCCTGTCGAACAAACCCAAGGATAAAGACCACGACTATGGCCACGGGAAATACGAAACATTGGCAACGGCTTGTATCGGTGGCATCCTTTTTCTGGTGGGGCTGGGCATTCTGTATAAAGGCATAGTTTCGATCCTCGCCTTTGCCGAAGGAAAACCGCTCGAAAGCCCAGGCTCCGTAGCGCTCGTAGCGGCTTTAGTCTCGATCGTGATCAAAGAAGCCCTTTACCGCTATACCGTGATCAAAGGCCGGGGACTGAATTCGCAGGCAGTAATGGCCAACGCCTGGCACCACCGCAGCGATGCGCTGTCCTCCATCGGCACGGCACTCGGTATCGGAGGGGCCGTCCTTCTGGGCAAGAACTGGGCGGTACTTGATCCTATTGCAGCCGTAGTGGTGAGTTTCTTCATTCTGAAAGTAGCCGTCAAGCTGTTTATTCCCTGCATGGAGGAATTGCTGGAGAAATCACTGCCCGAAGAAACCGAAAAAGAGATAGAAGACCTCGTACGATCCTTCAACGGGGTATCCGATCCCCATAACCTACGTACCCGGAAAATAGGGAACTACTTCGCCATCGAGATACATGTGCGGATGAATGGAAAACTAACCCTCTCCCAAACCCACCGGATAGCTACCGACATCGAAAATGCATTGAAACAGCGCTATGGGAAAGGAACCTTCGTAGGTATCCATGTGGAACCCGAAAAGCCCGGAGGTACGGATGCATGTAATTGCGGCCAAACAAATAAATAAATATTCCCCAAACAAAAAGTCCCGCTCCTTTCGGAGCGGGACTTTTTGTTTGGGATTGCCGCACTATAAAGCAAAAGCGCTCACATTGCCGGCAAAATCCGCAATGTAAACCACCCCGTCGGCATAGGCCGGCGTAGTGAGGATCGGAGTGGCAAAATCGTACGACCACCGCACTTTCCCGTCCTTCAGACTCGCCAGACGCAGGAATCCGTCGGAAGCTCCGAAAAGAAACGCATCTTTACCCACCTGCACGGCGGAAGCATCGACCGTACGGGCTTCGTGCCAGGAATACGGGCCGGTATAGAATACGGCCGGGCCCGTTTCGCACTGCCAGCGCAGGTCGAAATTCTCTTTGTCGAAAGCCATCAGACCGTCCTGGTATGTGCCGATGATGAACAGACTATCGGTGATGAGCGGACTCGAGGCGCCGTCGAATACCTTCCCGATATGGCGCACATGCTGGTATTCGCCTTTGGCATTGAATTCATACAATTTCTTGTACGAGGCCAGATACAGTTTCCCGTCGTATACCGATACTGCACCGTCGCGGTAGCGCATATCCGGGCCGGAAAGTTTCCAGAGGATTTTGCCGGTCTTGATATCCGAGCCGTACAGTCCGTCCCACTGGGCGGAACTGATCAGCACGTTGCCTGCCAGGGTCAGCGTGACAGCCGTCGCGCAAGCCTGGGGATAACCTTCGTTCTTCCAGAGAATCTCCCCGTTGGCCCCATTGATCGCGGAAAGCCCATGCCCTTCGCCTGCGTACAGGGTATCCCCGCGGACAACAAGACCTGCATCCACACAAGGCAGGAAGGCTACGTCCAGTTTCTTTTTCCAAGCCAGCGCTCCGGTAGCGGCGTCGAGGGCATAAACCGTTCCTTCGCAGTCGCAGGCGAATACTTTACCGGAAGAATACACGATGGTATTTTTCACACTGTTAGCCGTAGGGTAACTCCACACCTTAGCACCTGTCGAAGCGTCGAAAGCCACAACCAGCGAACGTCCGGCCAGGTTGTTGTCCATCGTGGCCGTAAATACTTTTCCTTCGGCTACGATGGGGGAAGCCATGAATACGTTCCCTCCGGCGTTGGCCGTCCAAAGCAATTTGAGGGATTTGACATCTTTATTTGTTTCGATCGCTTCGTTGTGCATTTCGTTCCCACGGAACTGTGCCCACTGCCCCTCTGCCTTCACGGTGGGCAGAGTGCCCAATGCAAAGCGGCGTTCCACGGTCTTTGTAGTGCCGTCCGAGCAAACGGCGGTGGCTTTCAGGGTCAGGCTGTCGCCGGAAGCAGCTTTCGGGGCCTTGACCGGCAGGCTGTAATTCCAGTCGGTATTTTTTTTCAGCGTTCCTTTGGAAAGCGTTTTCTTGCCGTCGGTGATCACATAGGAGACGCTCTTCACCTGCGCGGTCGTGTTGTACGCATTGACCGAAACATTGAGCAGGCCGGAAGAAGCGGCCGTATTCCCGGGGCTGACGATAGCCATATCCATCTCCGAATAGGTATAGACGTTCTCCGTCGTTACATTGCCTTTCTTATCGACCGTCACCACCCGGAAGGCCGTAGGAGCGTGGTCGACACCGCCCTGATTGGAGGGGGAGGTAAGGATATAGCGGATTTTCCCGTCGATAAGCATCTGGTGATTGATGTGCAAATGCCCCATCACTTCGGCAATGATATTATGCTCCTTGAAATTGAGATTGCCTTCCTTCGATTTGAATGTGAGCTCATCGTGATGCAGTGTGGCGTCATAATGGGTGAACACGATCACTTTTTTGGCGGGATCGGTAGCCGCCAGATCGTTCTTGAGCCAGCGGTAGGTCTGTTCGGCGGTATACGAAGGTTTCCCGTCGCCAATGTACATCGGCAGGACGATGAAATGGACGTCGTTCACTTCAAAACTATACCATACGGGGCCTAAATACTGTTCGTAAATGTACTCGGCTTTCGGCACGCGTTTCATCAGGTCGTGGTTGCCCATCGTATAGTACATCGGTACGCCCATCGTGGCCGTATTGACGGCCTCGCTGTTGAAACGGATACCGGGTTCGTAGCAGATGTCCCCGGTATGGATGATGAAATCCACATTTTCGTTTTTGGAATATCCGCGGATAGCGTCGATCCATTTCCAACCATCGGTCGTTTCATTGTCGGCGATCTGTACAAAACGAACTGTCTCGCCCGTCTTGCGCGGGATCATCGCAAAATCATAGGAAGCGGCACCCCCGGCTTTGATCCAAGGCTTTACGGCATAGTATCCCGAAGGTACAGTGACAAACACGAAACGCATATCATCATAGCCCGGCAGGGAGAACGTACCGTCTTTGGAGGTCTCCACGACGTTGATCCCGTCGGAAACCCGGACCCCGGCAAGGGGTTTGTCCCCGGTGTCGAACGTACCGTTGCCGTTGGCGTCCTGATACACGCGGCCGGTGTACGGCTGGGCTGATGCGGCCAGCCCCAGTAGGGCGAAGGCGCAGATGAAAAGGTGTTTGAACATGGTGTTATTTGTTGTTTGGTTCATTCAGGTAAGGTAGAAGGATATCCCGCCACAACCGGTACCCTTCCCAGGTGAGGTGGAGCCCATCGTTGGTATAGAGCGCATCCAGATGGCCATCCGCATCGGTAAAGTTGCGGTGCAGGTCGATAAACGTGTAATGGTGGGAAGCGGCCGCCTCGCGGAGCCCCTTATTGATGTATTTCACCTCTTCGGTAAATCCGGTATGCGACCGGAAAGTCGGAAAAACCGGGTTGACCGGCAGCACACTCTGGACGTATACTTTTGTCTTAGGCGCCAGGCGATGGATCTCATCTACTACTTTCAGAGCATTTTCCAGCGCGTATTCCTTGGTTTTCTGGGGAGGGTTTCCCAGATCGTTGATCCCGACCATCAGGAACACTTTCCGGGGCTGCTCGCGGAGCATGCGCGGCAGGCGGGCCAACACCCCATCGGATACGTCCGAATTGATCCCCCGGTTCTTTACGTTCTTATTGCGGAACAGTTCGGCCCACTCCCCGCCCTGGGTAATGCTGTTTCCTATCATCAGAATATCGTCGGTCGTGGCCGGGAGGTACTCGATCATGGAATTCCGCTCGCGCACATAGCCCCGCAGGGGGTAATCCTCCCGGGCGCCGGCAGTATCCAGCACGCTTTTGGACAGGTAGGGTTGGAGGGCCTCCACAGCCGCCTTATAGCCTTTGCCATTGAGCAGCAGCGAACTCCCGTAATAAAAATCTTCGTTCAGCACCCCGTCCGGGGCCATTTTTTCCCAAAGGTCTATATAGGTAATGCCGGGGGTATTCGCCTTTACCAGTATATTGTATTCCTTATATTTATTGCGCAGGGCATTGTCGGTCTTACAGTCGGGAAGGATACCCACCACGTATACTTTCGTGCGGGGGGAAGCCTTGCCGATGCGTTCCATGATATCTTTTAAATAGGAAGCCGCCAGCGAAGGGCTCATCCCGGCGCTCAGGTCGCGCTTACCGATGCAGAGAAATATTTTGGCCGGTTTTCCTTTCAGCACGTCGTCCAAGCGGTAGGCTACGCCCATCAGGTTGTCCCCGTCCACGCCGCGGTTGCGGATACGGGGGTCGCCGAACGATTCCCCCCACATACCCCGGTCCATAAAGTCGCCGCCCAGCATGACGATATCGGTGCTTTCCGTACCCAAGCCAGCATACATCGTGCGCTTCTGGTCGTAATAGGTAGCGAAGGTAAGACCCGTAGGATAATTCTGTGTGCTTTTCTGGGCAAATACGGTGAAAGGAGCCGCAAAGAATGCGATCTGGAGCGAGAACGCCAAAAGTGCCCTCCGGCAGGAGAAAAACGACATAGTATCGGAATGTTCTTTAGTACATCCAAAAATACGCAAAAACTTCGTCCGAAAAGGCCCGGGCACAAAGTTTTTCGGCAATTTTTGCCGGAACGCTTACATAGGGCTACCGTTCCTGGCGGGTTCCCAATATCCCGGGCATATATTCCACCGCCCAGTCGACCAGGCCCTGCAAATGAGGGATCAGGCTTTCCCCGCGGGAGGTCAGGCGGTATTCGACCCGGGGCGGGACTTCCGGAAAAACCTCCCGGGCAACCAATCCGTCGGCTTCCAGATTACGCAGGGTCACAGTAAGCATCCGCTGGGATATATCCCCGATAGCCCGGTGAATATCCCCGAAGCGCAGCGTCCCATTTGCCCGGAGGGTAACCAGAACCAGCATCGCCCATTTCCCGGCCAGGCGGCCGAGCACATCCCGGATAGGGCATTGTCCGGTGGCGTGAAAATCTTTCATCTTTTTTTTCTTTTCGAACCTCCTGTCGCCCAGCATTCGTTACCTTCGTGTAAGTGACTTACATCCAAGTGCGTTCTTGTGCGGACAGGAAAAAGTTCCTACTTTTACTTCCGCAAAGTAACTAACTTATTTAAAATAATTAAAACGCCATGGCAAAAAAAGCAGCAGTCCTGGCCGTCGACCCGGTAAACGGGAGCGGCCTTTTCCAATACCTGGAGGCTTTTTACGAAAACGGGATCGGCTATAAGGTATTCGCCGTAGCCGATACGAAAGACATCAAGACCAATTCGGGGATAGCTCTCTCCGCACACGACACGGTAGCCCGCCTGAAAGGGCATACCGACGATTTCGACGCTCTTGTCTTCGCTTGTGGAGACGCAGTACCCGTATTCCGGGAAAATGCGCAAAAACCGTATAACGTAGACCTTTTGGAAGTGATCCGGGAGTTCGGCGAAAAAGGAAAGATCCTGATCGGCCACTGCGCGGCCGCCTTGATGTTCGAGTCCGCCGGGATCGACGCCGGTAAAAAACTGGCCGTACATCCGCTGGCCAAACCGGCTATTCAAAAAGGGATACCCACCGACGGAGCTTTCGCCGTAGATGGAAATTTCTATACCGCGCAGGACGAAGGCCACATCTGGCAGATGCTCCCGCAAGTCTTACAAGCTCTGAAATAGCCTTATCTATTTCACAAAAAAAGCCCGGAGGAAAAATCCTCCGGGCTTTTTATTGATATTCAGTACCCGTTACAGTTTAGGCTTTACCTCCACCATCTGGTAACCCTCGATGATGTCGCCTTCCTGTATGTCGTTGAACTTAGCGATGCTCAAACCGCATTCGAAGCCCTTGGTCACTTCCTTCACGTCGTCCTTGAAACGCTTGAGCGAATCGAGTTCCCCGGTGAAGACCACCACCCCGTCGCGTACGACGCGGATCTTGGTATTGCGGGTGAGTTTGCCGTCGAGTACCATACATCCGGCAATAGTGCCGACTTTGGATATCTTGTACACCTGGCGTACCTCGAGATTGGCCACGATCTCTTCCTTGAATTCCGGGGCCAACATTCCCTGCATGGCATCTTTCACCTCGTTGATCGCGTCGTAAATGATGGAATAGGTGCGGATTTCTATCTGCTCCTGTTCCGACAAACGGCGCGCGCCCGTGGAAGGACGTACGTTGAAACCGATGATGATGGCCTCCGATGCCGAGGCCAACAGGACGTCGGATTCGGTCACCGCACCCACACCGTGGTGGATGATATTGATATGTATCTTGTCGGTCGACAGGCGTTCCAGGGATTCGGTAAGGGCCTCCACGGAACCGTCCACGTCTCCTTTGACAATGATATTGAGTTCTTTGAAGTCGCCGATAGCGATACGCCGCCCGATCTCGTCCAGCGTAATATGCTTGCTGGCGCGGACGCTTTGCTCGCGTTTGAGCTGCATACGGCGGGCCGCTACCTGCTTGGCTTCCTTTTCGTCGCTCAGGACGATGAACTTGTCGCCGGCCTGCGGGGAGCCGTCCAGTCCGAGCACGAGTACCGGCTGGGAAGGACGCGCGATTTCCACCTTATTGCCGCGCTCATCGAACATAGCGCGCACTTTACCGCTGTACTGTCCGGAAAGGGCATAGTCGCCGACTTTCAGGGAACCGTTCTGTACCAGCACTGTGGTGACATAACCACGGCCTTTATCGAGCGAGGCTTCTATCACAGTACCTGCCGCATTGCGGTCGGGATTGGCTTTCAGGTCGAGCATTTCGGCCTCGAGCAATACTTTCTCGAGCAGTTCCTTGACGCCCATACCCTTTTTGGCCGATATTTCCTGGCTCTGCACTTTGCCACCCCACTCTTCCACCAGAACATTCATATTGGAAAGACTCTCGCGGATCTTATCGGGATTGGCGGTAGGCAGGTCAACCTTATTGATGGCGATGACCATCGGCACTCCGGCCGCCTGGGCATGCGAAATAGCTTCTTTCGTCTGAGGCATCACGTTGCTGTCGGCCGCAATGACGATAATAGCAATATCCGTCACCTGCGCACCGCGTGCACGCATGGCCGTAAAGGCTTCGTGTCCCGGGGTATCGAGGAACGTGATCTGTTCGCCCCCTTCCAGTTTTACGGAATAAGCGGCGATATGCTGGGTAATGCCTCCCGCCTCGCCGGCTATCACATTGGCACGGCGGACATAGTCCAAAAGCGATGTTTTACCATGGTCGACGTGTCCCATCACGGTCACGATCGGCGCCCGGCGTTTCAGGTCTTTCTCGTCGTCAGGTTCGTTATCGAGGATCGCATCCTCCAATTCCGCATCGACGAACTGTACCTGGTATCCGAATTCCTCGGCGATGATGCTCAACGTATCGGCATCCAGGCGCTGGTTCATGGCGGCCATGATACCCAACTGCATGCACGAAGCGATGACTTTGTTTACCGGCACGTTCATCATCGACGCCAGTTCGGATACTGTTACATATTCGGTAGCCTTGATGATCTTGCTTTCCTCCGCCTCGCGTTCGGCCTCACGAAGGGCTTCGTCACGGCGGGAGATACGTTTTTCCTTACGGTATTTGGCAGCCTTATTCTTGCCATGCCCCGAGGTGAGTTTATCGAGCGTTTCCTTGATTTGGCGGGAGATTTCTTCCTCCGTGGGCTCTACATGTTCGGTCTTGGGGCGTACCGGATGTTTCGGCCGGGCACCGCCGGAAGCACCACCGCTCTGGGGACGTCCCTGCGGAGCATTCCCTCTCGGGGTCGACTCCGGATTATTGGTCTGGATATCGTTTCCGCTGACTTTTTCACCGCGCTTGCGCTTGCGTTTCTTGCGGGCGGCATCGGCAGCCGAGACCGTCCCTGCTTTTTTCGGATCGCTCTTCGGTTTTTCAAAGACGCTCAAGTCAATTTTACCAACCGTCTTGGGGCCTTCGAGTTTCTGGTATTGCGTTTCTATTTTTTCGACTTCATGCGGCGTTTCTTCCGGGGATTCGGCAGGCTGCACAGGTTCTGCCATCGGCGGCTCCGGCGTGGTCTGCACCTGGGGGGCAATTTCTTCTTTTTTTGTCTCCTTTTTCTCTTCTGCCGGCTTAGTTATAATAGGTTCTGCCACCGGCTTCTCCCGCTTGGGTTCCTCTTTTTTTGCCGTTTTCCTTGCCGGTTTTTCCAACGCATCGAGGTCTATTTTGCCCACTGTTTTCACTTTAATCTTAATGACATCATCAACATGGGCTTTGATGACCTCCGGCTGAACTTGAGGCTGAGGTTCCGGCTTTGCCACAGGCTCCTCCTGCGGTTTCTCGGCGGCCTTTTCTTTTTCCTTTTCTTCTTCCTCTTTCTGCACCTGAGCGAGTTGGAGTTCCTTGGCTATACGCTGTTTTTCTTTTTCCTCGCGTTTGGCCTGGTTCACCTCCTCGATCATCTGCTTCTTGCTCTTATCCTGCTCGAAGCCCTGTGCAAGCACATCGTACACATCGGGCGCAATTTTGGCATTCGGATCGGGATTTATCTTGATGCCTTTTTTGGCCAGATATTCCACCGCCCGGTCCATAGAGATGTTGAGCTCGGTTAGTACTTTGTTAAGGCGCTTTGTTACTGTTTCAGCCATATTGAATCCTCTTTTTTCTTAAAGCCGTTTTTCCAGGGGCTTAGACTGCCGCAAAATATTATTAATCAACTAATTTTCAAACTCTTTAGACAACACATCCAATACATGATCTACTGTCTCTTCTTCGAGGTCGGTGCGGCGCAGGAGTTCTTCCTTGCCCAGCTCGAGCACGCTCTTAGCTGTATCGCAGCCTACGCGCTGGAACTCTTCGATCACCCATCCTTCGATCTCGTCGGCAAACTCTTTCAGGTCGATGTCTTCCTCCGGGGTATCGCGGTAGATGTCTATTTCATAACCCACCATCTGGGAGGCCAAGCGAATGTTCTGACCTTGTTTACCGATAGCCTTGGATACTTCATCCGGCTTTACGTATACGTTGATCCGGTGGGTGTCGTTATCTATCTCCACGCTGGTGATCTTGGCCGGGGAAAGGCAACGGGACACCATCAGTTGCAGATTGGTCGTGTAATTGATCACATCGATATTCTCTCCGCCCAGTTCGCGCACGATACCGTGTATACGGGAACCCTTCATTCCCACGCAGGCACCTACCGGGTCGATACGGTCGTCGTACGATTCGACGGCCACTTTCGCTTTCTCGCCGGGGATACGCACGACTTTCTTGATCATGATCAGACCATCGGCTATTTCCGGTATCTCCTGCTCGAAAAGTCTTTCGAGGAAAAGCGGATCTATACGGGAAAGGATCACGTTCGGTTTGGCCCCCCGGATCTCGACATCCTTCACCAGAGCGCGTACCGGCTCTCCCTTGCGGAACATGTCGGACGGTATCTGCTCTTCACGCGGTAATACGAGTTCATTCTGGTATTCGTCGTGTATAATGGTCATCTTGGGGCGCACGTGGTGTACTTCGCCGGAGATGATCGTGCCTTTCAGCGTCTCGAAACGTTTGTATATCGTAGCGTTATCGTGCTCGAATATCCGGGACACCAGGTTCTGCCGGAGGGCCAGGATCGCCCGGCGGCCGAGGTCCATGATCTTCACCTCTTCGGATACTTCCTCGCCAACCTCGAAATCATCCTGTATCTTACGGGCTTCGGACAGGGGTATCTGCGCCGAAGGATCTTCTACGGCATTGTCTTCGACCACGATGCGGTTGCGCCATATCTGCAGGTCGCCCTTATCGGGATTGACGATGATATTGAAATTATCGTCCGTGCCGTATTTTTTCTTCAGCGCGGTACGGAATACCTCTTCCAGGATAGCCGTAAGCGTAAGGCGGTCTATCTTTTTGAAATCCTTGAACTCCGTAAACGAATCTATCAGTGCCGAATTATCCATTTAACAGTCGGTTTATTTTTAGTACTATATCTATTTTTATCTTTTTTCTCAGAACTTAATGACCACCTTCGCCTTTTTTATATCGGCAAAAGGCACCTCTTTGGTGTATGTCACGGTATGCTTTCCTTTTCCCACCGGTTTAGGTTCCCGGGCCGTCCACTCCAGAGTGATCCCGTCGTTCCTCACTTCGGTAAGCGTCCCGGCTAATTCCTCCCCGGCATTTGTAGCCACCTTCAGCTCCCGGCCCATATGTTTGACATATTGGCGGGGCAGTTTCAAGGGAGCATCCGCCCCCGGCGAAGACACGGACAGCGAAAAATCCTCCCGGTCCCGGTCCATATCCGGATGGTGCTCTATGGCACGGGAAATGGCAATGACGGACTCAATATCCACCCCTTGATCGCCGTCCAGACATACTTTGATGTCGTTGTCCGGCGAAAGGCTCCAATCCACTACGAACAGGGAGGGAAAACCCTCCATCGCCTGATCTATGATATTCTTTACAAATCCTGCTTCCATCGTGCATGTAAAATAATTTGGGGGACTCCCTCGCCCCCCAATTTCTCTCATATCCCGTTTCAGGCCACAAAATTACACCATTTATAGAAAAAATCCAAATTTTTATCACATTTTGGCATACGCCTGCCCAAAAAATCACTGGCCGGCACCCAAAATATTCCGATAGACTTCATAAACCTTCCGGGAGGTGCCCATATCCGAAAAACGCTTTATATATTCGCCCCCCTGTGCAGCCAGCATCTCCCGAAGTTGCGCATCGTCCCAAAGGCGCCCCATAGCCTCCGTCATCGCGGAGAGATCCCCAATGGGGACATACAAAGCTCCGGGGCCTCCGGCCTCGGAAAAACAGCCCCCGGACGTAGTGAGCACCGCCTTACCCGAACCGATACCCTCCACGATCGGCAGGCCGAACCCCTCGTATACGCTGGGATAAGCCACGAAAAGGCATTTGCGGTACAAACAGGCCAAACGGTGGGAAGACACTCCGCTGAGGAATGTAACCCGGCCGGCGAGTTCGTGCTTTTGAATATATTTTTCTAAGTTCTTTCCATAGCTGCCGCTGCGTCGACCCACCAGCACTAAATGCACATCGGGAAGGTCTTTCATCGCCTGAAGCAAAGTTAACTGATTTTTTCGTTTTTCGACCGTACCGACGCACAGGACGAACTTTTCCGGCAGTCCCAGCCCGGCCAGTTCACGGTCGATCTCCGCGGGCGGGATTTCCCGGGCAAACCAAGGCTCTATGCTTTGATAAATGACATGTATCTTGTTTTCCGGAGTGCCCAGCAGCTCGACAATATCTTTTTTGGTCTGCTCGCTGATAGCGATCACCGCATCGGCTACGCGGCAGGCATAACGTACTTTCCGCTTATGTATCCACACGTCCACAGGCGAATAGAACTCCGGATGGCGCATGAAGATCAGATCGTGCACGGTTACCACGCTCTTCACGCCCGATTTTTGGATGCCGGAGGGTAGCTCATGGCTGAGCCCGTGATAAATATCGAGGCCCATATCACGGCTCAATGCGGCGGTTTTCGCGGTGCGCCACAGGCCTTTAAAACGCTTCCATATTCCTTCGGGAAATACCGTTTCCGCGTTGGGCGCCGGAAGGAAATCCACCTCCAGGCGGGCTTTCGGGGTGAAAAGGGTAAACTTGTCCTGCGGATAACCGCTTACCAACTGGCGCACGAGCGTCCGGCTGTAATTCCCCAGTCCGGAAGTATTGTTGAAAAGCCTTTTGGCGTCGAACCCTATTTTCATCGGAAGCGTTTTATCGACACAAAAATACCTTTTTACCCCCATGCGGACAAATTTACTTTGCACATCGTTCGGCAAAACGGCCCCCGTACGCCCTATTTTTGTAAATTTGCATCCGGAAAGAACAACTAACGATCATGGGATTTAAAGAAGAAACGGCCCGCCGCCGCACGTTCGGCATCATTTCACACCCGGACGCCGGTAAGACCACCCTGACGGAAAAACTCCTGCTTTTCGCCGGAGCCATCCAGGAGGCCGGAGCCGTCAAATCGAACAAGATCAAGAAAGGCGCCGCTTCGGACTTTATGGAGATCGAGCGCCAGCGAGGCATTTCGGTGGCGACCTCGGTGATGGCTATCGAATACAAAGGATACAAAATAAACATCCTCGACACCCCCGGGCACAAGGATTTCGCGGAAGACACCTACCGTACCCTCACGGCCGTGGACAGCGTGATCGTGGTGATCGACGTGGCCAAAGGTGTGGAGGAACAGACCGAAAAACTGGTGAGCGTCTGCCGGATGCGCAATATTCCGATGATCGTCTTCGTGAACAAACTCGACCGCGAAGGCCGCGATGCGTTCGACGTGATGGACGAAGCGGAGCAGAAACTCGGGCTGCACGTCTGCCCGATGAGCTTCCCTATCGGCATCGGCGCCCAATTCAAGGGTATCTACAACATATACCGCAAGAACGTCCGCCTGTTCTCCGGCGCCTCGAAGCAAAAAGTGGAGGAAGCCGTCGAAATAGACGATATCGCCGATCCGCAGCTCGATGAACTGGTAGGCCCCTCCCACGCCGCACAGCTTCGGGAGGACATGGACCTCGTATCGGGCGTCTACCCGGAATTCTCCCTCGAAAAATACCTCGCCGGGCAACAGCAACCCGTGTTCTTCGGTTCGGCGCTCAACAATTTCGGCGTGCAGGAACTGCTGGACACTTTCGTAGAGATAGCACCCGACCCCCGTCCGAAAATGTCGGACATCCGGCTGGTAGACCCTTCCGAAAAAGCATTCACCGGTTTCGTATTCAAGATACACGCCAACATGGACCCCAAGCACCGGGACCGGCTGGCTTTTGTCAAGGTCGTATCCGGCATATTCCGCCGCAATGTGAACTACCTGCATGTGCGGCAGGACAAAACCCTGAAATTTTCGAGCCCGAACGCTTTTTTCGCCGAAAAAAAGCAGATCGTGGACGAATCCTTTCCGGGCGACATCGTCGGACTGCACGATACAGGAAACTTCAAGATAGGCGACACGCTGACCGAGGGGGAAATACTGAATTTCAAAGGCATCCCTTCGTTCTCGCCGGAACACTTCCGCTATATCAACAACGCCGACCCGATGCGGGCCAAACAGTTGGCCAAGGGTATCGACCAGTTGATGGACGAGGGCGTAGCCCAGCTTTTCACCCTCGACCTGAACGGCCGAAAAATCATCGGCACGGTGGGCGCCCTTCAGTTCGAAGTGATACAGTACCGTCTGGAACACGAATACAACGCCCTGTGCACCTACGAACCGGTGCCGGTATACAAGGCCTGCTGGATAGAAGCCGAGGACCCCTCCGGAGAGGAATACAAGGACTTCCAACGGGTGAAGAGCCGTTTTATGGCCCGCGACAAGGATGGACAACCGGTATTCCTGGCGGATTCGGCGTTCTCCATCTCGATGGCGCAGGAAAAGTACCCTACGGTACACCTGCATTTCACTTCGGAATTCTAAATCAAAACCTATGCAACCCTCACTAAAGCTTTTTAAGCAATTGGGGCTCGTCTTGCTGATCAACTTCGCCGGGGAATGCATCTCCCGGGTATCGGGCATTCCGATACCGGGCAGTATCATCGGTATGGTCATCCTGCTCGCGTTGCTCAAGACCAAGGTCCTTCGGGTAGAACAGGTGTCCGAACTGGCCGATTTCCTGCTCTCCAACATCAATTTCTTCTTCATCCCGGTAGGAGTGGGCATCATGATATCGTACAAATACCTCGAAGGCCACTATACGGCAGGGATCACCCTGATCCTGGTAACGACCATTATCGTGATGATCGTTTCCGGATGGGTGACGGAAGTGCTGGTCCGCCGCCGGGAAAAACGGATCGCCCAGCGGGCACAAGCGGAAAAGGAGGCTGAAAAATGAACCCGATCTACACCCTCACCGCCCTGCCTATTTTCGGCATCCTGCTGTGCCTGGTCACCTATGTGATCGCCAGCAAAATCCGCCGGAAAACCGGAAGTGTAGCCGCTAATCCGTTCCTGCTGGCCACGATCATGGTAGTAGCCATCCTTTTGGTGTTCAACATACCGTTCGACAATTTCAACGAAGGAGGGCAATACATCAATTTCTTCCTTTCGCCGGTCACCGTCATCCTGGCCGTACCGCTGTACAAACACCGCAACCTGTTGAACCATTACCTGAAAGCCATCGTGGCGGGCATCGCTTCCGGGGTCGCCTCGGCCATCCTGAGCGTCATCCTGCTGTCCCGGTTGTTAGGGCTCGACACCCTGATAGAACGTTCGCTGGTAGCAAAATCCATCACGACCCCTATCGGCATCGAGATCACCCGTTCGGTCAACGGGATAGAAGGGATCACGATACTGGCTATCATTCTCTCGGGCATATTCGGTGCGCTGATCGCGCCGTCGGTATTCAAATGGACAGGCATAAAAAGCCCCGTTGCCCAAGGCATCAGCCTGGGTTCCGCTTCCCATGCGATCGGCACCTCCAAAGCTATTGAAATAGGAGAGCAGCAAGGGGCTATCAGTGGCCTTACCATCGGTATCGCAGGTATCGCCACTGTTGTGGCCGTATCGATCATGAACTATTTTTTATGGGACTAAGGCATCCTCTTTGCCGATAAAAAACCGGGGCCGCAAAAGCGGCCCCGGTTTTTTATCGGCAAACAATATTCATATTATATTTTTTCCGTGATCGATTCCACCTGTTCGGCATTGAGGGCCGTTCCAATGAACTTCCCGTCTTTATCGATAAAGAATACACGCGGTGAATAAGCAGCGAGGCTTTGAGCAAAAGCAGGAGTACCTTTCGCGATCTTGAAATCTTCTATGCCATTTTCCTTTGCGTATTCCGCGATCTTTGAAGGAACGTCGCCATCCACGAACAAAAGCACGACAACTACATCCACTCCTTTTTCCTTGGCTTTCTTAAGTGCCGGATAAATGGTCTCGTTGTTCTCCATTTGGCCTACGGTCACATAAAGCGCCGACGTTTTCCCCTTCACCGTGTTCTCGGTAGTAAGGGAATCCCCGGGGGATTTCAGGTCCTCCAAAGAGAAGTGCGGAACCTCTGCTCCACGGGCCAGTCGGATCACATTTTCCTGAAGGTGACTATTAAAATCCCCTACCCGGAAATCCTGTTTGATATAATCGGGCACTTTCTTGTAATAATCTGCCAGATCGTCCGGATTAAGGAGAGGCAGCCAGTTAGAAATCACGATAAAAGAAAGGATATCGTCCGGATGCTCGTTCACTTTCTTGAGAAGCTCTTTCGTATAGTCCAGGCGCATATCCTTCACTTCCTTGGATATCTTTTCCATCGTAGCCGTATCTTTAGCGGCCTGGGCATTGTTAAAGATAGTGATCCTTTCATTTATAAAAGTTCTCATCCGGTCCTCATCGGCATTGAAACCGTTGAAATAATCCATCGCCGGAGAGCCTTCCACTTTTACGCTGTCCAATTTGGCGAAATCCCCGTCGATCCTGATCTTGGAATTATCCATATAAAGCCTTATCTCGCCAGCCATATTCTGGAAAGTAATCGTACGGAAATCGTTATGTTCCATTTTGCCTGTAAATTTGAACTTACCGTTCTCTACCTTGGCCGTATCGAGATAAAAATACTCCCCGTTTTGGGAATCTGAGCTCAGGTAAGCATCCTGATTTTCAAGATTTTTCAGATTAGCCGTGATAGTAAATTTGTCGCTGTTGCAGCCCGCCGCTATAAAAAGGACCGCACATGCCAAAACAATGGATTTCAATTGAGTTTTCATTATTCGGAAATATTTGTTGTCTGTTTAATTATTATTCTTTGCCAGATAATCGAGGACTCTCGACAGGTCTTCCGGAGAAATATACCGGGCCAGGATCGTTCCGTCGCGACCGATCAGTACACCGGCCGGGAGATCTCCGGTCAAGGCGAATTTATCCACCAATACGTTCTTTACTCCCCGTGCTGTCTCTTATACACATCTGACGCTGCCGACGATACTCCTTGTGTAGA
>CALJDR010000096.1 GCA_938023515.1 uncultured Flavobacteriales bacterium
CGAGATGACGTCGAGTCTCGTGGGCTCGGAGATGTGTATAAGAGACAGACCTCACCTCGTGGACGGACGAACCGTATTATGAAAAGGTACACTTGTTGGTGCCGGACAACTGGTCCTGGGAGAAATATTACAATATCCCATTGGACGAAATGATCCAGACGCTGGACTATGCCTTGGAAAACGGCTACACCGCTATCTGGGCGGCCGATATGACAGAAAAAGGATTTTCGGTGCCCCTGGGTATCGTCATCGTGCCGGAAACGGAGGATTCGCTGATGTTCGACGGACCGAAACCCGAAAAACAGATCACCGAACAGATGCGCCAGAAGGCGTTCGACGATTATTCCACGGTCGACGACCATAGTATGCACATCACAGGCATCGCCAAGGACGCCAACGGAAAGAAATACTACATCATCAAAAACTCCTGGGGCACAAACCGGGGATTCGACGGTATCTATTACGTGAGCGAGGCCTATATGCGCTACAAAACGATCTCCCTGATACTAAACAAGGGAGGAGTTCCGCCGGCCATCCTCAAGAAATTGAAATAAAGGCCTACACCTATAAAAAGCGGGAGCACAAAAGTGCTCCCGCTTTTTTATTGTAATTGTCCGTTCACAAGACCTTCTCATACAATCGGAAAAAATCAAGGCCATGCCCTGCCAGCCCCAGATCGACCGTATCGACGTACCGGAAGCCGCATTTCTCGTACAAGCCTATAGCCGGAGTATTCTTCCGATACACATCCAGCCGGATCGCTTTGATTCCTGTCTTTCGGGCCAATTGCACGGAAAAATCCAGCAGACTCCTCCCTACTCCTTTTCCTGAAAAGCCGGGATGTACTACCCGGTGCGCGAAACGGCCGAAAAAGGCCTCGCGGAAAACAATCTGTATATTGCTTATATCGATGGGCAGATCGCGGGGTCCGTCATCCTCAATCACCATCCGGAGGACGCCTACCTTGGGGCAAAATGGGGTGTCGATGTGGATGACAGCCAGATACTGGTCATTCACACCTTTGTAGTAGCCTTTGATCCAGCCGGGGTGATTTTCCCCAGCCGACAAATGATCGTGCAAATCGTTGTAAAGCCTTTCCAATCCATCGAGGTCGGAAGGCTCGCCTTGCCGGATCTCTATTTTCGGCATTTCTAAGGCCATTATTCCCGAAATTCTTTCGGATAGGTGATCAGGTATTTCGTCTCCGTTTTGTCGGTAGTGAAATTGATCTGCTCGGACACCTCGGTAATATTATGCACGCTGCCGTCGCGTAGTCGGATCCGGATATTATCCTCCCGGGGGCGGTACACATGGTTGTCTATCCGCCGTTCGGTAAACAGGTAACCCAGCAGGTCGTCCCCCAGGCCGTATTTTTCCCGGATTGCATACTGAATGCGCGAGACCTCGGTTTCATCCAGCGGACGGTCCGAGAGCTTGGCCGAGAACAAATGCCGGCTGCAAATGGCATCGCACAGGAAAGACAGGATAAAATCGTCGCTGGCCTTCCACTGTTTGAACACGCACCACATATCCGATTCATCCACCGCCATATAGCGCTCCAGATATTCCGGGGTCAGTCCCCGGCAGCCGGTCTTCGAAGCCAGCAGGGAACGCAGCGGCTCGTGTACGGGGATGTCCTTTCCCTGCGCCAAAAGTTCCTTCGCCCGCCGGACGATCCCTTCCACCAGTACATCGGCGGCCAAGACAGTCTTGTGCAGGTATACCTGCCAGTACATCATGCGCCGGGCGATCACAAATTTCTCGACGGAATAAAGCCCTTTTTCATCGAAAACGATATCCCCGTCCGCCACATCCAGCATGGCAATAATACGCTCGTGGCTCACGATGCCCTCGGAAGCCCCGGAAAAGAAGCTGTCCCGGTTCAGATAATCCAAACGGTCCATATCGAGCTGGGAAGAGATCAGGCTATGCAGGTAGCGTTTCGGATACTGCCCCCGGAATATCTCGACCGCCTTGTCCATCACCGGCCCCGGCATTTCTTTGCGCAACAATTCCAATACCGCCAGCGAAACATCCTCGTGGGAGATTCCATCCAACAGTTCTCTTTCCAGCGTATGGGAAAACGGCGCATGCCCCACGTCGTGCAGCAGGATGGCTATCTTAGCGGCCGTAGCCTCCTCTGTGGTTATTTCAAACCCTTTTTCCCGCAGGGTCGCAATGGCCCGTCCCATCAGGTGCATCGCCCCGATCGAATGGGTAAAACGGTTGTGCACGGCCCCCGGATAGACCAGGGACGAAAGCCCGATCTGGGTAATGCGCCGTAAGCGCTGCATATAGGGATGGGACAAAACCTTCGATATAAGAGGGTCGTCTATCCGGATAAATCCGTAAACAGGATCGTTGATGTTCCTGTTGTGCGTGTCTGCCTTGTTTGTCATAATTCTGCCATAAAAGTAGGCTTTTTTGGGCAATCAAAAAAATGGATGTACATTTGGGGGCTAAATAAAAATACCATGTCAGCAGCGTTATCTTTCAAGGATATCAAGGAAGAAGAAATGCCCCGGATAGCCGCGGAAATAGCGCCGTATATCACCTCGGGCGCGGTCATGCTGGAAGGGGAAATGGGCGCCGGAAAAACTACGCTGATAAAGCAGCTGGTGCGCCTGCTGGGATCGGACGATACGGCGACCTCCCCTACTTTCTCCATCGTCAACCAATACCTGAAAAAGAACGGCTCTCCCATTTATCATTTCGATTTCTACCGCATCGACGACCCGCGGGAGGCCTACGACATGGGCTACGAGGAATACTTCTACAGCGGGGCCCTGTGCCTGGTGGAATGGGGCGAAAAGATGCAGGGCTTGCTACCGGAGAGTGCTGTGATCATCGAGATCCGCAAGACCCCCCAAGGCCGCGATATCGACCTTTTTGTGAAATGACATTCGTCCCGATTTAAATACAAAGCGGCCCGGAGAAATCTCCGGGCCATTTATTTTACTTTTTGAAATTTCCTTTGAAAGAGGGATTGGCTCCCGTTTGACTAAATTATTTTTTTATCCGATTATATAAACGAGGGGAAACGAGCGGACGCCCGAAGTCAATCCAACGGGCTTCCCGGACATAAGCATAGACCACCACCGCCGTAACCGTCCCGATCACCGAACCGGCCAATACGTCCGACAGGAAATGCTGCATCAGGTAGATACGGCTATACGCCACTCCAAAAGCGACGAGAAATAAAACTACTTTCACCCAACTGCGGCGGGCGAACAGGGCCAGCGTCGTGAATAAACAGAAGGCCGCCGTCGTATGCCCGGATGGAAAGCTAAGTGTTTCCCGGAGCGAATACCCCTCTACCAAGTCCATTCCTCCGAGGAGTCCGGCCTGCGCCAGTTCGACCGAAGGGCGCGGCATCTCGATGGCGTATTTGAACAGGGTCGTGATCCCCATGGCAATCAATATAGACGCGATCCCACTCACCATATAACGGTAGGAGAACAGCGTGCCCGTTAAAAGAATACAAATACAGAAGACCGACCCTCCCAGCGCAGTAACAGCCAGCCATATATCATTCTGAAAAGGCGTGTGGAGCGAATTAAACGCCACCTGCAAGGAAACTTTATCACAAAAAACAAGCGCTACTGCAGCCGCTATCCAAAATACAAGGCAGGGGAGCAGGAACGGGACATTGGTTTTTACGATATCCTTTACTTTACCCATCAGCTCACCTGCGCCCCTATTACATTACGGAGATTGACTACGGAATTATTCCATACCTGGCGCGCTTCATTCAGTTCTTCGGGATAAGCAAAGTCGGTAATGGTCATTGCCACATCTCCTGTCAGCTCATCCTCTTCGATCTTTATTTCGAAGTAATACTTCTCCCCTTCATCGGCTTTCCAACGGAACCGCACCAGCGAATCTTCCCGCCGCGCGATCAGTGTAGCTTCTTCTTCGCTTCCTGCCCAAATGAACGTATAGGCATTTCCCCGGGAAATCGCCGCATCGGAAAACCATTCTCCGAGACCGGATGCAGTGGATATATATTGGTATAGCATCTCTACGGATGCTTTTACAAGGTATTCTATATGGTATTTTTGCTTTTCTGCCATATTGGGTTATTAGGGTTTTACGGGCGCAAGGTATATATTTCGCATTACAAATAAAAAGAAAAAAAGTCCCATTTTTACTTGGCCAAAAAATAATATTTATATACTTTTGCAATCGTTTTCAAACCGAAAATGGCGAGGTAGCTCAGCTGGCTAGAGCGTCGGATTCATAACCCGGAGGTCGGGGGATCATGCCCCCCCCTCGCTACAAAATTTAAACACCCTGTTCTGCATAGAACAGGGTGTTTCATTTAAAGGGGTTCGGACACTGTACCGGCAATCTTTCCGAAGCAAATATGCAAATACCCCTGCCAGTCTTCTGTCCTAAATGAAAATATAAAAAGGCCCGGTACGTTATATATACCGGGACTTAAAATATTCAAATTACGTAGGTTAGTATTGCGCCTCCAGAGTCAGACGCAGAACATACTCGTCCCCGAATGGCTTTTTAATCGGCATGGCAAAACTGGTGCAGCACTCTTCCCCACTCTCACTAATATGGTCATAGGAATGTCCTTCACCGTCCGTATCTCCTTGCGCCAGATCTCCCCGAACTTTAATGGTCATCTTACGCGCATTTCCTACGCTCAAGCACCCCTCGACCGACAGCATCTCTCCGGACGCATAAAACAATTTACCTTCTCCCGAACACTGTGAAAGATTAATCGTATGGGCTTCCCAGTTTTCATCCGTGTAAGTGATTTGTACTTGATTCGAGCTACAAATCTCAAACCCATTGGCAATTATCCGGACCGGGGTCAATTCTGCTTCTGCGGAAACCTGTTTTTCGACCGTCTTCGCATTGCCTGCCGCCGGCATTCCGCCTACTTCTGTTGCTGAATCTTTCGAACAGCCAAAACACGTGACTGCTCCCAATAATAAAAAGAGTAGTTTTTTCATGATTTTTGTAAACATTTAAAAATTAATAAATATAAATAATTACGTCGACGTCAACACTTGCATAAAGACTAATTACCCCACCCACAAAATTCTTTTCTTATACCCGATGCAAACAGTTCTAATTACTCAGACAGGAATTGTTTTTCGATTTCATAGATCGTTGATCTATACTTATTTGACACAAGCAATGTTCAAATATAAACAATTTTTTCCATTTATCGCCTTGTTTTCCTTCTAATTTAACATATCTTCATAGAATACGTATTAAAAAAAATGATGCGCCTTTTTCCAAATTTCATTATCTTTCTGATGCCAAATGGCGCCCCGTCTTAAAAATCACGGAACCCGGCAAACCCAAATCAAAAAGCAGAACATGAAAAATATATTCGTACACGGTATTCTATCCCATAAAAAAGGGATATCGGATGTTTTACACATTTCCATTTTATTAATGTGCCTTTTTTTAGTGATCAGTATTTCCCTCGACACATTTAAAGGGATTTCCTTTTACGAGCAGTCATACTATCTAAAAGTCCAATTTTGGATTTGTTTATGGTTTTTGTTCTGTTTCCTTTTGGAATTCCTAATGGCGGACAGTAAATGGAAATATTTTCGCTCTCATTTTCTCTTTTTACTGGTTTCTATTCCATACCAGAGCATTATCACCCATTATCAATGGACTTTCGATACCGAATTCACGTATTTTATCCGCTTTATTCCCCTGCTCCGGGGCGGCTATGCTTTAGCGATTGTCGTGGGCTGGTTTACAAACAACAAAATATCGAGCCTTTTTATATCCTATGTGCTGATGCTTGTAGCCAACGTCTACTTTGCGAGCCTGGCCTTTTTTGCCCTCGAAGTACATGTAAATCCCGCGGTGAAGGATTACCAGGATGCGCTTTGGTGGGCTTCGATGAATGTAACGACCGTAGGATCGAACATCTATGCCATAACGGCTACCGGGCGGATTCTCTCTGTTTTTCTGGCGGGATTGGGAATGCTCATGTTTCCTATACTGACGGTATATGTAACTAATTTGCTTTTGGGGAAAAAGCCATCCGGAGCCTCCAAAAAGCCAAATACATCCCCGGCAAAAACCGATCAGTAATTTAAAAAATAAGGAATAATCTTCCTATTTTTGTCCTGTCTTTTCGGTTTCAACCTTTCAAAACACTACAGCAATGCCCTCCCCCGAGCAAACTTCTCGTACAGACGTAAGCGATATCGAGATAGATAGCAATGGACGCCATATCCTCAATACCCCGGACAAGATAGTCCGGTGGATAAAGTATCAATTCGAGGAACAGGATCAGGAAATCAAGTACTCCGGCATTCCAAGTTCATCAAAAGATTTTCGTCACATAGACCTGCGCAACTGCGTCCTTTATACCGAAGAATATCAGGGAGTCCCAGTATCAATGAATTTAAGAGATATCGCCGGGAAGATCGATTGTATAGTCGATACCTCTGAAGAATATGAACAAGGGCTGACGCCTTTCATGCAGGAAGTTTATTTGAGTATTTGGTACGATAACAGCCTGATTTATAGAGGATCGTTCAACCGCACGAAATTTCACGGACCAATATCGTTACACAATACATCATTCTGTCCATATCCCACTACAGAAACAGATTGGAGTTTTTGTGAATTCATGGAAAATTTATGGGTAGAAGAATGTAAATTTTCCGGTGGGGATTTTTGCGGTTCTAAATTTCACGGCACTGTTCACTTTTTGGACAATGATCTAGGACGAAATAGCATTGAATTTTTAGATTGCCATTTCTATAACAATGTCGAATTCGATCATATTATTTTTGACAATTATGAATCAGAAGACCTATTCGACATCCCGGGCATATATTTTGATCTGTCCATTTTTGAAATGGACTTTGCATTGAAATATATAACATTCATCCAATATTGTTCTTTTAATTTTTGCACGTTCAACCAAAATGCCGTATTAACGAATATCTCAGATGCTAAACTACTCTGTTTCAATTCGGCTATCATAAAAAAAGGATTAACATTGACGGCAGACAGAGGCCAATCGGACAAGAATCTCATCAAGGATCTTTGTTTTGACAAAGCGGATATTGCAGGGTTTACAAATATAAAACACAGTAATATTCAAAATTTACAAGCCCATTTTGCTACTATTCAGAACAATGGAATTTTCAAGTCACTGGATAGTATCATTACAAATTGTGATATGACCTCCATCTGCAACAGAGGCATGCTATTTTTTGAGGACAGCACTATATCCAAGATTCGTTTAGCAGATGCCATGAATCTGGGAATTGTCGAACTGGAAAATACTTATATCGACGGACGCAATATTGCCGACCGGAAGACGGCCCGCATCCTCAAGGACAGTGCCAGCAAGAACAACAACGCGATCGATGCCCTGAAATACAAGTATCTCGAACTGGAACTATACCGAAAGGAAGGGGGTATTTCCATCGGCGACCGGATCATCCTTATCGCCCAGAAGGTGTCCAACAGGTATGGCACCAATTTCATACAGGGTATCGCCTTCACCATGACCGCAGCCATGGTCTTTTTCTGGCTTATCAATTATACCGGGGCCGACGAACCGATATTCCGCCTGAATGCCCGGTTCGATTTCTCCGGCTTCGGGGAGATATGGAAGAAATACCTGGATGTGCTGAACGTGCTGAATTTCCGGGACAAACTCGACGGTGTCGGCCTGAACGCCTGGGGCGAAACACTGTTCCTGGCAGCCAAGATATTCATCGCCTACGGCATGTACCAGACGGTATCTGCTTTCCGGAAATACAGCAAAAGCCACATGTAGAATCCAATTAATACAAAAACAGATATCCGTTCCTCCGGTCTGGTATTATTGAGGACAGGGGTTCTTTACAGCTACGCAGTTTTATTTCTGATGGGCGAACCAGGTAACCTGCCGTTTGGCGTAGTTCCGGGTATGTTGTTTCACCAAAGCAACGGCTTCTTCCAAGGTAATCTTTCCCTCGAAATAATCGAAGAATTCGCGGTACCCGACGCTTTGCATCGCATTACAGGCCCGGTACGGCAAGAGGGATTCCACTTCGGCAACTAATCCTTCGGCAATCATCCGGTCTACCCTTTTGTCGATACGCCGGTAGAGTTCTTCCCGGGGCAGCTCGACGAGTATCTTTTCCACCCGGAAAGGGCGTTCCGCCCGACCACTGCCTAAAAAAGACGAATAAGGCTTCCCGGACGCCACACATACTTCCAGGGCCCGCATCAACCGGCGGGGGTTTTTCGTATCTACCATGCCGTAATATTCGGGGTCCCGCTCCCGGAGCAAAGCCTGTAATTTCGGCAGCCCGCTTTCAGCGAACGTCCGCCCCAGTTGCCGGCGTATCTCCGGCGGCACTTCCGGAAAACGGTCTATCCCGTGCTCCACCGCCTGTAGGTAAAGGCCGGAGCCACCGACCATCACCACGTTCTTCCCCCTTGAATGTATCTCCTCGATCTTTTCCAGCGCATCTTTTTCATAATCTCCGACCGAATATTCAGCCTCCACCGGCAAATGCCCGATGAAATGATGGGGAACGGCGGAAAGTTCCTCCGCCGTCGGTTTGGCCGTACCGATATCCATGCCCCGGTAGAACTGGCGGGAATCGAACGATACTATCTCTGCATCCGTATCCTGGGCGATACGGATCGCCAAGGCGGTTTTTCCGCTGGCCGTGGGGCCTGTGACAGCTTTTATCGTATACATGCTCCGAGAGGGTATTTACTGCAAATGTATTAAAGTTCGCTGTTTTATGCGTATTTTTGTGGTATGAAAAACACAGCTATGGATACGGAAAACTACAAAGAGATACTCGGTCGCATCAAAGCTTTTGTCTTCGACGTGGACGGAGTGATGACCGACGGCTCGGTCACGGTATTCCCGACGGGGGAATTCGTGCGCAAGATGAACGTAAAGGACGGTTATGCCATGCAACTGGCGGCCAAACGCGGCTATCGGATCATCATTATCACCGGGGGCAAAGAAGACTCGATCCTTACCCGATTCAACCGGCTGGGTATCCACGACATCGTGCTCAACGCGACCTCGAAACTCGAAAAACTCCGGGAATACTGCGACGGCTACGGCATCGCCCCGGCCGATATGCTCTACATGGGCGACGACGTGCCGGACATCGCCCCGATGAAAGCCGTAGGGCTTCCCTGCTGCCCTTCGGATGCCTGCGTGGACGTACTGGCCGTATCTAAGTACGTTTCTCCCCATAAAGGCGGCGAAGGCTGCGTGCGCGACGTGATAGAACAGGTGCTCAAAGCACAGGGAAAATGGCACGAAGAGAATTTCGACGGATTCAATGCCTGAACGGACGATGAACGGAACAGGAAAGAATAGTCTGAATAAAGCACTGGAAGGAAAAACGCTGGTATTGGCTTCGTCGTCGCCCCGGCGCATCGAATTTTTTGAAAAACTCGAAGTCCCTTTCGTCGCGCGCGGCGGCGACGTGGACGAAACCTATCCTTCAACCCTTCGGGGAGAGGAGATCGTCAAATTCCTCAGCCGGGTAAAAGCCCGGGCGGCAGGTTTGCAATCCGACAAGGAAATCGTTGTCGGAGCCGATACGATCGTATGGGCGAACGGGACTGCCCTGGGCAAACCGAAAGATGCCGGACAAGCTATCGAGATGCTCCGGATGCTCTCCGGACGCACGCATGAAGTGATCACCGGGGTGACTATCCGCGGTGCACAGGGCGAGGAAACGTTCAGCAGCACGACAAAAGTCACGTTCGCCGAAATGGACGAAGACGATATCCGGTATTACATCGAGCGGTTCTCCCCGCTGGACAAGGCCGGGGCCTACGCCATTCAGGAATGGATCGGGGAAACCAGCATTACGAGCATAGAAGGCCCGTACCACAACGTGGTCGGCCTGCCGACGGCGCAATTGTACGCCCGTCTTAAAACATTTGCCGCACGGGCGTAAAAACACTAATTTTGCATCCCGATGGGGAAACTGATAGGAATAGACTACGGACGTAAACGGGTGGGCATCGCGGTAAGCGACGAGCTGCAGATCATTGCCTCGCCCCTGTGTACCCTCAGCCCGGAAGAAACTCTCGTTTTCCTGAAAGAATACTGCGCCGGGAACCCGGTAGATGCGATCGCGGTCGGCCAGCCTCATCACACCTATTCTGCGGAAGCACCGGTAGCGGTCGAAGAGGACATCCTCGCCTTCGTCGCACAGTTAGAATCTATCCTGCCGGGAATACCCGTCGAGAGATACGACGAACGGTTTACCTCGAAGATCGCGGCCCGAGACCTGTTTGCTTCGGGAGCCCCGAAAGGCAAACGGCAGGAAAAAGGCGCATTGGACCGAACCAGCGCTGCGATCATCCTGCGGGACTATATGGAATCCCGCGGAAGGCGGTAAAGGCCACAAAAGAATTGAAAAACAGATAAAGCAAAACTGATATGATATTACCGATACTGGCCTACGGGGAGCCTATCCTCAAGAAAAGGGCCGAAGAAATAGAAAAAGAGTACCCTGAACTGGATAAGCTGGTACAGGATATGTTTGAAACGATGGACTCCGCAGACGGGGTCGGACTGGCAGCTCCCCAGATAGGACGCTCGATCCGGGTGATCGTCGTGGACGGTTCTCCGTTTGCCGACTACGAGGAAATTCCGAAGGAAGAACGGAACTTTCTAAAAACGTTCCGCCAGGAATTCGTCAACCCCGAAGTACTGGAAGAATGGGGGGATAAATGGGGCTTCGAGGAAGGCTGCCTGAGCATTCCCGGTATTCACGAGAAAGTGTTCCGGCCGGAAAACGTACGCGTAAAATATTTCGACAAACAGTGGAACGAACACGAAGTATTGCTTTCGGGCCGCGCCGCGCGGATATTCCAGCACGAGTTCGACCATCTGGAAGGCGTGGTATTTACCGATCACCTCTCCCCACTCACCAAGCGGATGATCCAGAAACGACTTCAGAACATTTCCCAGGGACATACCAACGCATCCTACCCGATGCGTTTTCCCAACCGTAAATAACACAGTCAACCGAAAAGATAAATTACACTTCACAAGAAAATGAAATTAAAAGGTATCATTGCCATTTCGGGCAAACCGGGGCTTTTCAAGATCCTTTCCCACACCAAAGGCGGTGTGATCGTCGAAACCGTCCAGGACGGCAAGCGCACCATGGCTTCCCTGACCTCGACCATGAGCTCGCTGGACGACATCTCGATGTACACCCAGACCGAGGAGCTTCCCTTGCGGGAAATCATGCGCCGTATCGCCGAAAAGCAGGACAACGGCCAGGCCCTGGATGCGAAAACTTCTTCCGATGAACAGTTGAAAGAATACTTTGAGGCCATCGTGCCGGATTACGACCGGGAACGCGTATATGCCTCTCATATCCGCAAACTGTTCCATTGGTACAATATCCTGCAGGCTGCCGGAATGGTGTCCAAAGAAAAAGAGGACGAGGAACCGGAAGCCGCCGAAGAAAAGGCCGAATAATTCTTTTTAAAGCACAATAAAAACGTCCGCTGAAGCGGGCGTTTTTTCATGGAAGCCGCCCAAAATAAAACGATCCGGAAAGATATTGAAGTCGAAAAATCCCTACTTTAGACGGATAAATAAACACAACAAAACGCACGCCATGATAGATGTAAGAGTGACCATCGGTATTTACGAAACCCTGAAAGACGCAGAAGTGGTCCACATGCAATTAGGCACCCTGCCACGCACAGGGGAGACCCTGCTGATGACCCCGGAGTTGAAGAAGATGGCCGATAAAAAGATCAAGGAATGGAACATGGACCCGTACACGCGCGTGAACTACGTAAAATGCATCGCCTATGACCAGCATTCGACCCCGGTGCTGATGCTCAGTACCAATCCGAATCTGGTGAACGTGGATTGTTTTGCAGAAGGCCAAACGACATTTACCCTCTCCCTGCCATCGGTACCCCGTATTGGAGAGGAGATAATATCCCTGGATGAAAAACAGTTTTTCGTCGCGAGCGTCATTTATGCGCCTTGGGGGGCATTCGCCAGATTGTCCACAGAAAGGCCTTTAGTGCCGGTAGATGTAGTGCGGGATAAACGATATTGAAAAAGGCTCCACTTCCACGATTCCGATAACAGGTATACTGGCACTAAAAAACAAATCCCGGGACAATGTTCCGGGATTTGTTTTAAATCATAATAGCCCAATCAATAATACACGATCTCCCGGACGGTTATCCCGGCAAGTTCTTTTTCTTCCATCCGGTCCTGGTAGGCGAAATCCGCGATCTCTTCCCGCCCCTGCCGATAGGATTCCATGCGCACCCAACTACCCTGTCCGTCATATTCCAACAGACATTCTTCGATTAGGTACAAGGTATCATTCAGATCGTAAAATTCTTTCCGGGCACACTCGCCGTATTTGTCATACGTATAACGTATCCTTTCGGACAGTTTCCCCTGCGCATCGTAATGGGTACGTTCGAGAAGATTCCCTTTCCCATCGTATAAAAAAGCGATCCGGTAGTTGAGCAGTGCTTCAGGAAAAAAGACTGTCTTTTCCACGCAGTTTCCGCGGCGGTCATGGGTATACTTTGCCCGCTCTTTTTCTTTTCCCCGGGAATCGCGGCATATTTTTTCCGTCCGGCGTCCCGTTTTATCGTAGAAATAGGTCCATACGAGCGTTTGCCCCGCTCCCGTGCGGTATTCACGTTTCTCCGTAATCCGATCCTGGGAATCAAAAAAAGTTTCGCTTTCAGTATTCGGGGTTCCGTGGACATCGCGTATGCTCTCCGACATTCGTTTCAGAGGGTATAGAATCCAAGCCGATACCAGCTCATCACCGGCATCATATTCCTCTTCCCGGATTTTCCGTCCGCTCTCATCGAAATACAATTCCGTCCGGGAAATAAGTTCTTTGTCGTCGGCATCGCCGAACGGCACTTCGTAGTGCCGGCTGGTTATCTCTTTTATTTTTGGGACGTTCCTTTCCACGGTCGATAGGTATACTTAAAAGATCAATATTCGGGCGGCATCTCCCGAAGCTGGGCCTGAGAAAACACCGGACCGTCCTTGCATACGTACATCTTACCTACGTTGCAACGGCCGCACTTGCCTACCCCGCATTTCATGCGGTTTTCGAGGGTGGTAAAAATATTCTCGTCGGAAAATCCGATGGCCTGGAGCTTGGGCAGCGTAAATTTGATCATCACCGGCGGCCCGCAGACGACAGCCACTGTATTTTCGGACGACAGCCCGGCCGCAGCCACCACATCGGGCACAAATCCGACTTCCCCTGTCCAGTCAGGAGTTTCTCCGCCCGGATCGACCGTGGTGATCAAGTTTACGTCGGGGCGTTCGGCCCATTCTTTCAGTTCGTGCTTATAGACCAGATCGTTCGGTGTTTTCGCCCCGTAAACGATCGTAACATTGCCATATTTTTCCCGTTCGTCCAGCGCATTCCAGATCACGCAGCGCATCGGCGGCAGGGCGATACCTCCCGCGATGAAAAGCAGGTTTTTCCCGATCCACCGGTCCATCGGGAAAACATTGCCGAACGGCCCGCGGAAACCGACCGTGTCGCCCTCCTCTTTATTGGCCAAAGCCGAAGTCACACGGCCCACCTGGCGGAACGTGCACTCGATATAACCCTTACGCGTCGGAGAAGAGGCAATGCAAAAGGTCGATTCGCCTTCTCCGAACACGGAATATTCCCCGAACTGGCCGGCCTGAAAAGAAAATGCAGCGGCCTCCTCTTCGTTCTGAAAACGAAGGCGGAACGTCTGCACCCCAGGGGCTTCGCGGACGATCTTTTCGATGGTCATCCGGTAGGGAAGATAGATATTTTTGTCGTCGTTCATCGTATTATTTCAGCGTAATGGAGATCAGGTGTTCCTTGAGGTTCATATCCACCGGGCACGCGCGTGAACAGCGCCCGCAGCCGGTGCATCCGAGCGAGGATTCCCGCTCCGGAATATAGGAAAACTTGTGCATCAGGCGCTGGCGCCAGCGCGTAGCCTGTGTGGGACGCGGATTGTGGCCCGAGGTATGAAGGGTGAAAAGCGCGAACCCGCACGAATCCCAGCAGCGAAGACGACTGCCTTCGCTCCCTTTGGCACAGTCCTGGATATCGAAGCACGAGCATGTAGGGCATACATAGGCGCAGGCTCCGCACCCCAGACACCGCTCGGACTGCTCCTTCCAGATGGGGGAATCGAACATCACCCCGATCTTTTCCTTGAGCTGTTCCAGGTCGAACACCGCCGGTACATCCGCCAGGTATTTCTGTTTGTCTTCCGCCGACCCTTCTTCAAAAAGGCCGGTGGCCAGCGAAACGAGTTTTTCTCCTTTTTCCGTCGAGACCTCCACAATAGCCCCATCGGGGGTCATCGTAAGCAATACATCGCTGCCGGCAGTATTGCCGGGACCGCCGTTTACCGAGGTGCAGAAACAGCAACTGTCGGCCTGGGCACAACTTACGGCAATAATGGCCGTCCGCTCGCGGCGCGCGTTATACAGTTTGTCCTTGAAATCCCAGTTGAACACGGCATCCAGCGGGAAAATCGATGCGGCATCGCACGGACGCACCTGCCAGAGTACGGTCGAAGGCACACTTGCCGGATCGAAATCTTCGACCTCCACGTTCTTTCCGTCTTTCCGGTACGAGAAAAGGACTTCGGCACGCGGGAAGAGAGCCTCCTTGGCACTGCGGGTAGTCTGCACGTAATCCGTAGCCACGTCCGACAGTTTTTCCACCGGGGCGAACTCCACTGCCCGTCCTTTGCGCACCGGAGCAAGTACCCGGTCGTGCGCCTTGGCCAGGGCGTCGAACCAGGCGGTTATATTTTCTTTCTTTATATAGCGTGTATTCATTGCATTACAGGATAAAGTTCTCTTTGTCGTCCGCGCGGAACGTATTGAGTACGGCCCCTTCTTTGGGAGCGGCACCCGGAGCGACGCCGAAATCGGCAGCGATATTGCCGAGCAGCTTCCGGTTGAGCAGGTGCACCGGTATACCCTCCGGGCAGGCTTCCCCGCATGACCCGCAGCCTACGCAGCGGCCCGCCAAATGCATCACGCGGCTGATCTGCCACTCCATATTGGAGAGCGGCGACGGCCAGGGATCGATCCACTGCGGACGATTGTCCTCCACGATACAACGGGTACAGTAGCACATCGGACAGGCGGCCCGGCAGGCGTAGCATTTGATGCAGCGGGAAAATTCGTTCTGCCAAAATGCCCAGCGTTCTTCGCCGGTCATGGCATCGAGCCGTTCGAGGAGCTCCCGGTCGGCCTCGGAAGGCTCGGAAGGGATATGGTCTATATAAACGGCGATATCGTCCGTCTTGAGGAAATGCATGAATTCGTCGTTGGGCGAAAGGTGCAGGATGGTGAACGCCTGCTGGCCTACCTGGTTTTCCCGAAAAAGATAGTAAATGCTCCGCAGGGTAGGTATCGTCGCGGCCACGGCTACTTTTTCGCCTTTTATGAGTTCCGCCTTGGTGAGGTATACGGCCAGGTTCTGCCCGAAATCGTTGGAGAAAACCATGCGCTCCGCATCCCGGGCATTGCGGCAGAACATCGGCCGGGGCTGCCCGTCCGTGCCTTTTTCATACCCGATAGCCAGGGTGATCTCGCCCTGGTCGAAAAGTTCTTTGATCCTTTGCGTCAGCTTATCCATTGTATACTCCGTTTTTCAGGTAATCGGCTGCTTTTTGGTAATCGGCATAAGGGCCCAATTCCCGGACCTCGCCCACCGTATCGTTTACCAGTTCGGCCCATTTGGCGCCCTCACCGGCCGACACCCATGAGAATTTAACCCTGCGTACATCCACCCCGAGGTATTCCAACAGCCCGCGGAGCACCATCCAACGGCGGCGGGCATGGAAATTGCCGGCAGTGTAATGGCAGTCATTCGGGTGGCATCCCGATACGATGACCCCATCGGCCCCCGAAGCGAAAGCTTTGAGTATAAGCATGAAGTCGATACGTCCCGTGCACGGAAAACGCACGATCTTGACATTGGTCGCATATTTCATGCGGCTGGTACCCGTCAGGTCGGCCCCGGCGTAGGTGCACCAGTTGCACACAAAGGCTACGATCTTGGGCTCGAACTGTGTATTATCTTGTTCTTCCATCTGTTATCCTTTATTCGTTCAGGGCGGAAAGCACCTGTGCGAACATTTCTTCGTTGGTAAATCCTTGGAGGTCTATGCTCTTGCTGCGACAGAAAGCCACACATGTACCGCATCCCTGGCACAGTCCGGGGTTGATGTGGGCCACGACTTTCAGTATACTGCCGTCGCGCGCCGTGATGGGTTCCATATCGATAGCCTGATAAGGGCATATCTGGATACACAGCCCACAGCCCACACAGGTGGAGAACAGCGGGGGCGCCGTCCGGTTGACCACAGCTACCACCGGTTCTCGCACGAGTTCGTCCTGCGAGAACAGCCCGGCTACCTTTACCGCTGCCCCGGAGGCTGCCGCCACCGTTTCGGGGATATCCTTGGGGCTCTGGCAGGCACCGGCCAGGTAAATGCCGGCCGTATTGGTCTCTACCGGTTTTAGCTTGGGATGCGCCTCGGCAAAGAAATTGTACTGGTCGTAGGAGATATGGAGCTTCTGCGCCAGGGATTCGGCCCCTTGGTTGGCAATACCCGCCGTGGCCAGGACGACCATATCGGCCTCGATCTCCACCGGGCGCGCACCCAGCAGGGTATCGGCCCCCTTAACGATGAGTTTCCCGTCCCGCTCGTAAATGCGCGACACACGGCCGCGGACATAATTTACCCCGTCGTCCTCGATGGCCCGGCGGACAAATTCGTCGTAATTTTTCCCCGCCGCGCGGATATCCATGTAGAATACGTAAGACTCCCCGCCGTGCACCTTATGCTGGTAAAGCATAGCGTGTTTGGCCGTATACATGCAGCATATTTTGGAGCAGTAAGGCTTGCCTTTGGCCGGGTCGCGGGAACCGGCACAGGCGACGAACACGATCTTTTGGGGAACTTTACCGTCCGACGGACGGCGTATTTCGCCCATCGTAGGGCCGGAAGCCGAGGCCAGGCGCTCGAACTGGAGCCCGGTGATCACGTCCTTGTATTTTCCGTAACCGTATTCGGGGAAGAAATCGGTCTTGGCCACGTCGAAGCCGGTTGCCACGACCACCGCACCCACTTCCTCGGTAATGATCCGGTCTTCCTGATCAAAGGCGATCGCACCCGTAGGGCAGGTCTTCTCACACAGTTTGCATTTGCCGGTACGGTAGTACACACAGTGTTCCTTGTCTATCACCGGTTTATTCGGCACGGCCTGCGGGAACGGCGTATAGATAGCGGTACGCAGCCCCATAGCCGCATTGAACTCGCTGGGTATTTTCTTGGTCGGGCATTTGGTCGTGCAGGCCCCGCAGCCGGTACATTTTTCCAGATCGATGCTGCGGGCCTTCAGTCGGATATGCGCCTTGAAATTGCCGATAAAGCCCTCGAGGCTTTCGACTTCGGCATAGGTGTGCAGAGTGATGTTCGGGTGCTGAGCTACCTCCACCATACGGGGAGTGAGGATACACTGCGAACAGTCGAGCGTGGGGAATGTCTCCGAAAGCTGGGACATATGCCCGCCGATGGAGGGTTCTTTTTCCACGAGGATCACTTTATGCCCGGTATTGGCGATGTCCAGCGCCGCCTGGATACCGGCGATCCCTCCGCCTATTACCAGTGCTTTTTTGGTCACGGGCACTTTGATGGGATTGAGCGGTCGGTCGCGTTTGACCTTTTCCACCTGCATCCGCACCAGGTCGATAGCCTTTTCCGTGGTGGCGTCGCCCTTTTCATGCACCCACGAGCAGTGCTCGCGGATGTTGGCGATCTCGCACATATACGGATTCAGGCAGGCCTCGGAACAGGCTTTGCGGAAGGTCGTCTCGTGCATCCGGGGGGAACAGGCGGCCACCACCACCCCGTCGAGGCCTTTCTCGCGGATAGCGTCCTTGATCATCGTCTGGCCGGGGTCGGAACACATATACTTATAGTCCGTACTCACTTCCACCCCCTCCATCTTAGCGATCTCGGCGGCTACTTTTTCACAGTCGACCGTCGAACCGATATTCTCGCCGCAGTGGCATATAAAAACTCCTATTTTAGACATAGCGATTCTCCTTCTAAAGGTTTACCGGCACAAAATGCCGTTTTACACCCAATTCTTCGGCGGACAGTCCTACGGAAAGGCCCAGCGCCTGGGTAATGTACAATACCGGGATGTCGACCGGGTGTTCCAATTGTTTGTTGACAGCTCCCCGGCGCATATCCAGATTAGCATGGCACATCGGGCAGGCCACGATCACGGCCTGCGCCCCGCGGGCCGCCGCATCGGAAAGCACGTCGCCGGAAAGCCGTGCGATGGTCTTAGTGGCGGGAATGGTCATCCCCCCGCCGCAGCATTCCGTTTTAAAGGCCCAGTCGATAGGCGTAGCACCGGCTTCCGCCATCAAATCGTCCATCGTACGGGGGTCTTCCGTCCGGTCGAAGCCAAGCACGCTGGCCGGGCGAACGAGCAGGCAGCCGTAGTAACAAGCCACTTTCTTACCGAAAGGCTTCGTTAGCTTTTCCTTTACCTTACCGGGGGCGTATTTTTCGATCCACTGGAGTACGTTCAGTATCTTCACCGGGGAGAGGCTCATTTCCAGTACGTGCTCTATCTTACCCTTCAGGGCCGGTTTTTCCGCCAGTTCATGCTGGGAAAGGGCCAGCCGGTTGTAGCAGGCGGCACACGGCACCACGATTTCGTCGAAACCCTGGGCAGCGGCCAGCGCCAGCACCCGGGACGGGAGCGCGAGGGCCAGGTCTTTATCTACCGAATGGGCGGAAGAGGCCCCACAGCAATTCCAGTCCTCTATTTCCTCGAGCGGCATATCCAAGGCCCGGGCCAGCGCTACCACCGATTCGGCGTATTCGCGGGACGAGCCTTTCAGGGAACATCCGGGGTAAAATCCTGTTTTCATTTTCCGTCCTTTTTTGCTTTGATGGTCTTTTTAAATAAATCCTTCACCCCTTTGCGGCCTTTTATCCGTTCGGGCAAAAGCCCCAGTTTTCCCCGGGAAAGCATCCCCGGCACCAGGTCCACGTCCTGAAAGAAATCGCCGGTGGCCAGCTTATACTCCACTTCCATGCCCACCTCGTACAGGCGGCCCGTATTTTCTATCTGGGAGAGGAATGCCCGGTGGAAGGCGATAATCTTTTTAGCATCCTTGTGCTGCCATCCCTTTCGGAGGGATTCCTGCCGCAAGGCATCCATGACCGAGGGAATATCTATCGACATCGGGCAGCGCTGGTAGCAGTTTTCGCAGTTCAGGCACAGCCAAATAGTGCGGCTGCGCAGCACCGTATCGTAATCAGCCGTGCTACCCGTCTGGAGAAGGCGCATCACATAACTGGGAGGGTAGTCCATGTCCTGAGCCTGCACACAGCCTGCGGAGCATTTTCCGCACTGGTAGCAATGGGACACATCCACCCCGGTACCGTCTTTTACGCCGGCACGTATATCTTGATTTTCAGCCATCTGTCAAAACTTTATTTCTTGATGTTGCAGGGCCCGGCCCGTTGGCGGGCGGCATTCCTTTCAGATTCCAAATATAGTGATTTTTCAAAATCTCGCTCCGGACACGGGAAGCAATAACACTTACGGAAACCATTTCCCCTTGCCTGCGAGCAGTTTTTTGTATATCTTTACATGATTAGTCCCGGTCTGAAACCGGGGCTCTGTTTTGCAATATGGCTAAGAACAATATACAGAAAACGATCGTCCCGGTGCTGGAAATGAACTGTGCCGTGTGCGCCAACAACGTGGAGAGCAAGACACGCTCCATTCCGGGCGTACTGTCGGCGGATGTGAATTTTGCCTCCGGGGATATGAGCATCACCTACGACCGGTCGGTGGTGAGCCTTTCCGATATACAGGCACAGATACGCGCCATCGGGTACGATATCCTGATAGGCAGCGACAATACGGAGGAAAAAAAAGAAGAAAAACAGAGGGAACGTTACCGTCGGTTGCGTTTTCGTACAGTGGCGGCCTGGGTGCTGGCCGTTCCCCTGATGGTCGTGTCGATGGTCTTCATGGACAGCACTCACGCGGACTGGGTCATGCTGGTAATGACCCTGCCTATCCTTTATTGCGGCCGCAGTTTCTTCATCAACGCCATCAAGCAGGCCCGCCACGGGGCAGCCAACATGGACACCCTGGTAGCCCTGAGCACCTCGGTGGCTTTTCTCTTCAGCCTTTTCAATACGATATTTCCCGATTTTCTGTCGTCCCGCGGCATGCAGGTGCATGTCTACTATGAGGCTGCAGGTATGATCATCGCATTCGTCCTGTTGGGCAAACTCCTGGAAGAGCGCGCCAAAGGGAATACCTCGTCCGCGATCCGCAAACTGATGGGACTTCAGCCCAAGACCGCCCGCGTGGTGACCGACGAAGGGGAAAAGGACATGCCTATCGGCATGATAAAAGTAGGTTACAAGATCAGCGTCCGCCCGGGCGAACGCATCCCTGTGGACGGGAAAGTCGTCGACGGCTCGTCTTATGTGGACGAGAGCATGATCAGCGGGGAACCCGTCCCGGTGCGCAAAAGCCCCGGAGACAAAGTCCTTTCCGGTACGATCAACCAGCGAGGGACATTCATTGTGGAAGCGACCCAGGTAGGCGCCGACACCGTACTGGCCCGCATTATCCTGATGGTCGAAGAGGCCCAGGGAAGCAAAGCCCCCGTCCAGCGGATCGTAGATAAAATTGCAGGAATATTCGTTCCCGTGGTCATGGGCGTGGCGATCCTCACTTTGGTGGCTTGGCTGTGGATCGGAGGAACCTCCCACCTGCATATGGCCATCGTATCGGCCGTTTCGGTATTGGTCATCGCCTGCCCCTGCGCATTGGGACTGGCTACCCCTACCGCCCTGATGGTAGGCATCGGCAAAGGGGCGGAAAACCATATCCTGATCAAAGACGCTTTCGCCCTCGAAAACCTCTGCCGGGTGAACGTGATGGCGATGGACAAGACCGGAACGCTCACCGTAGGCAGCCCGAAAGTGGCGCAGTTCATGGACCTGGGATATCTGCTTAAGCGCAATAAAGACATCCTCTACTCGATGGAGAACAAGTCGGAACACCCGCTGGGGTTGGCCGTAGTCGCCTACCTGAAGAACAAGGGTGCGGAAGACATCGCTCTGGATACTTTCGAGTCCGTTACAGGCAAAGGTATACGGGCGACCGTAGACGGGGAAACTTACTGGGCCGGGAGCCTGAATTTCTGCCTCGAATTCGTCGAAAAGCTCGAAAAAGACCTGGCGGATACCGTATCCCGCTGGCAGAACGAAGGGAAAAGCATCGTGTTTTTCGGCCATGGGGACGTCCCTCTGTGCGTAATTGCCATCAGCGACCCGCTTAAACCTACTTCGCGGCAGGCCGTGGAGCAACTCACCCGGCAGGGGATCGAAGTCCATATGCTCACCGGTGACTCCGAAAAAACAGCCGCTTTCATCGCGGCCCAGGCCAGCATCAAACACTACCATGCGGCCCTGATGCCGGATGACAAGGCGAAATTCATCGAAAAATTCCAAAAAGAAGGCAAGACCGTCGCCATGGTCGGGGACGGGATCAACGATTCGCAAGCCCTGGCTTCGGCCAACGTGGGTATCGCAATGGGACGCGGCACAGACATCGCTATGGACGTAGCGATGGTCACCTTGATGACATCCGACCTGATGCTGCTGCCCAAGGCGGTGAATCTCTCCCGGCGTACCGTCCGGTTGATCCGGCAGAACCTTTTCTGGGCCTTTATATATAATGTCATCGGCATCCCCATTGCCGCCGGGGTGCTCTATCCTTTTTACGGGATACTGCTCAACCCGATGTGGGCCGGGGCCGCGATGGCCCTGAGCTCCGTTTCGGTGGTAGCCAACGCCTTGAGGCTGGGGCGCAGCAAGATTTGAGAACGATTCTTTCAAGCAAACGATAATACACGATAAAACATGAAAAATCTAAAATTCCGCACCAGCGCCAAATGCGGCGGGTGCACGGCAAAAATAGACGGCGAACTCTCGAAAATACTCCCGGCCGGCTCCTGGTCTTTCGACCTCTCCAGTCCGGACAAGACCCTGACGGTAACAGATTCGCCCGTAGGCGCCCCGGAAATAGTCCGAGCCGTTCAGGCGGCTGGTTACCGGGCCGAAGAAATCCCGGCGTAATACGACCCGGCACAGTCTTTCCCCGAATAGGGCAAATAAAAACGAAAAAACGTCCGAAAAACGGAAAAACCGGCTACCGGGTTCTCAGGGGAAAACACTAACTTTGCACCTGCATTATCAAAATACTACACACTCGTAATGTCATCGAAATACTCTCTTAAAGACCTCTGCACGCAGACCCGTAGGGATATCCTGCGCATGATAGGGGCTGTGAACTCCGGACATCCCGGCGGCTCGCTCGGCTGCACGGAATTCATGGTGGCCTTGTTCAACAAGGTAATGAGCCACAAATCCACGCCGTTCGATCCGGACGGGAAAGATCAGGACCTCTTTTTCCTGTCCAACGGACACCTCTCAGCCCTGCTCTATTCCGTACTGGCCCGTACCGGTTATTTCCCGGTATCGGAACTCGCCACATTCCGCCGTATCAATTCGCGCCTCCAGGGACACCCCACTACGAAAGAGGGACTTCCCGGCATCCGCATGGCGTCGGGTTCGCTCGGACAGGGTATGTCGGTAGCCATAGGCGCCGCCCTGGCCAAGAAACTGAACGGGGACAAACACCTGGTATATTCCCTCCATGGCGACGGAGAACTCGAAGAGGGCCAGATATGGGAAGCTATCATGTATGCCGGCTCCAAAGGAGTGGACAATCTGATCTCCACGGTAGATGCCAACGGCTGCCAGATCGACGGAACGACCGACCAAGTAATGTCGCTGGGCAACCTGGAAGATAAATTCCGTGCTTTCGGATGGGACGTAGTCCACATCGGCGACGGCAACGACGTGGAACAGGTCGTATTCGGACTGGAAAAGGCCAAGGCCATGACCGGCAAAGGACGCCCGGTAGCGGTGATCATGAAGACGATGATGGGCAACGGGGTGGATTTCATGATGCACACCTGCAAATGGCACGGGCAGGCTCCCAACAAGGAGCAGCTCGAAAATGCATTGGCCCAGAACCCCGAGACTCTCGGCGATTATTAATCCCCAAAGCCCCCAAAGACATGAAGAAATACGAAATACTCGGCAATAACGACACCCGCAGCGGATTCGGCGACGCGCTGACGGAACTGGGGAACGAAAACCCCGATGTGGTAGCCCTTTGCGCCGACCTCACCGGTTCGCTGAAGATGGATACTTTCGCCAAAGAACACCCGGAACGCTTTTTCCAGACCGGCATCGCCGAGGCCAACATGATGTGCATCGCCGCCGGAATGACCATAGGAGGCAAGATACCGTTCACCGGTACTTTCGCCAACTTCTCTACCGCCCGCGTGTACGACCAGATACGCCAGAGCATCGCTTATTCGGGAAAGAACGTCAAAATATGCGCTTCGCACGCCGGGCTCACCTTGGGCGAAGACGGCGCCACCCACCAGACGCTGGAAGACATCGGCATGATGAAGATGCTGCCGGGTATGGTGGTGATCAACCCGTGCGACTACAACCAGACCAAAGCCGCCACTAAGGCTATCGCCAAATATGTAGGCCCTGTTTACCTGCGCTTCGGCCGCCCGAAAGTGCCCACTTTCATCCCGGCAGACCAGCCTTTCGAGATAGGGAAGGCCCTCAAGCTCAACGAAGGGCGCGACGTAACCATCGTGGCCACGGGACACTTGGTATGGGAGGCCCTGAAAGCCGCCGAGATACTCGAAGGCCGCGGCATTTCCGCCGAGGTGATCGATATGCACACGATCAAGCCGCTGGATGAAAAAGCCATTCTGGACTCCGTAGCCGTAACCGGCTGCCTGGTTTCCGCCGAAGAGCACAATATCAAAGGCGGGCTGGGAGAAAGCATCGCTTCGGTGTTGGTACGCAATAACCCTGTCCCGCAGGAGTTCGTCGCCGTGATGGATACGTTCGGGGAATCCGGCACTCCTTCGGAGCTGATGGATAAATACCACCTGAACGCCGAAGCCATCGTGACCAAGGCCGAACGCGTTATATCCCGCAAACGGCAGTAACCGTCCCGGGAAAGGCCAAATAAACAAGGCCGCAGGAACCGATACGTATCGATCGCACGACCGTATTGTTTCCTGCGGTTTTTCATTCGGCCGAAACTATCCGCCGAACTTGCCCGGAAAACAACACCCGCCAAAAAAGCATCTTCAATAACTATGGAAAGAGAAAAAGATAAAGTAAAAGTAGTGGAAAGCCATTACATCTCGCAGCGTCCCTGGCTCACCGCGCGCCGCGAAGTATTGGAACTGCCCGACGGGCGTATCGTCCCCGAATATTACGTACTGGAATACCCGGAATGGGTCAACACTATCGCCCGGACCAAGGACGGGGATTTCGTATTCGTCCGGCAATACCGCCACGGGCTGGGCATCACCGAATTTGAACTCTGTGCCGGAGTGTGCGAACCGGACGACCCCTCCCCCCTTCAGGCGGCCCAAAGGGAACTGGCGGAAGAAACGGGCTTCGGCGGCGGGAAATGGCATAAACTGATGGCCATCTCCGCCAACCCGAGCACCCAGACCAACCTGACGCACTGTTTTGTCGCCACCGATGTGGAACCCACCACTACCCGCCATCTGGACCCTACCGAAGACCTGTCCGTCCATATCCTTTCCCTGGAACAAGTCCGGGAGTTGCTCGCCGAAGACCGGATCAAACAGGCCACGCACGTCGCCCCCCTGTGGCGGTATTTTGCGGAAAACCATTTGCTCTAACGAGCATTACCCATAAACAAAGGCGCCCGGAAAAATCCGGGCGCCTTTTTTACAAATCGTGCAATAGCTTATGAGGCTACCTTGATCCCCACCAGACCTACGATCACCAGCAGGGCGGAAAACAGGCGCAGCATGCTTGCACTGTCCCCGAAGAACAGGATACCGATCAGAAGGGTCCCCAATCCGCCGATCCCCGTCCATACGATATAAGCCGTACCGATAGGTATCGTCTTTTGCGCGATGTACAGGAAATAGCCGCTCAGCGCCATGCTGACGACAGACACTCCTATCCAAAGGAGTTTGTGGGGTGAACCGTGGGAGAGCTTGAATCCCAGAGGCCAGCCGATCTCGAAAATGCCGGCCAGCAGTAAATAAAGCCAATTAATACTCATTTTATTATTGAGGTTGTGCAGGGACAGCCCTGCATGATACAGTCAAAACAAGAGCGTGCCGGAAATCCGGCAGGCTATTTTTCAATAAAATATATCTGTTTATCGTCTATTCGAAAGGCATTTTCACCACCATAGCCTTGAGCAATTTGCCCCGGACCTCGACGTAAACCTCACTCCCCGGAGCGGCCATGGCAGTCGGGACATAGCCCATTGCGATCGCTTTTTTGAGCGACGGGGCCATCGTACCGGAGGTGATATATCCGATCGGCTTCCCCGCGGCATCGGTCACCGGATAGCCGTGGCGGGCGATGCCCTTGTCCAACAGTTCCAGTCCCACCAGCCTGCGGGAAACGCCCTCCTCTTTCTGCTTTTTCAGCAGTTGGGAGTCGGTAAACTCTTTGGTGAACTTGGTGATCCAGCCCAACCCGGCCTCGATAGGCGAAGTCGTGTCATCTATATCGTTGCCATAGAGACTGAACCCTTTTTCCAGCCGCAGCGTATCGCGGGCACCGAGCCCTGCGGGCGCGATCCCGAACGGTTTTCCGGCCTCGAACACGGCATTCCATACTTTTTCGGCCGCCGCATTGGGGATATACACCTCGAAGCCGCCCGAACCGGTATATCCGGTAGCGGAAACGATCACATCGTCCAGTCCGGCAAAACGGCCGGTCTTAAACGTATAGTAAGGCATGGATGCCAGGTCGATATCCGTCAGACTCTGCATGGCCTCAGCTGCCAAAGGCCCCTGCACTGCCAGAAGGGATATTTCGTCCGAACGGTTTTCCATCACCGCACCGGTATCGTTGTGCGAGGATATCCAGTTCCAGTCCTTGTCAATATTGGAGGCATTGACCACCAGCATATACTGCTTGTCGGCCATGCGGTATACCAACAAATCGTCCACAATACCGCCCTTTCCGTTCGGCAGGCAGGTATACTGGATTTTGCCATCGACCAGTTTCGAAGCGTCGTTGGTCGTCAATTTCTGGATAAGGGGAAGCGCGCCGGGGCCGCTGAGGAAAAACTCGCCCATATGCGAGCAGTCGAACACACCCACGGCCGTACGCACTTTTTCATGCTCGGCGTTCACGCCTTCGTACTGCACGGGCATTTCCCACCCGGCAAAAGGCACCATTTTAGCCCCTAAGGCATGATGTACGGCATTGAGGGCCGTTTTTTTGAGCGTAGCATTTTCTGCATCCATGATCGTAATTCCTTTTTATAATAAAAACAAGCGGCTAATAGGTTGTCGCTGAAATACACGATGTCAAAGATATACTTTTTTGCCAAAACTGCAGACATAATTCCTTCGTAAAAGGGGCTTTGTTTTCTTCCCATCTTCAATTTTCAACAGGCTTATTCATATTTAACAGAGAACTAATATCATAGAAATCTTTGAATTACGATAATAGAGTGCGCTTAGATTCCAACAGGTGCAAAACCAAAATCAGAGTCAGATATTTCCTATCCATTTTTGAGACCCAAATAGTTTTTCATTATTTTTATACCTTAAAATGAAACGGGGAAACTATGTGTATAAGTAACAGGTCCGCCAGAAAAATAAAAAATATTTTACGCTATTGCAAAAGCCGCAAAGCAGAGAAAAGGTTTGTCTGTGATGTTTGTAAGGTTACCCACGATGCGGGCTGGGTCTATTTTTCGGAGAATGGGGAATTTCATGTATGCCTTAGTTGCAGGAATAAGTATTTGCCCGGAAAGATGCAACGGAGGATGCTGTACACTTCTTCGTTCGAATCGAGTAAAAAGAGACACTAAAAAAGCCTTAAGCGCGCTGAAAAAAACATCAACCCCGGATGTCAATGCCCGTCACCCGATGGCTGTAACCAGAAAGAAAGCGCATTCCGCAGCTCTTGAAGAAAATAAAATCGCCTTTTTCCACCGTATCCACGATAAAACGGGAGGGCCCTGCCTCGAACGGTGCCACCCACATCCGTACCACATAGCAGTGCCCCGGAGCAATCACTGCAGGCGGAATCAGCGAAACCCGTACGGAAGAATACTCGGTGAGCGCGGCTTCAATTCCAACGGATATCGTACCATCCCTTTCCAGACTAAGTACCGACGGTATTTCCCGACCGGACATTTGTTCCATCCGCACGCCGCAAAGCGTCAGCGGTACAGCCCCCGAATTCCGAACCGGAATCTCCAACAGCGCATTTGCAGGAACCAGTGCAACAGATCGGGGAATTACTCCTTTTTCACTCACCGTTACGGGAGAAGCGCCCACCCACAACAAACCGGAACGATCGGACGACTGAAAGTTTCCTTCCTCCTGCGTCTGCTCTCCCAGGCAAAGTGCCGAAATACGGCCGGAAGACGGCGTATAGAAATACGGCACGTCCCCGCCGAATATCCGGTAAATTCCCGAAGGAAAACCATCCGCAAGAACAATCCTGCGCTCATCTGGAGTGCAGCTCACCTCTACCGGATAGATCGCCGCATCCGGATCGGCCAAGAATAGATACCCGGCAGGTTTCTTTTCTGCGGCCCCAAAGTATTCCGGGGCATATCTATACACATCCACCCCTTCGGCCGAAGGTGCCTGATAGGGCCTTTTTTCCACTGTTCGCATCGGAGAACAAACGTTTTTTTGTTTGCGGGGATAAACGTACGATTGCCTCGTATAGGGCCTGACAAGGGTATTCAAAATATAAATCCCATCCGGAAACGCCCCTGCCCGACCATTTTTGCAGGTCGTACATTTTGACAAATGGAAGAAAAATCGTACATTTATTAGTTAATCTTCGTGTTAGAAATCCACACTGAATGCCGTCAGGAGTCTATTTTCCGTGCACGGGAAAAAAACGTCAAAAAACTCTTTATCCTGTAAACAACCGGGCTATTGGAAAACAAACGGCCCGTTGCGATGGCCGTATCGGGATGATTTATTAACTTGCACCCCTATTTAAAAAACCATTTTGGAATGGAAGAACAACCCCGCATTATAAATTCGCTGCTGGATAACGACTTTTACAAGTTCACAATGCAGAATGCCGTGACTAAACTGTTTCCCACCGCCCGGGTGAGGTACCGTTTCGTCAACCGCGGCGGCCATAAATTTCCCGAAGGGTTCGCCCAGGCCCTGCGCCATCAGGTAGAAAGAATGTCCGAACTCTCGCTCCAACCCGATGAAAAGGCCTACTTTGCCCGCAAATGCAAATATCTCGATCCGGTTTACCTCGATTTCCTCAGCGGGTTCCGCTACGACCCCTCGGAGGTGCATATCGAACAGCACGGCGGCGATCTGGACGTGACCATCGAAGGGCTCTGGTACCGGACCATCCTGTGGGAGGTTCCCCTGATGGCCGTCATCTCGGAGCTCTACTACAACCTGGAAGGGCTTCAGCGCGTGAGCGACGAAGTGGTCTGCGATATCACCCGCCGGAAAATGGAGGCCTACAAAGCGCTGGACATAAAGATAGCCGAATTCGGCACGCGCCGCCGCCACAGTTACCGGGTACAGGAGCTCGTGGTAGCCGCTCTGCAGAAATACGGCGGCACGAATTACATCGGCACGTCCAACGTCCGTCTGGCGATGGATTACAACGTGATCCCCATCGGCACTCACGCACACGAATGGTTCATGTTCCATGCCGCCCATTTCGGGTATAAGATGGCCAACCGCGCCGGGCTGGGCAATTGGGTGGACGTATACCACGGAGACTTAGGCATCGCTTTGCCCGATACTTTTACCACGGACGTATTCCTCAATTCGTTTGACAAGAAATTCGCCAAACTGTTCGACGGTGTGCGCCACGACAGCGGCGACCCGCTGGAATTCATCGACAAGATTACCTCGCACTACAAAGGCCTGAATATCGACCCGCAAAGTAAGACCATCATATTTTCCGACACCCTCAATCCGCAGACCGTCCGCCGTATCGCGGATTATTGCCGGGGAAAAATAGGCATGTCGTTTGGAATAGGCACCAATTTCACCAACGACGTAGGACTGGAAGCCCTGAATATGGTGATAAAAATGAGCGAAGCCTTTACTGAGAACGGCAAATGGACCCCTACCGTCAAACTTTCCGACGCCGAAGGAAAATATACCGGCGATCCGGCAGCTATCGGCCTGGCAAAGACCATCCTGGGTATCTGACCCTATAGCCGGCATCCCAAAAAAAGGCGGTGACTTTTTAGTCACCGCCTTTTTCATGATTGCCCGCCCCTATTTATTTCGGAGCTTTTCTTCCAAAAGTGTGATGTGTTTTTTTTGAAGATCAATCAATTCGTCCTTGGTTCGCAGAAGCTCATCTATAATAGAACTATTCACTGGTGCCTTTTCCGGAGAAAGTATCATATCGCCCCGGTCAAGGATCAGCCAATCGATACTGATATCCGGGAATTTATTGATAATTATCTTTACTTTATCGGCCCCCATGCTGGTTCCGCTATCCAGGAAACCGATGGAAAGCCCGGTCATCGAATAAAACCTATTCTTAGAAATACCCTTATAATCAAGGTATTGTTTTATTTTATCCTTCTCTCCCATTAAAAGTTGATAATTATCTTGCTTTTTATGATTTTTATCTATAATATTGCATCGTGTTTCAGATAACGAACTAAATAGTACCAACCGAATACTAAAGTTTCGATATGCGACACACCCGTCGGGGAAGACATCAATTCTCACGTAGGGATAGGTATGCCCTTCATAAGACACCGATACAAGAGAGTAAAAATACAAAAAATATTCATAATCCGCCGGATTATTTCAGTCGGATAAAAACCATAAATATGATTGATTGTCAGAATATTACCCCCACCCCATATAGTTTTGCGCAAACGGGCAGCCAAAATTTTACTCGCCCGGTTCCGGGATCATTTCGAATGGTTCATGGGTAAGGATAAATATCGGTCGTACGCCAGAACGGACGGAAACGAAAACATTTTCATTAACAAAATAAAAACTTCGAAAAAATTCTCTAACTAAATCAGATCATCAGAATGAAAAGACAAAAAAATTTAATCGGACTGTTTGCGCTCGCCGGCCTGATAGCCATGGGAGTGTCGTCATGTAAAAAATACGACGACGACATCGACCAGCTTCGCCAGGAGATCGCAGACACGAAAGCCGCCTTGGAAAATGCCCTGAAAGCAGGCAAACTTATCACTGCCGTCAATCCCGTAACGGGAGGCTGGGATATCGTTTTCTCGGACAACAGCAAGATCACGGTAAAGAACGGCGAGAACGGCGCGCCCGGAGCCTCAGGGTTCGCTCCGGTAGTAGGTATCGATAACGAGGGCTATTGGACGGTCGTTTCGGCACAGGGAGCCGACCCCGTACGCGTAAAAGACGCTTCCGGAAAAGAAGTGAAAGCGGTGGCCAGCGTACCGACAGCCAACAAAGAAACCAAAACCTGGTGGATAGACGGCAAAGACACGGAGATCTCCTATGTAGGTGAAGCCGGAGATCCGGGCAAGGACGGCCACTCCCCCTACATCGACAAGGACACCAACCACTGGATGGTATACGACGATGAAAAAGGAGCCTTCGAGGATTCGGGCGTAAAAGCCAGCGTATCCTATTCCGAAGTGAAGATCGAAAAAGGCGTCTTGATGATAGACGGGGTAGCCACCGATGCCACCGGCATTCCTTCGGTAGCCTATAACGATTTGACCCATACGGTAATGGTAACGGTATATGATGCCGCGGGAAAAGCATCCAATTATGAATTCCTGCAGGCCTCGGATGTAATGGTGATGATCACCTCGGTATCGGCCCCTATCGCCAACCCGCTGATCGGCATCAACTACGGTAAAGCGGCCGGTGACTTCACCTGGGGCAAAGAATCTTTCAAAGCAAACGACCTGTTGTTCTCCGACGGCGGAAAGGTCATCGTCCCGGTGATCGTCAACCCGACGGGAGCCTCGCTCGACGACTGCAAGATAGAGATCGTCAACCCCAAGGACGAATCGTTCGTCATTCCGGTGGTTAAAGCTACCCGTGGATACGACTACGACAAATATGGTTTCAAAGCGGCCAACGCCGCCGGCGCTCCTGCAGCCAACGGACTGTGGTCGCTCGAACTGGGCCTGACCGCCGAAAACCTGGCAGAACTCAACAAAGCCGCATCCGGAGTATCCAACCTCGCTGTAAGAGTAACCAAAGGTGAAGGGGAAAATGCCCGTATTATCCAGTCCGGATACCAGTACAAAGCCAAATCCGAGGAAATAGCCGCACTGGTCAATCTGGATGACGTACCTGCTGCCGTAACCGCCGCTTTGGGCGAAAGGGTGAGCCTGCTGGGCACGCTCGACACGACCCTCGTATTCCGCGATTCTATCGCTTACAAGGCAGAAAGTGCAGCCGACGCACACAAATCGGTCACGATGGGCCGCGACGATATCTCTACCGTGGACAACAAAGCCAGCATCGACGTCCTGGAAGGCAACAACGTAACCTATATGCTGTCGGCCCGCGATTACAAAGGTTCGCTGCTGACCAAAGACGTAGTCGTGACTTTTTACTCTTCGATCGGTCTGGACGACGTAACGCTCGCCGGGGCCAACCTAACCCTGCGTGCCGTGTCGGACACCGCATTCGTATCCCTGGCCCCGATGTACACCGCTCTGGGCGAAAAGAAAGGCCTCTGGCAGACCAACGCCCAGAATTTCAAAGTGGTCGTGAAGGATGCCAAGGGTAACGTCGTGGATGCTAATAATACGATCGGTACGGCGGGTAAATTCACGGTGAATTTCTTTGAGAAAGGAGTGTCTTACCCCAACGGAGCTGTGCAGACACCCGCTTCGGACAACACCAAACTCAACTTCGTAGGCGTAATGGCCGACGCCACCCAGGTACTGCCGGGCAGTTACACAGCCACCATTACTTTCGAAGACAAACGTAACGCCGCCGAATACAAGACGTTCGGCATCGTCGTTCCGGTAGTCGTAGCAAACCCGGCCGCAGATGTTCAGGCCCAATTCGCACACGTTCCCGCTAAATGGAACGGCAACAACCTGGCCGTATTCGGCGCAGACCAAACGACTGCCTCTACGACGTATGCCTTGGCCGACGCATACAGCAAAACGCCTGCCGCAGCCAACTTTGGATTCGAATATGTGAAGCCTACGGGCGGTAAAGAATCCCCGCTGGCCGACGACAAGACGATGAACGTATCGGCTACCACTCTTTATAACGCCTACACGATCGACCTTTATTACTATTTCTTCGGAAACAAAGCCAACAAGGTGAAAGTAGAATCCCTTGTAGCTACGCCGAAGAGCCTGGTAAAAGAAGGCACACTGACCTTAAAGGATAAAAAAGTCTTTGAAGTGACCGTAGGTGCCGCTGCCCTGAGCATGGACGAGACCTATAGTTTCGCCGATTACGACAAGACCGCACAGGCCCTGTTCGGCGTGCTCGGTTCTGAAATAGCCTCCGTGGCCGTTACGGCCACGGGCGACAATGCCAAACTGGTGACCGTTGCCGGTTCGTCGGGCGCAGACTGGACCATAACCGCCAACAGCCAGGTCGTACTCGATCTGCCAGCCACGGTAACCATCCACCTGATAGTGACCGACAAGATGGGTGCCGAGTTCATAAAAGACCTCTCTCTGACGGTTAAGAAGTAGGATGCTTCGTTTTCAGTCGGTCTGATGCCGGCCTAGTTTTATAGTATTTTTAATCATGTGGCGGTCCCGGAAACGGGGCCGCCTTTTTTGATTAAGTCAGACCGTCTTCTTACGACAGGACAAAAAGACGATCGGTGATTTTGCGTTAAAACCCGCACAAAACACTGTTTTTACACAATATTTATGGGCAAACGTTCTATAAAATCGAAATATTAAGCCTTTGGGGTGAACACTTTCCAAAAAAATATCCTTACATTTGAAGCTAAATTCCATAATTCAAACAGAGGTATGAAAATAGAAGTAGAAAAAGCGGCGAAATCCCGCATCGATGAAGTAAGTTTCGACAATATGCCTTTCGGGCGTTACATGAGCGACCACATGTTCATTTGCCAGTTCAAGGACGGAGCTTGGCAGACCCCGCGCATCGCACCCTACCAGCCTCTCCAACTGGCCCCTTCCTGCAAGGTGTTCCACTACGGACAAACCATCTTTGAGGGCCTGAAGGCCTTTAAAGACAAGGACGGCCGCATCTTTTTGTTCCGTCCGTCGGACAACCAGGAACGTTTCAACAAATCGGCCGTGCGCATGAATATGCCCGAATTTCCGGCCGGGGTGTTCCATGAAGCGATCCAGACCCTGCTCAAACTCGACCGCGACTGGATCCCCCAGGGAGAAGGCAAATCGTACTATATCCGCCCGTTCATGATCGCCTCCGAGCCGGCCCTGAATGCGGTCCCCTCCAAAGAATACCTGTTCATGATCATAGGCGGCCCGGTGGATGCCATCTTCCACGGGGACGTAAAAGTAAAGATCGCCGACCATTTCTCCCGCGCGGCCAACGGCGGTACGGGATTCGCCAAATGCGGCGGCAACTACGGGGGCCAGTTCTACCCCTCCACCCTGGCGGCCGGCGAAGGCTACCAGAGCGTGATCTGGACGGACGACACCAACCACCAATACCTGGAAGAAGCCGGGCAGATGAACTTCATGCTCCGCATCGGCGATACCCTGCTCACTGCACCGGTGTCCGACCGTATTCTGGACGGGGTTACCCGCCGGAGCATCCTGCAGCTGGCCAAAGACATGGGCATCAAAACCGAAGTACGCCCCATCACGGTAGAAGAAGTGATGGAAGCCTCGTCGAAAGGCCAGCTGAAAGAAGCTTTCGGCTGCGGCACGGCGGCTGTCATCAGCCCTATCTGCGGGCTGGGGTACAAGGATATGTACATGCCGATGGAAAAACCGGCCGATTCGTTCGCAGACCAACTGCGCAAACGCATTTTCGACATTCAGTACAACCGCACGTCCGATCCGTACGGATGGCGCGTCGAAGTAAAGTAATACCGGAAATCCTTTCCGGACAGCGGGCCCTTTCGTGGGCCCGCTTTTTTGTTCCAGTAAAGGCCTTTCCCCGATATTTTCCACAGGGAAAGGGCGGAGGATTCAGTCTTTTTCAGTAGATTTGTAGAATTAGGATGTGGCCCCGGCCACATTCAAACAAGTTTGAATGGCTCTCAGCTTTCACTATATTTGTAGAACACAAAAAACCACCGATGAAACGTTACCTGTTCTTACTTCTGGCGAGCCTGAGTTTGGGAGGATGTTCCCTGCTCAAATTCACGCTGGACACCGGCGACGTTCCGCTCTCCGAAACCGATGTCAACACGCGGATGATGGCGCGCGCTTTTTACAGGGACTTTTCGACCTCGGTCGTAGAGGCGGCAGACAGCATCTACCGTTCGACCGACAGCCTGGACCTGAAGATACGGGCTATCAACTGGAAGATCCGTTCGACTTCGATGTGCGCCGATGCGGCTTTCGGTTCGGTACCGGAAATATCGCTGCTCAACACTTGGATACTCTGCTCCTCGATGGATCGGTATATGGCCGCCGCACCGGATTCGGCCCTTTTTGACCGCTACTCCCCGATAGCGCGCGACTGCGCGCGGGAACTCGACAAGCGGATCGCGTCCATCGCCTCGAAAACACTGCCTAAAGACCGCTTTGCGAAAATGCAGGAGTTCGTCCGCCAGAATACCGATCCGGACAATCCTCCGGCCAATCAGGACATGATGCTCCGCTGGATCAATTTCCTCGGGGTGTCCGACTCCACCTATATCAAAAGTACAGGGAGCGTCGCCCAGTCTATCGGCGACATGAGCGAAAAAATGAGCGGGTATTCGGCCCAGTGGGGCAGCGAACTCTCCTGGAACAAGGATATCTTGTCCACCCGGCTCAACACGGAAGAAACCCGTACGGAAATACGGGCGCGGATGGACAGCCTGCAAAACCAATTCGGACGTATTACGGGAGTTCTCGAAAATACCCCGGACATCATGGCTTCGGTATTGGACGAGCTCAACGGGCAGGTAACCGACGTCATCCAGACCATCAACGCCTCGGTGGACAACGTCTTTGCCGACCTGGGACAGCAACGGGCCGAATTGCAGGCCTTTGTCGACAGCCAGCGCGTACAACTGATGGCGCAGGTCGATTCGACCGCCTCCCATGCCGTAAAGACAGCCATCGACGCCATCCCGTCGATGATAGGCAGCCTGATGCTGTATCTGGTACTGGCCTTCATCGTACTGTTCAGCATACCGTTCGTATTGGGCTACCTGATAGGGAATTTCCGGGGACGTAAAAAGGCCGACCGGGAGAAAACGGAAAAAGAAGAAAACCACAAAAACGAATAACCTTTTAAAATCACGCTACCAAAGTTATGAAACGCTTTCTGATCGTGCTGCTCTGCGCAGTCCTGTTGTATCCTTTGTCCGTCCATGCCAAAAAACCGGTGCGCATCACCGTGCTCAGTTACAACGTACAGGCGGCCAAACGTTTTCCCACCGAAGAGTACGCCAAATTCATCCAGCAGTACAACCCCGATTTCGTAGCGTTCCAGGAACTGGACTATATGACCAAACGTTATCCCCAGAAAGCGGATTTTCTGGATGAAGTAGCCAAACAGACCGGTATGCACCCGGTATATGCCGCTTCGATGGCTTATTCGGACGGCCAGTACGGTATCGGCCTGATGACGCGTTTCCCGATGCTGGGCGTGCAGGCCTTCGCCCTGCCCCAACCGGAAGGTTCCTACGAACCCCGGCGCGCCGTGAGCGTAGTGGCGCAGGTAAACAAAGACCTTTCGATGCGCTTTACCTCCACCCACCTGGATTTGCCGTCCGATGCGATCCGTACGGAACAGGTCACTTCGCTCACCAAATGGCTGTCGGGCGACGATATGCCTTCTATCGTCTGCGGGGACTTCAACGCCACGCCGGAAACGAATGCCATAAAATACATGGAATCCCACTGGCAGCGGGTCTGCGACGACCAGACCACTTATCCGGAAAAAGACCCTCGGAAGAAAATAGACTATATTTTCGTCAAAGGGCACGGGACATGGAAAGTCGTGGATTACAAGCGGCTGGTAGATATACCCCTGTCCGACCACTGCCCTATCCTGGTGACCCTGGAATACACCGAACAATAACCTGAAACAACAGATACGACATGAAATTCTTTATCGACACAGCCAACCTGGCCCAGATCGCCGAAGCCAAAGCCCTGGGCATCCTCGACGGGGTAACCACCAATCCGTCCCTGATGGCCAAAGAAGGCATCACCGGACATGATAACATCCTGGAACACTACCGCCAAATATGCCACCTGGTACCGGGCGGAGCCATCAGCGCGGAAGTGCTGGCCACCGATTACGACCATATGGTCGCCGAAGGCCGGGAACTGGCTGCCCTGAATCCGCAAATCGTAGTGAAAGTGCCCATTACCGAAGACGGTTTGCGTGCGATCAAGACCTTTACCGGCAGTAATATCAAGACCAACTGCACGCTGGTATTCTCCTCGGCGCAGGCCTTGTTGGCTGCCAAAGCCGGGGCCACGTACGTTTCCCCGTTCCTGGGGCGGCTGGACGACATCGACGCCGACGGGCTGGAGCTTATCCGGGAGATACGCCTGATATTCAACAACTACTCGATCAACACCAAGATATTGGCCGCTTCGGTGCGCAGCGTCAAGCACATCACCGGATGCTGTCTCTTATACATCTCTCCGAGCCCACGAGACTCGACGTCATCTCGTATGCC
>CALJDR010000097.1 GCA_938023515.1 uncultured Flavobacteriales bacterium
GTATATCTCATATAATAAATCGATATCTTCAGGTCTTCGTGGAGCGGAATATCCGTGGAGGGAGGATACTCCATACCGGTAGATACGCCTATGACCTCGGTACGACTGTGGGAGTAACCGTCAATTGAAAATCCGTAACGCCCCAGGACGTAGTCGCCAAACGCGTTGATTATCGTTCCTTTATCGTAGGGACCGAATATTTCGTGGTCGAATTGGGTATATGCCTTCAGCCACGTCACCTCGACAGAGAACGGGCCTGTCCGCTCCCGGTAATACATGATATTTACCACGTTGTACATATCTTCCGCCGAAACGGTGGTCGGATAATCGGAGACGATACCGTCCCGGTATGTATGTCCGTTGGCGGGGATCAGGTTTTTCTTGGCGTTGGGGATCGGGTCGTCCTTGGGGATCGTCTCTCCTACGGCCAGGGCAGTCGTATATTCGGCGTCCAGGAAGATGAGTTTTCCGTCCTCGGCCGGGTCTTCGTAATAATAGCGGTATATCACCATCGGGCCGGCTTCCACCCGGGGCTCCTCCTTGATAGACCGGATGCTGGCCCGGATGTTATAGGTCGAATTGCGGATCACGTTGTAATCCGTCGTATTGTTCCGACCGGGGTGCAGGTTGATAACGATGTCCTTGGCACCCAGGGGCGGGCGTCCGGGATTGCCGCCCGGGTCGGTAGGGCCTCCGCCGCCTATGGGGTCGTCGCTTTGAGGCGTAACGATACCCGGATCGGAGAAAGAATTTACATTTACCGTATATTTTACGATCCAGCCTTTCATCACGATGCGCATGGCCGCCGAATAGCCGCCGTCCGCAATGCTGGGGTCGTTGCCTTTCCATTTGTCTTCCTGCCGGGAGACGGACGGGTTTATCCCGCGGCGGTTTTCCGGCACGTACCAGGTAAAGGTATGGTCGGTGTTGGTTTCAAACCCGGCAGAGTTCGTAATGGCGGTATAGTCCGTCAGGTTGTATATCATGTTCGGATCGGAAATATCGGGATATTTCCAGTCGGGGTCGACCTCGGCGCCGTTGTAATAGCTGGCCAGCACCGGGACGTTGACCAGTTGGACGGAAGTGATGCCCAGGGTGGAGTTGTCCGTCTGTGTCAGCAGGTAATTCAGGGTAAAGACGATCTTGGCCGCCATACGGGTCATATCGACGACCGTACCTGAGGTATTGGGTATCGGTCCCTCGTAGTGTCCGGCCATCGGGATGAGGTTGTCCTTTATCACTTCGTCCTCCGAATACATATTGAGCGTCATCTCTTTGAATTCGTCCAGCGTGGTCGTTCCAACTATCAGGGAGGATTGCCAGTTGATACCCGGGCGGTTGGCCACGAAGTAGACGGTACAATTGTCCTGTATATACAGGCGTACCTTCAGGCGGTATCGCATCTCGGGTTCGCCGTAGATCGGTTCGGGATAAGGTACGAGCTCCCGGCGGATGAATTTTCCGTTCCCGTCGAACTGAAGCGCCCATACGTTCTCGATGGCGTCTTCCTCGTCGGAGGAGAGGTTTCCTTCGCGTGTAGCGGGAGCGTCGTCGGTCGTTACCGTCATCTGGATCCCGCCTTCGCCATCCGGCACGGCTTCCGTCGCGCGTACGGCGATGGTACGGGGCTTTTCGGTCTTGAACGAGAATTCGACCTGGACGAGGCCGTCTTCGTCCGGCAGGTTACCACCGGCTTTCTGCTCGCGCTGGCAGGCGAAAAGCAGCGGTAACATGAATGCGAGTACAAAAAATATATTCTTCTTCATTTCTTTTTGTTCTTTTAACAGGATTTGGAGCCCAAGGGATATTTCTTTTGTCCGGTAAATCAATACCCTGGGGTCGTAGTCCGGGTGTTGTGGAGTATGTTTTTTCCAGGTAAAGCCAAAACACCCCTTGTCCCCCCACAAGTGCGGGCAGAGGTGCCTAAAGCGGTTGTTAACACAAATACTCCTATGTTCATTGCCATAAATTACGGACAATAATTTATAAGGGGCACTCCCTAATCATTGCTGTAATAGGGCAAATATCGCAATTATCGGCGAGGGGAAAAACTGGGGCGTTTTTCGGGAGCTCTGATTGGCATAAAAGAAATAGATTGCACTAAGTCATTGATATATATGTGTTTGCGTGTGTTTTTTTGACTTTTTGTACCACCGAAAGGTTGAAAAATAGGGGATATTTTGCTAATAAACGCAAATGCCAAAAGCCCTTGTTGCAGAATTAGACTTGAATTCTTTCAATCCCCCCGATATTAGAAATGTTAGTTGTGCGATTACTCTGTAAATCGGTCGATTAAAAAACAAAACAGGTCTGATCTTTGCCCAGTACTTGAAAAGGGTTAAAAAAGCGACGAAGACCCGGATCGAAATTAACAACGCATTATATGAAAAAGATGAGAATATTCATATCGTTTTTCATGCTCGCATTTTCCATGACGCTGTGCGCGCAACATGTGGGTGTGAAGAACAACCTGCTTTACGATGCCACGCTGACCCCCAATCTGGGGATAGAGATTGGATTGGGGAAAAAGACGACCTTGGAGCTGAGCGGGAATTATAACCCGTTCGTGTTCAGTAATGGAAAGCATATCAAGCATTGGCTGGCCCAGCCGGAATTCCGCTACTGGACCTGTGAGAGGTTCAACGGATGGTTCTTCGGCGTGCACCTGCACGGAGGGGAATTCAATTTTGCCAAGGTAAGGCTCCCTTTTAACCTGTATACCAATCTCCGGGACAACCGTTATGAAGGATATTACTATGGAGGCGGTTTCAGTGCCGGTTACCAGTGGATGCTGGGCAAGCGATGGAACCTGGAAGCGACCTTGGGTATCGGATATGCCCGGGTAGAATTCGATAAATACCGGTGTGTGGATTGCAGTCCTAAAGAAGCATCGGGCAGCCTGAATTATTTCGGGCCGTCCAAAGCCGCTGTATCGCTTATCTATTTCATTTTTTAACCTGCGAAAATCGACAGATATGAGAAAGTTATACCTGATAGTCGCCTTCATCCTGCTCTCCGCCACCTATATCCATATAGAAGCGCAGAATACCTATGGAGGGAATATAATTTACCAGCAGCTCCGTTCCGAAAAGACGGACGGAAATGTTGAGATGGATGTGGTGGTCGATATGGAGGGCTTGCGCCTGAAAAACGAAAGGACCATCATCATCACCCCGGTACTTCGCTCGCTGGACAGCAAAGATTCGTACCGTTTCGCCCCGGCGGTAATCACCACCGGCCGCAGCGGTACTTCCCTGAAACGTTCGGAAATATACTACGGATACCGTTTCGAGCAGGATCCCCAATGGGTCGTGCGCCGCACCAACGGCAAACCCCAGACCGGGAAAATGGAACTGTCCGTACCGTTCGAGCCCTGGATGGGCAATGCCGCCCTCATTTTCGAGGAATCGGTCATCGGATGCGCAGATTGTCCGGTCGCGCTGAACGAATTGGCTATTATCCCGAAAGTGGTGGAAATATTCGAACCGGAATATGAGATAAGCTATGTGTCGCCTCCGGTGGAACCTGTCAAGGAACGCAGCGAAACCTATTCGGCCTACATCAATTACGAAGTGGGCAAATACACCCTGCTGCGCGACTATAAGGGAAATGCGGCTACGCTGGCAAAAGTGGATAAGATCCTCGATGAAATACGCAGCGATACCAATTTGGTCATCACGCAGTTCTCGGTGGTTGGATACGCTTCGCCCGAAGGCAACTTCCGCAGCAACCAAATCCTTTCCGAAAACCGGGCGCGTTCGTTCGTGGAATACCTGCGCCAGCGCCATGGTTTCGATACCCGCATTATCCGGGTGTCCGGAATGGGCGAGGACTGGGAAGGCCTGAAAAGAGAAGTGTCCAAATCCAATGTCCAGGACCGCGACCGTGTGCTGAAGATCATCGATATCGAAAACGTAGTCCAGCGCAAACAGCAATTGATGGCCCTGGCTGGCGGCTCGGTATACCGGGTACTGCTTAGGGACTTCTACCCGCCCCTTCGCCGCAACGATTACACCATTACGTATGTGGCCCGCGCGTTCGATGTGGATGAAGCCAAGCTGATCATCAAGACCAAGCCTCAGTACCTGAGCCTGAACGAGATGTTCCTGGTGGCCCATTCTTACGAGAAGGACAGCAAGGAGTTCAAGGAAGTGTTCGATATCGCGGTGCGCATGTATCCCGACGAACCGATCGCCAAACTGAACACAGCGGCGACCGAGATCGAAAAAGGAGCTCTCGATACGGCTATCGGACGCTTGCAGCAGCTCGAACAGACGAACCTGCCCCAGGCATGGAACAACCTCGGTGTAGCGTATATCTACAAGGAGGATTACCAAAGCGCGATGGAGTGCTTTAAAAAGGCGGCCCAAGGCGGAGACCAGGCAGCCAGACACAACATGGAACAGCTGTCCAAATGGCTGGAACAACAATAGATCGAAGAGAGATCAAAACCTGAATATTAATACTTGTAAAGAAAGAAAAATCAATTAACAACAACTCTATTTATTATTAAGCAATGAACAAGAAAATTAGTAAAATGCTCATGTTCCTTTTGATTGGAGCAGGGCTCGCTATCGGAGCTTGTAGCAAGGATACCACCGGCGACAATGGTGATGGCGGAGATGGCGGAGACCCCACCGGGCCTTCCGGATACCTTACCATCCGTTTGACCGGCGGAGTAACAGGCCGTAATACCATCAACGAGACCGAACCGGGCGATCCTTCCGAATCGTTCGTAGGACAGCTCCGCGTGGTGCTTTACGACCAGGCAACCCGCAAGGTGGCTTACTGTTGGGACCTCGACGCGTCTAATATAGACAACAACGGGGTTGACCTGAAGCCTTTCGACGGTTACGACGTAGCCAAGGTGGCCGATGCAGACCCGGCTCCGGCCGATCCTACGGAAGTCCGCTTCTTCATGGTGCCCAGGAAGGTGGTGAAAAAGGATTACCTCATGTTGGTGATCGCTAATCCGCATCCGAACGTACTGCCCATTACCGAAAAGACCCAGCACATGTCTGAGTTTGAAAAGGCAGCCGCTTTTTCGCAGGATGCGCTGAAAGACCTGTTCGGTTCCAAGACGGCGAAACTTACCGATATGGAGTGGTGCATGATGACCAATGCCCGCGGTTACGTAGAAGTACGCAAGGATGATATCAAGGAAACCCCTGCCGACGCGCTGAAAAACGGTGTGCCTAAGGAAGTCCTTCTGGACCGTATCGCCGCTAAGGTTACGATAGGAGGATGGCCGATGTTCGTCAACGGTACCGGTGACTTCTCGACCTTTACCTGGCGCCTGGACGGCACCAACAAGAGGTCTTTCTGGATGCGTAAGCTGGCCATTACGGCCGACGGCGCGATGGAGATCTACCACGACCCGCGCGGTATCCTGTATGCCGAAGACCCCAACTTCGACGGCTTCAGTAACGACCGTATCCGCGAAGGCGGCGGCAGCCCGTTCCCCAATCTGGACGACGAGTTCACCCGCATCGCCAAAGCCGATATCACCAACACGATGGATGCTTCCAGCTGGGAGTTCGCCCTCGAGAACACGATGGCTGCCGACGAGCAGTGGGAGGATGTAACCACCCGTGTACTGCTCAAGGGTAACTTCATTCCGGATACTTTCACGGCCAACGAGAGCTACTATTTCTTCCAAGGCAAGGCTTACAAGCACACCCAGATAGAAACCATGCTGTACAACAACCTGTGGACCGGACATGAAGACCTGCAGGCTGCCGTCGAGGCCGATGCCAACGGACCGCGCTTATTCAACTTCGTAGCCAGCAACACCGGTGTGATCGCCGGCGCAGAACCGACCGAATCGGTAACCTCGGCAGAAGGTATCAGCTTCTACAAGAACGGTGTCAGCTATTACTACGTGCTGCTGCGCCACTTCAACGATGCGCAGAAACCGGACGCTATGTCTTACGGACGTTACGGTGTCGTACGTAACAACGTGTACAAGGTATCTGTAAACCGTATTTCCGGCCCCGGAAGCACCGACATCCCTGACCCGGAAGGACCGGACGATGGCGAAGAAGGTTGGCTGTCCGCTGATATCAACATTCAGCCTTGGTACATCCGCGACCAGCAAGTGGAAGATTTGTAAACCTGTATAAGGTTATGATGATTCTGATATAAGGATTTTATGGGGGAGGCTTGCGCTTTTTTTCATGCAAGTTTTTAAATGCAAGTCTCCCCTTTTTTTATTTCAGGGCGCACGCGCCCAACAAAAGAGAGAGTAAGATATGACGCGAATTAAAATACTATCCGGATTTTTCCTGTGGGCACTTTTGTGCGCCGCGGTTGTATCCTGTACCAAGGATCGGGTTTCCGATTCCGACCCGGATAATCCGAATACGGGCAAGTCGGCGTCGATATCGTTGAAAATACGAATAGGGGAGACAAACCCCGGTACCCGGGATACGCCTGACGATCAGGACCCGGAGAAAAAGATCAAATCGATCCGGATCGTACTGTACGGTAAGGCTTCCGAAACGGCCGAGTATTGTTGGGACCTGAAGGCCACCAACATTAATACAGAAGACGGTCGCATCATTCCCTTCCACGGGGCGGATGTGTCCGAAAACCCTGCCACCCCCACCGAAACGTTCTTCGTTTCCAAGGCCCGGGAGGCAAAACGTGGAGACTATTATATGCTGGTGATCGCCAACCCTTCGGATGAGATAAAAAATGCGGCGAACGAAGGTGCGAATATATCCCGCATACAGGGGGTATTCCCCGATATGACGCCCGCCGATCTCATCGGGCCCGACGGCGAGATACAGATGACCAACCACCAAGGTCTGGTCGAGGTCCGCAGGGACTCCGATTTTTGGGATACCGAACTGGAGGCGCAGACCCATCCTGTATTTGTCGCGCTGGAGCGTTCGCTGGCCAAGATCGTCGTAAAGGCGGATTATGTCGAGTATCCCCGGGGAACCTACATGAACGAATTCATGTGGAACGTGGATATCATCAATAAACATACCTACTGGCTCCGCCGACCGGCCGAAAAGGCCGACGGGCTTATGGAACAGTACCTCGATACCGACCGGGAAAATTTCTATGCGGTCGACCCCAATTTTTCCGGGTACAGCGAGAACAACGGCGCTACCGCCCAGGAAAAAGAAAACCTCAGGAATTCGCTGCCCCGCCAGTTCTCCTATATCACGGAAGACCAGGTGGACAGGTATCCGCTGGACGATATAGGTTCTGCGGTCTATGTGACCGAGAATACGATGGAAGCCGTCGAGCAGCGCCGGGACGTAACCACCCGTATCGTGATGTCAGCCAGCTATTGGCCCAACGGGCTGCCGCCCAGTCGGGCGAATACGGCCCCACATTTCTATCTGTACAACAATATGCCCATTTCTCCGTGGCAAATGGCGGATTATGCGAACTACCCGTACAATATTCCCGAGGAATACGTCGGACTGGCTGCCGTTATTAGCAAGGTAAAGGCGCAGGGATTCGACTTTTCCAACCCGGATGCGGAGACCAATAAACCCTTTTCGGTAGACGGGCTCAGTTTCTACAAGAACGGACGTACCTATTATATCGTCCTGGTGCGGCATTTCGACGACACCCAAAAACCGGTGTTCATGTCGTACGGGCGTTATGGAGTCGTACGCAATAATGTGTATGAGATCACGATAAAGAGCATTGGCGGCCCGGGATCCCCCGTGTACCCAGAACCGAATCCCGATCCGGACGACCTGGAAGGATGGCTTATAGCCGAGTTAAGGGTCGTGCCTTGGGATGAGTATAACCTTCAGTTCGATTATTGAGCGGACTGCAAAAACGATAAAAAGTAAAATGGCAATATATATGGACAAGATCACCAGATATGTAAGATACGCGTGCCTGAGCGTCGTATTCCTGCTCGCCTCCTGCGTGAGGGACGGGGCGGACGATGACGATTGCTACGCCTATGTCCGTTTCGTATACGATTACAATATGGAGTACGTAGACCTTTTCCCCAAAAAGGCTTCGATCATCGACCTCTATATTTTCGACGAGAACGGAGTGTTTATCAAGGTGGTACAAGACCGCAGCGGTTCGTATGAGAACGATTTCAAGATCCAGCTGCCCCTTCCTTTCGAAGAAAAGACCTATAATTTCGTGGCCTGGTCCGGACTGTACGACCAGTCGTATATCTGCCCTCCGGCGATGACTCCCGGGGTTTCCACGATGAACGACCTGATGGTGCAGGTGCAGGGCTTCCAGCAGAAATACGTCTGCGATGAACTGCATCCGTTGTGGCATGGTGTGCTCAAAGCCAAGATCGGTGCACAAAGGAACCAGGTGCTGACCATCGAACTGATAAAGGACACCAACAAGTTCCGCATCGTGATGCAGAATCTGGACGGCAGCCCGATAGACATCGCTAATTACGGAGTCTATATGCACAGTCCCAACGGGCATTACAACTGCCACAATATCATTCAGGACGATGCGACCGCGCCCATCAAGTACGATTCGTACTATACGGCCAACGATGCCGAGACGGGCGCTATTGCCGAGCTCAATACGATGAGGCTTTCCACAGAGAAGACGAATACATTGTACATCGATCATAAAACCTCGGGGCAGACCCTGGAAATCCCGCTGAACACGTATATCAACGCGCTCCGGCTCCAGGAACACTCCTATATGCCGCTCCAGGAATATATGGACAGGGAAGATGCCTATTATGTACTTATCTTCTTCACGCCTAAACCAGGCGGCGAGGATGGATACCTCAGTGCGGATATAAGCATTCAACCCTGGTATATCCGGGACAGCGAGGTGGATGAATGATGGACTTTTCCATTTCCTAAAAACGGAAGCCACGCCTGCGGGCGTGGTTTTTTACGGCGACTTTCACTTTTTTCATGATTGATACTAAAACCCCCGTTCTTATAAAATAAAGAACGGGGGTTTTTTTAGGGTGATTTTTTTGCCTTTAAGTTTTAGTCCATACTAAAATATTCTTTGTAACGGTCGTACAGATGCCCGGCCTGCGGATAAGCCGATTGCGGGCTCATAAAATGCGAGAATTCAAACGTGATAGCCCGGGAGTATCCGGCCCGCTTGGCTGCTTCGAGTTTCATTCGCAGTTTGTCGAACTTGATCGGCAAAAAACGGATGGGCATGTCCCGGTCGAATGTTTCGGCATTGGTCCAACACTCCAGACCGTATTTGTCGGCCATTTTTTTGTTTACTTCGAAAAACGCGTCCAGTTCGTCGTAATCGATATGGCCGTCCTGGAAGGCACATGCATCGACCACATCTTTGATCCCGTCGAATATTTCGCTCCATTCCCGCTCGTGTTCCTCGACGGATACGGCATCTGCTTTGGTGAGATCCTGCGTGACGCCCATCACGGCTTTTTTCCCGTCTATCCACGGGGATATGAAGGTCGGCAAGCCGCCGGACACATCCTTGCACTGTTTGCCCATCGCATGGAATGCATCGATGGCGCCTTTGGTCTTGCGGCTGATCTCCCCGCTGATGTACCAGCCGCCGAAGCTGTCGTATTTTTGTCCATAGTTTTCCCACACCTCGTCGATCACGTATTTGTTGTGTTCGATCTCCGGGGTCATATCGCCGGTATCCCAGTATTGCCCGGAATCGTACAGGCCGAACCAGAATTTCATCCCGTATTTCCCGGCCAGCCGCAGGAATAGATCCAGCGTATCTACCGAGGGCATGTAACATCCTTTGGACAGCAGGTACTTCGACGGATAGGTGATGAATTTGCGGTATCCGCTTCGGATCATGATGACGGTATCGATACCGATCGCCTTCATGTGGGCGAAATCGGCATCCCATTCTTTTTCACCCCAGTTCTGGTGCGGTATGTCGTGGGATATTTCATCGAGGAACGTCCCGGTGATTTTCAGGGCATTCCCTGCCGGTATCAGCAGGCCTGGGTTATCCCCGGAAAGGGATGCGGCGGCAGTGGCTTTATCTTGGGGGGAGCAGGAGCCTATGGCGGGGGCGGCGACGGCAGCCGCCCCGAGGACGGATATTTTTTTCAGAAATTCCCGGCGGTCATTGTCGGACATAGCAGTAGGTAGTTTTTTCAGGGGGTAAGATACGAATAAAAATCCCCGGGCCGAAATTCCGGCCCGGGGAGGGATATTTTTACGCGGCGGCGTGTTTCAAACGCCCGGCCGGCGGATTTTTGTGCTTGAATACGAAGGCGAACAGGACGCCCACTACCAGCGAATAGGCGGCGAAGACGAACCACGAATCGGGCCAACCTACTACGTCGACTACTTTACCGGCAGCATACGAACCGAAGAAAGCTCCGAAACCGTTGGTCATGATCATGAACACCCCTTGTGCGCTCGAGCGTATGGTAGGGGAGGTCTGCTGGTTCACGTACAGCGAACCGGATATATTGAAGAAGTCGAAAGCGACCCCGTATACCAACATCGAGAGGATGAGCATCCATACGCCGTCCCCCGGATTGCCCGTGCCGAGCAGGCCGAAGCGCAGCACCCAGGCCGCCATACTGATCAGCATCACGGTCTTGATGCCGAACCGCTTGAGGAAGAAAGGGATCAGCAGGATACAGAGAGTCTCCGATGCCTGCGAGATGGATATCAGGATATTGGCGTGTTCCACGCCGAAGGTTCCCTGATAGGCCGCGATGCCCCCGAAATGGTTGGTCAGATAGTCGTTGGCAAAAGCGTTGGTGATCTGCAGGGAAACGCCCAGCAGCATGGAAAAGATGAAGAATATCGCCATTTTCCGTTCCTTGAACAGCGTAAAGGCGCGAAGGCCCATTGCATCCACCCAGCCTTTCTTTTCAGGGTTTTTCGTCACCGGGCAATGGGGCAGGGTAAAGGAGTACAGGCCCAGGACGATCCCGATGCCGGCGGCCATATACAACTGTCCGGCGGATTTGGTCAGGCCGAAGACATCGACCAGGATCATGGCGCAGATAAAGCCTACGGTACCCCATACGCGGATAGGCGGGAAATGTTTTACGGTATCCAGCCCGACCTTGTCCAGCGAATAGTACGCTACGGAATTGGACAGGGAGATGGTCGGCATATAGAACATGACGCTGGCCAGCATCATCGAATAGAGCCACACGTACTCATGCTGCTGCGCGGCTATCAGCATGAATGCGGCCGCCGCCAGATGGCATATGCCTAACAGTTTCTGCGCGGGGACCCAACGGTCGGCGATGATACCCATCAGTGCGGGCATGAATAGCGAAGCGATACCCATCGAAGCGAAGAAACTGCCGATCTCTACGCCGCTGTAATGCAGTCCGCCGCCCAGGTACGCCCCGAGTGAAATAAGCCATGCTCCCCATACGGCGTATTGCAGGAAGTTCATGACGATGAGCCGTAATTTTATGCCCATTGGTGTTTGGTCGTTAATGAGTTAATATCAGTAGTCATGTAGTGAGGCAAATATAGGAAAAATAGGCTTCCCGGAGGTTTTCGGAGGGCTTTTTTTAGGGTGGATCTATGTAAGGGGGCGTGTTTTCCCTGTTTGTCAAAGGATAAATGAATATCTCCTGATTTCCTGCAAATGAACATATTTGTTAAAAAGGTTAATTTTTCTTTTGAAGGAATCGGGGATGCCGGAAAAAAACTATATTAGCAGGCTAAATACTTGTGGATTTATGAAATTCCTTGCTTTCTTCTAAAATAAAGGGGTAACTCCCTGGGGAAATTACTTTTTTCCCTCTTCTATTTATTATTTTACTGATTGTTTTTATTCATGTTGTTCTGCAAACCGCAGGGCAGGTGTTCATTTATCTTATTTTAAGAGAGTCATGGAAAATTGGAAAAAGACATTTGCAATTATATGGACGGGACAGTTCTTCTCGATACTGAGCAGCACCGTGGTGGGTTATGCGGTCATATTTTGGTTGAGCATCGAAACGGGGTCCGCTACAACATTGGCTTTTGCCGCGATCGCGACGCTGCTCCCACAGACGTTGATAGGTATATTCGCCGGAGTCTATGTCGACCGTTGGGACCGTAAACGGACGATGATACTGGCGGACAGTTTCATCGCTTTCTGTACATTGATACTGGCCGGATTGTTCTGGTTGGATATCGCTCAAATAGGGTATGTGTACGTACTTCTGGCCTGCCGGTCGGTAGGCTCGGCTTTTCATATGCCGGCTATGCAGGCTTCCGTTCCGCTGTTGGCCCCCGCGTCGGAGCTTACCCGTGTGGCCGGGATTAACCAGGTTATCCAATCGATCTGCAATATTGCCGGACCTGCCTTGGGGGCTATGCTGCTGGGGATGCTCAATATGGGGGCGATATTGATGCTGGACGTGGCGGGAGCGGTGATTGCCTGCACGTCGCTGCTGTTTGTTACCATTCCCAATCCTGAAAAGGCAGCGGAATCCGGGCTGAGCCTGATGAAGGATTTCAAGGACGGCCTGCGGGCGATTTACCAGAAAAAAGGGATGGCCCCCCTGTTCCTTTTCTCTATTACGGTGATGTTCTTCCTGATGCAGGTCAGTGTGTTATTCCCCCTAATGACCCTCCAGCATTTTTCCGGGGACGTATTCCAGATGAGCCTGGTGGAAATGTTGTGGGGAGCCGGTGCGTTGGCCGGCGGGGCCGTAATGGGCATGAAGAATTATAAGATCAATAAAGTCCTGCTGATCAACCTGACGTATATTTCCCTGGGGGTTTGTTTCGCTGTTTCCGGATTTTTGTCCCCCCGGATGTTCGTCGTATTCTGTATATTGACGGGGGTATCGGGTGTTATCGGCGCGGTGTACAATTCTTCGTTTATCGCCGTGGTACAGACGCATATCGACCCTGCCGCATTAGGACGGGTACTCTCACTGTTCTTCAGCCTGAGCCTTCTCCCGGCCTTGATAGGATTGCTCGGCACCGGTTTTATTGCGGAAAACATTGGAATGACCCATACGTTCGTAATAGCCGGGACGATGATATTCCTGGCAGGAATCGCGGCGTTCTTCTTTGCGCCGATGATGAAATTGGGCAACCTTAAATCATAAAATGGATGTATATCTGCAAAAAAGCCCGGCGAATGCCGGGCTTTTTTGCAGATAATGCGGTTTACGACAGCGCTTGCATGTACTCCATCAGCGCTTCGGCGGAATATTCGCCGGTGTATTTCTTTCCGTTTACATAGAACGATGGCGTCCCGTTCACTCCGCTGCGAAGGCCGCTTTCCAAGTCGGCTTCAATCTTTTCGGCGTATTTCGGATTGGAAAAATCCGTCTCGAACTTTTTGGCGTCCAATCCGATTTTCCCGGCGTATTTCATCAGGTAGTCGTCTTCCAGGCGATCCTGGTTTTCGAAGAGGATATCGTGCATCTCCCAGAATTTTCCCTGGTCGGCCGCTACTTCGGCCGCGGTAGCCGCATGCAGGGCATTGGGGTGGGCATCGTACAGGGGAAAGTTCCGGAAAACGAATTTCATCCGGTCGCCCATGCCTTTCTGGAGCTTCTGTATCATGTAATGGGCTTTTGCACAGTAAGGGCACTGATAATCGCCGTATTCCACCAATTCTACCGGGGCTTTCGGGTTGCCCTGCATATGGTCTTTTTCGTTTACTTCAGGTTTGAGTATCATGGTTTCTTTTGGTTTTTGGTTAATTCGTCCAGCGCTTCCAGTATCCCGTCCACTCCGGGGTTCACCCCGTCCGGGGAAAGGTAACTCCAGCGGATGATGCCGTCCTCGTCGATGGTACAGCGCCCGTTTGCTCCGGCCGTTGATTTCATCGTAGGCTTCGTACGCTTTGGATACGGCCCCTTTCGGTTCGAAGTCGGCTAACAGGGGAAATTTAAATTTCCGGGCCTCGGCAAAAGCCTTGTGGCTCCATTTTCCGTCTACCGAGATGCCGATAACTACGGCATTGCTCTTGTCGAACAACTTCTGCGATACGTTGTACAGCGACATCTGGTCCGAGCATACCGGGCTCCAGTCGGCCGGGTAAAAGGCCAGTATCACTTTTTTTCCTTTCAATCCCTCCAGGGATATCTGTCCGTCCGGGCTGGCATCCAGCTTGAATCCGGGCGCTTTGGTTCCTGTTTTTAACATGGTAAATTAGGTTTTAGGTTCTTTGTTTATTTCATCAATACTCTCAATAACGGCATGTTTTCTACCTCGTAGCGTTTTTTGAATGCTTCGACGGCCTCTTTGCCATATAACTCTTCGTCCAGTACCATGGCCTCGGCCGGGAAAGGACGTTTGTTCTCGATCTTTACGTCGATCACCACCGGTATCTGGCTCTTTTGGGCCTGGTCGAACACTTCGCGGAGCTGTTCCCGTTTGGTCACGGTAAAACCTTTGGCGCCCATCGCTTCGCCGATTTTGGCGTAGTCGGCCCCCATCAGGTCTACTCCGAACTTAGGTTGCTTGGTGTCCTCCTGTTCGGCGTCGATAAAGCCCAGCGAATCGTTCGAAAAGACGATATTGATCACCGGAAGGCCGTATTTTACCTGGGTGATGACGTCCTGCATGACCATCGCGAAGGCGCCGTCCCCGTTGAGGGTAAAGACTTGGCGGTTGGGATAGCTCAACTTGGCGGCGATACCTCCCGGCACGCCGTAGCCCATCGTGGCGAACAGCCCCGAGGTGGTGAAGCGCTGATTTTCGTTCATGTCCAGCAGACGAACGGCATGGATCGTGCTGTTGCCCACGTCGGTGATAAAGATGGCATCTTTTTCGGCGATCCGGTTGATCTCCTTGAACACCGGTTCCACCCGCATCGGTACGTCGTCCCTGTCTTCGAACTTTTTCAGGTAGTTCAGCCAGTTGCGGCGGTTCTCCAGGCAGGCTTCCAGGAATTTCGAAGTCTTTTTCTTTTTACCCATTTTGACCATCTGGGCCAATGCCTCTCTCGCGTCGCCCAGGATGGCAACGTCCGTTTTATGCCGGCGGCCCAGTTTGGAAGAGTCTATATCCACTTGGATGAATTTTGCCTCTTTAGGGAAAAAGAACCGGGCGAAAGGGAAGTCGCTGCCGATAAAGGCGATCAAGTCAGCTTCGCGGAGTGCTTCGTTGGCCGGTTTGGTGGACAGACGGCCTGCCATGCCCATAAAGTTTTTGGTTTGATCGGGAATAATACCCTTAGCCAGTACGGACAGTACGATCGGCATCGAAAAATGCTCGGACATCGCGATGATCTCGTCTTTGGCCCCGCGGGCGCCCTGGCCGACGTACAGGACCGGTTTTTCAGCGGCTTCGATCAGCTTTACAGCCTCCTGCAAGTCTTTCGGGTCGGGCATAGGGACTCCTTTCCGGTGGCTTCCGGCGGTAGAGACTTCGGTGTCGGGAATATCCACGAACCCGAAGTCGACGGGTATTGTCACTACGGCCACCCCTTGGTGCTCGTAGGCCCGGCGGATTGCTTCGTCTACTACATGAGGAAGGCTTTCCGGGGTCATCACCGTCCGGTTGTACACGCTCACGTCTGCGAACATCGGGTTCTCGTTCAGTTCCTGGAATGAATCCCAGTTCATCGCTTTCGAGGAGACTTGGCCGATGAGGGCCAGGACAGGGGCATGGTCCATTTGGGCATCGTACAGGCCGTTGAACAGGTGGGTCGCACCCGGACCTGCCGATCCGAAACATACGCCGATCTTGCCGGTGATCTTTGCATCTACCGCCGCTGCGATCGCGCCGACTTCTTCATGTCTTACCTGGATGTACCGGATAGTCCCGCGCTTTTGGTATAAAGCGTCCATTGTCGAATTGAAAGATCCTCCGGGAACTGTCTCTTATACACATCTCCGAGCCCACGAGACTCGACGTCATCTC
>CALJDR010000098.1 GCA_938023515.1 uncultured Flavobacteriales bacterium
CAGCCCCTGAAGACACTGGCGGTAGACACCGCCTTCGAAACGGAAAACGCCAAATAAACCATACCTGCTATGAAAACAAAAAAACACCGGATACTCTCTGTCGCGGGTACGATTGTCATTCTCCTGACCATTCTTTACCTGACTGGCCCGCGCCCCGAAAAACCCGCCCTGTCCACCGCTTTTCCTACCGTACCCTCTTCCTTAATTGCGCTTCAGGACAGCATAAATACGGCGGAACAGAAGCTCGGGAACGTAAAGAAAGACAATGAGGCCCGCATTTTCTGGCACGCCGATACGATAGCCCGCACGGAATATGTCCTGTTGTACCTGCACGGGTACAGCGCATCGCGGCTCGAAGGCGAACCGGTAACCACCGACTTTGCCGCCCGGTACGGATGCAACCTGTACGCTCCCCGCCTGTGCGCACACGGGCTGGACGCGAAAGAGCCGCTATTGGATATGACCGCCGAATGCCTGTGGGAAAGCGCAAAGAACGCCTTAGCTATCGCCGAAAAGCTGGGCGATAGAGTCATCATAATGAGTACGTCCACCGGCGGGACGCTCGCCCTGTACCTGGCAGCTACTTATCCGGAAAAAGTCACGGCCCTTATCAATATTTCCCCCAACATCCTGCCGGCCGACTTCGGGGTAAAACTCCTGGACGGCCCGTGGGGATTGCAGATCGCCCGGTTGGTGATGGGAGGCAAGTATATGCCGATAAACCCGGATTCCTACCACCCGGAGGCTTGGAGCGAAGGGGCCCGGCTGGAATCCACCGTACAGTTGCAGGTATTGGTCGATGCCACAATGAACCGGAAAACTTTTGAAAAGATAACTGCACCGAGCCTTACCCTGTCCTATTACAAGGACAAAGAACATCAGGACGGGACTGTACGGGTAAGCGAGATCCGGAAGATGGTATCCGAGCTGGGCACTTCGGCCCGCGAGAATGTGTATGTGGAATTGCCGGAGGTAGGAGTGCACCCAATGGCCTGTGGGATCGTTTCAAAAGATATCCCTTCGGTCGAAAAAACCATTTTCTCTTTTTCGGAAAAGATCCTCGGGCTGAAAGTCCGTAATTAGAACTCGATATCGGACGGGGAAACGTATCCGTTGATGATCGCGTAGAAAGTAAGGCCGGATACGGTCTTGATTCCTGTTTTGGCCGTAATATTCTTTCGGTGCGTGAGGACGGTATTGAAACTGATGGACAAACGGTCGGCGATCTCTTTGTTTATCGCACCGGAGGCGATTTGGCGAAGCACCTGTATTTCGCGATCGGTCAACACTTTACTACGCTCCTGATCTTCGCAGCCGTCCGAAAAGAAGGCCTCAATAGCGCCTAATATCTCCTGCACACTGGCAAATACGTCAAGACGACACGTACCGCAACCCTGCTGCCCCGCAGAAAGGTGCATTACTTTTACACCCGAAAGCATAAGGCCGTACAAATCCGTCAATCCTTCATCGATAAAATAATGGTCATAACCGCCTGGAAGCCCGTTTTCCAGTTCTTCCACAGGGAACAGATCCGTCTCCACCGGCGAAAAATAGGATACCAGCATATTCTGAAGACCTGTCGCCCGCAAAGTATCCTGGGAAATAACCGCTATTCTTCGGGTGTTTCGCATCGTTATCCCCGTTTTTCAGCTTTCTCCATCGCCGCTACAGCCGGCTCCAGAATACGGTAACGGATACGGTCGTGCTGTTTCACATCCCGTTCGAGAGCCGACACAGCAAACAGAACAGCATAGCAGAGGTTCCGGTCGTAATCCCCCGTCAAATGGCGGATCATCACGCTCTTTATATCATGGAGTAGCTCCCATCCGCTATCCTGGGTATCATCTTCCTGCCGGATCGACTGCCGGTCGGAAATTTGGGAATGGCCGGCACAAAGTCCGGAGACATACGGAAAAAACGAGCATTCATCCCGTTCGATACGTTCCAGCAGTAGATTCCGTGCCCGGGAGAAAATATTCGCGACCATCATCAGAGATGGATTTTGGCCGGCGGCAGAAGCGACAAAACCCTTCAGATGGCGTTCTATATTGGGTAACTGATAATTGCGGTAATACTGATTGGTCTTACGCAGATAATCGATAATTTGTTCGACATGAAACGCAGCGAATTTCTTTTCGGGAAAATAATCCTCGTTCAGAAAGGTATTGAGTACCGTCAGGAAAAAACCGGTATCGATTACATGCTCGGCACAGACCGTTCCGACCGTTTTGTCGGCCATACCCAGGGGAATACCGAAACGACCCAATAAAGGAATCAGCGAGACGTTCTCTTCGAGTATCCCGCCAAGCGACATATCTTCGTAAATAAGCAGCATGACTTTCTTCGATTATAGGCAAAGGTAAGATTTTCCCCGATACGACCGGAACAAAAAAAACCGGCCATCCTTGGACAGCCGGACTTGGTATATTTTAGTATACGGTTTTATTTGTTCGCTACTTTAATGTATTCCTGGAGGGCCATTGCCATCGACGGCACCTCCGGAGACGGGGCTTTGATATCTACCGTAAGGCCGCAGGATTCCGCTTCTTTGAACGTAGAAACCCCGAACGTGGCAATACGAGTATCCTCTTGTTTAAAATCGGGAAAATTATGAAACATCGATTTCAAGGCCGCAGGCGTAAAGAAAGCCAGAATATCGTATTTTTTATCTTTCAAAGAAGAAAGATCCGAATATACATTGTTATACAGGACGGCACGGTCCCATTTTATCCCTGTTTCATCGAGTGTGGCCGGAATCTCCGGACGTAAACTGTCGGAAGTAGGCATCAGGAAAGTTTCTGTGCGGTGTTTTTTGATCAGCTTAACTACGTCCTCAAAAACCTTGCCCCCGATATATATCTTGCGTTTACGGTATACTACATATTTTTGAAGATAGTAGGCTATCGTTTCCGTCTGACAGAAATATTTCATGGTATCGGGAACCTTGAAGCGCATTTCATCCGCAATACGAAAATAATGGTCCACCGCATTTTTACTATTGAGGATAAGTGCCGTATAATTCTTCAGATCGATCTTTTGCTTCCGGACGGCTGACGCATCCACCCCTTCCACCCGGGAAAAAGGCATGAAGTCTACCTTGACTCCGAATTTCTGTTCCAATTCGACATAAGGCGAACCTTCCGCTTTAGGCTCCTGCTGGGAAACGAGTATAGTTTTTACCTTCATTTTCTGTTAGAATTGCGCCGCCGGGCGGGGCGAGTGAGTTTTTTGTTCAGGCCAATGCCTGTTTCAGTATATTCCAGGCAATGAGAACTGGGCAAATTTCAACGATGCAAAGATAAAGAATAAAATAGAAAAAATAACCTGCATTTCTCAGTAAATATTCAACCATCACGGCCAGGTATACCACAATATAGAAAACAAAGCCCCACAACAGTAAATTATCGCCAAAACGGTCGGCAGAAAATCCCGAATAGGTACACAAAAAAAATACGGCCAACCCATACACCCCGAAAGCCAGCCGCATCGCCACTCCCTTTTCAATAGCGGCCTGGGCAAAGGCCCGCATATCGAACAACCAAGCCAGAAATGTATCCGTCAAATACCTGAAAAAAAGATAAGCTAACGCTACAGCAAATACCAAAGCCATGAACGGCATTGAAAAGCCCTTCCCGAGATAGTTTTCGCATAGGTACGTCGAAAAAAATACCGAAAATGTGAACGCGAACAGGACCACGCTCAATACCTGATAAGCCGTATAGGTACGCGTATTACGCTGTTCGGAATTGAGTCCGGAAAAATAGAACAAATGGCGCGTATCCCGTCGGAAGAGTTCGGGATACATATATTCCAGCAACACGACGAATGCAAACCCGGCCAGCAGTACGAAAAACAGCGGCGAGCTTTCCCCTGCGGCGCGGGAGACCTCTATCATGGCTTTACGGAAAGCTTTACGGTAATACTGTCCGGTGCGTACCGGTCTATCCAGCGGCCGCGCAGTTCTTTCTTACCGACACGGATGATCACCTCATCGCTTTCCCCGTCCAGATACAACACCCGCTGGCCGAGTATCTGGTCTTTGATAGGGAATATATCGTATTGATTGCGCCGCCCGCCGGGCGTTCGGGCGCTGAACGACGGCTCATTGGTATAATACGCATACATCGAGGCTTTCTGGTAACTGTCGCGAAACAGGACAGGCGCATCGCCGGCTACTTCATGGATACCGGCCGCCCATTCTTTCTGGTGATGGTACGGCGTATCGAGCGAAGGGATGAAAAACGCAATGCGTATCACGAATAGCAGGACCGCCGACACGAGCGAAGCGACGACAAAATAGCGGGCCTTACCTTCGCTGCGCAGCACGTAATGGAACGTGAAATAAATGGCAGGGATGATGGCCACCACCGTCCAGTGCGGTTCTACATGTCCTTTGAACGTCATAAAGAAGAAAAATATCAGGAAGCCCCAGAACAGGAACCGCATCGTACGGGCCAGCGGGGTCTTTATCTTTCCGCCTTTCACCACGGCCGCTATCATGACCGGGAACAGGAATGGGCCGAACACAGCCAGTTGGTTGAGCGGATATTCCCAAGTGTACTGAAATTTATAGGCTTTGGTGGCCGTGCGTTCATATAAATGATAAGAAAGCGAAGGAAATCCGTTTTCCACCTGCCATACGATATGCGGAATGAACAGTATGAGAGCCGTAACGAGGGCAACATAAAAATACTTATTTCGCAGAAGCTTCAGGTTGGCCAGTACCACAAAGAACAACACGAGCACCCCGTGATATTTGCTGTACAGCATCGCCGCCGCCAAAACTCCGAGCAGCACCGCTTTGAGTCCGTTTTCGCTTTTCAAAAACCACCGGTAGGCCAGCAGGAACAACGATGCAAAGAACAGCAGCGGGCCGTCCGGCACGAGAATAAATCCGTACACGCTGACCATTGGGATAGACAGCGCGAGCAGGATGAACACATTGACGTATTTATACTTGTCCTTGAACTCGATGATACGCCATACCGCATACAGGAACAAGGTCGAAGAAACGGCCGAAAACAAGCGGAATCCCAGCACCTTGCCAAACATATTGATCCCCAGCAAGGCAAAAGTCCCCACCATAGGCGGATGGTCGAAATACCCCCACGCCGGGAACATGGCATACATGTAATAGTAAGGCTCATCCTCGTTGAGCCCGGAAAAGACCCCTTGGACATAGCTGAGCACAAACCACAGGAGCAGGAAGACGCGGAACTTCTCCCGCGCCCACACCGTATCCCGGGTGGTTAGGAAATTCAGTGCGTTCATAGTTTTTATTTGTCAGGAACCCCTCAGTACAACAACACCGTACCATGCCGGGCGTCGTGCATCAGGATATACACATCGGTATTGATATATCCCCCCCCGAGGTATTTGATGAACCGGAAACGGTCGGCCACCTGTTCGCTGGGATGGGATGTAATCGCTTTTTCATTGTCGGGCTCTACCGCCATACGGGTCAACAGGTCGTACGTCACATCGAAACCGGAAAGGGAGTACGTACCCGGAACTTCGCGGTAGCGCTTGCGGAAACTGCGGACAAAATCATGATACTGCGCCTTACCCGTATTCTCGAAATGTCGTTCGGCATAAATGAAACGGGTGCGCGCTGCCGCCTGCCCCTGGGTATCCTCCATGAGCTTCTTGGCGCGGGTATCGGCTTCAAAACCATACACGTCCACTTCATCCAGCCGGTTGGATTGTTCCACAGCCTGAAGCACTTCCACGGTCGTGGACGAGGTAAGGGCCGGCACTACCAAGGACATAGGAACCCCCTGTTTGATCATTTCCCCCAAACGGCGAGCATTCTCCCCCAAGTCCGTATCAAGTACCGCAATGCCGGCAGAACCGGCGATGGAAGACAATGCTTTCTTTATTTTTTCTATTTGCCCCCCCTGCTGGGTGGACGAAGCCACGATAACGATATGCTGCGGCGAAGCCATATTGTCCTTCATATAACGGAGCATCGCATCCTGAAGGTCTTCGGCCGAAGCGGACACCTGGAGAATATTGGAAGACCCCACCACATTGTGTTTGGTGGAGAACGGCGATACGACGATCGCTTTTTTCCCGTCCAGGTTCCGGGCCACGCGTTCCACGATCTCGGCAAACAACGGGCCGATAATTACATCGGTCTGCGAAAAATCGTTTACCCGCATCAGGCTGTCTACCGCCGCCGTATCCCGCCGGGTATCGAACACCCGCACGTCGGCTACCAATCCCTGTCCGGCCAGTGAATCGAGGGCCATTTTGACACCCATATAAAAACTCAGCGCCACCTGGGAATCCGCCAGCCGTTTGGCCGGCGGGGCCCCGATCAGCGAATCGGCCCTGTCCAGATAAAAAGGAAGCATGACGTCCACTTTCAGGAAACGTTTGACATCGAGTTGTTCGGCCGCCGGGGCAGCAGCCGGCACATCATGCCGTACCGTATCAACCCCAACCATCCACGAAGAGGCTTGAACAGTATCCCGGGGCTTTTCCTGCCCCTGCGGACGGTTCTCCGGCCGGAACTGCTCCTGCCTGTTCGGCCGGTTCGTTACCTGTCCGGAAGGCGTAAGAGCCTGGGAGCGCCCCTGTGTTTGAATTTGAGCTTGGGTCTGGTTTTGCGTCGGCTCCAGCACTTTATCTTCCACGCTCACCACCGGTATCCGCAGCTCCATCCCTATTTTAAGCACGGAGGTCTTGAGTTCCGGATTGTATTCTTTGAGCATATCCTGGGTAATCCCCCACTGGCGGGAGATGCCGTATACCGTTTCCTTCGGGGCCACGACATGAGTGGTGAACTCGACCGGCTTGGGAGGTTCGGGTACGGCGGGCTGCGGATTCTGGGCCGCCAGTTCTTTCTGCCGTTCGCGTTCTTTCCGCTCTTTTTTGGACGGCACCACCAGAATGTCTCGTGCTTTTACCTCACGGCCTTTATACTCTTTATTGTATTCCAAAAGCTCGTCCACCGTCATACCGAACCGGTCGGCGATGGTCTGCATCGTGTCGCTTTTTTTTGCCCGGTACGTTTCCACCGCCTGGGCATTTGCCGGCAGGGAAAACGCCGCCAAGATCAGAACGGCTATGGCTCTTTTGAAAAATGCAGGCATATCTCGCTATATATTTCTTTGTCTCTTTTTAATTATCTGCCATTACAGAGGCAACTGTTCCAGTCCTGTCCCGGAAACCATACCTCTTGCCATACCTTAATTCACACAACACGTATTATTCCCATTCGATGGTGGCCGGCGGTTTGGAACTGATGTCGTACACCACGCGGTTCACCCCTTTCACCTTGTTGATGATATCGTTGGATACCTTGGCCAGGAATTCGTAGGGGAGGTGCGACCAGTCGGCCGTCATCCCATCGGTAGAACCGACCGCGCGCAGGGCCACTACCCGTTCATAGGTACGCTCGTCGCCCATCACCCCTACCGACTGGATCGGCAGCAGGATCGCTCCGGCCTGCCATACCTTTTTGTAGAGGTCCCACTGGCGCAGGGACGAAATAAAGATATCGTCCACTTCCTGAAGGATCTGTACCTTTTCCGGGGTGATGTCGCCCAGTATCCGGATGGCCAGTCCCGGCCCGGGGAACGGGTGGCGGGAGAGGAGTTCGTCGGAAATTCCCAAGGTAGCCCCTACCCGACGGACTTCGTCTTTGAACAGGGTACGGAGCGGTTCGACCACTTTCAGTTTCATATAATCGGGCAGGCCCCCTACATTGTGGTGGCTCTTGATGGTGGCCGACGGGCCTTTCACGGAGCAGGATTCTATCACGTCGGGATAGATCGTCCCCTGTGCCAGCCATTTGGCATCCTTTATCTTGGCGGCTTCGGCATCAAACACCTCAATGAAAGCAGCTCCAATGGCTTTGCGCTTCTTTTCGGGATCGGTCACTCCGGCAAGGGCCTTATAAAAGCGCTCCGACGCATCGACACCTATTATATTCAGCCCCATATGCTTATACTGAGCCAACACGTTGTCGAACTCGTTCTTGCGAAGAAGGCCGTTATTGACGAAAATACAGGTGAGGTTATCGCCTATCGCCTTGGACAGCAGTACGCCCGCCACGGTAGAATCCACGCCGCCGGAGAGCCCCAGCACGACCCGGTCTTCGCCTACGGTCTTTTTGAGTGCCTGCACCGTGCTTTCCACAAAAGAATCCGGCGTCCAGTCCTGTTTCAATCCCGCTACCCCGACCAGAAAATTGCGGAGCAACTGCATACCGTGTTCGGAATGGTACACCTCGGGGTGGAACTGGATACCGTACGTATCCTCGCCGGCCACATGATAGGCCGCTACGGGCACATCAGTCGTAGAAGCGATAATGCGAAAGCCCGAAGGGAGGCTCTTTATCGTATCCCCGTGGCTCATCCACACCTGCGTCTCTACCGGAATGTCTTTCAGTAGCGGATCGGCCGCATCGATCTGGACGATATTGGCACGGCCGTATTCCCGCACCTGGCTGGGCATGACTTCCCCGCCGTATTTTTGCGCCATATACTGCGCCCCGTAACATACGCCCAGCAGCGGCATTTTTCCGCGTATTCCTGAAAGGTCTATCTGGGGAGCATCCGGCTGGCGCACCGAATAAGGGCTCCCACTCAGGATGACCGCCCCGTAACCGGATACGTCCGGCAATTTGTTGAACGGGTGTATTTCACAATAAATGTTGAGTTCGCGCACGCGGCGTGCGATCAGCTGGGTGTACTGCGAACCGAAATCGAGTATAAGGACTTTATTCTGCATAAATCGGGGCCTAAGCCCTGTTTTTGGTTTATTATTCTGTTTTTTGTCGCTTCTGTCCAACCAGGCCATCCGATTTAGTCGGCGATCAGGAAGCGGGCCCGCATCTGGTAGCTGAGCTTGATCTTGACCACTTCGGCGATACCCTTGCCGACCGTGTCGAAGGAAATTGATTCTGTGACTACCACATTGCTATGATTGTACCGCGGTGTCCCATAAAGTCCGTCTTCGACGGGTTCTTCCACGGCTATCACTTCACCTACTTTCTTTCCCAAAGCTTCCAGTAAATAACCGGCTTTGTACCGGGCCGCTTTCAGGGCTTCGATCTTGCCTTTTTCCCTGTATTGGGCGATATCCTTGTTTTTCAGGTCGTCGATATTCATAGAACGAATCCCGCGCGTATCCACATTACGGATGATCTCATTGACCGTTCCAAAATCGTACACCCGCACCTGGAAGTGCTTGCCCACCAGAAAATCCTTGCCCTGCTCCCGCCAGAAATCGCCGACGCCCTGCACGGAAATATTTTCCTTCTTCACACCCGAACGGATCAGGGCAGCGATCAGATCTTTTTCGATGCGATCCAACGGAACTTTCGTCTTATAGTCTTCAGGCTTGGCCTTGCGGGCAAATTCTTCCTCCCAATATTCCTTTATCTGTAGAGAAAGAATGATCTCATCGGGCTCGACCTCTATTTCCGAATTACCCGTCACATCAATATAACGTACAGGGTTTGCCGGGACCGTCTGGGCCTGGAGTGCAGCTGCCGAAAAAAGCGACAGGACGAATAGTGCTATTATTTTCCGCATAATCTTTTGGTATTTAATCTGTCGACTAAAAATTGGGCGAGAAGGATTTCTTGTCATAGAATTCGCTGATCGCCTCGATAACCTCGTCCGGAGTATCGACCAGTTTTATCAGGTGGAGGTCGTCCGGGGAGGCCATTCCATCGGCCACCAGGCGTTCCTTGATCCAATCAAGCAAACCCTGCCAATATTCCGTGCCTACCATTACGATGGGGTACATGGCCGATTTACGGGTCTGTATCAGGGTGAGCGCTTCGAACAGTTCGTCCAGCGTGCCGAAACCTCCGGGCATTACCACGAATGCCTGGGCATACTTGACAAACATCACCTTGCGGACAAAGAAATGACTGAAATACACATTCTTGTCCTTGTCGATGAACGGATTGGAATTTTGTTCGTGGGGCAGTTCGATATTCATCCCGCACGAAGTACCGCCGCCGAAATAAGCCCCTTTGTTGGCCGCTTCCATAATGCCGGGACCTCCGCCGGTAATGACTCCGAAACCCATGCCTGTCAATTTATAAGCAACCTGTTCGGCCAACTTGTAATATTTCGTGCCGGGCTTGATCCGCGCCGAACCGAAAATGGACACGCACGGCCCGATACGGGCCATGATGTCGAATCCGCTGACGAACTCGCTCATCACCTTGAAAATAGTCCACGAATCGTTAGTCTTTATCTCGTTCCACGTATGGGGTTTGAAGTCCCTGCGTATTTGCTGTTCTATCTCACTGATCTGCGATCCGTTGTTGTTGTCTTTTTCCATATTATAGTTATTGTTCTTCCTTTTGTTTTTCTTTTGCGTCCTTCAGCGACAGCAAAGCCGTGATCCCGTTATGGTCGCTGGCATCGCTGTGAATGGTGGAAAAGCGGTTCACCTTGAACGCTTCCTTGTCCGAAAGGATAAAATCGATGCGCAGCGGATACAGCTTTATCTCCCGGAAAGTCTTTCCGAAACCGAATCCGGCCTTTGAAAAAGCGTCCTGCATATTGTCTCCGTATATTTTCAGGAAAGAATAGGAGAACGGCGTATTATTGAAATCCCCCGTTACGATACAGGGATACGGCGATCGGTCCATACTGGCCCGGACAGCTTCTACTTGGGCTTGTTGGCGAACGAACCCGGAATTTATGCGCCATAAAAGGCCTTTGGCCCGGCTCTTCAATTTATCCGACGAGAGAGAAGCCAATTCGTTCACCTCATCGGCCGTAATGCCGAGCGACTGCAAGTGCACACTATACACTCGTATGATTTTCTTGTCCGGGAGCAGGATATCGGCATAAATGGCGTTGTTCTGTGTCCGCTGGAAATTCAGCGTCCCCTGCCCCACAATGGGGTACCGGGAAAAAATGGCATCCCCGAACCAACCGTGGTTCTGCACATACGAATACTTCAATCCGGGAAGATTTATCTTCCGGGGAGCATATTCCTGGAAGCATACGATATCGGGCGCATATTTTACGATTTCCCGATATATCTTTTCAGCCGGATCGCCGCCTTTGCTTTTCTTATAGCTGAAACCATGCACATTGTAACTGACGATACGGAGCGTATCGACACTGTCCGGCTTGCTGGAAGAACCTACCGCGAAAAAATGGCCGAGCTGGCCCATCCCCACCAACAACGCGAAAACCGAATAGAGAACGAATATATTCAGCCGTATGGCCCAGAGTATTACGAAGAAAATATTGACGATGATCAGAAACGGCACTACAAATCCTACCGTCGAAATATAAGGCAGCGTCTGGGGCGAAAAATGCGGGCAGATGAACGCGACCGCCAGCGCTATTGCGCACAGGATGTTGACCGCTTTTACTACCCACTTGACTATAAACATATTGCCTCTTAATTTTTCAACGACCGGGGCTGCCGGTAAGAAGTTGCAATTTATAAAAAAAATACATACCTATTACGCTGTAAAGGCGCCTGTTTTCATCCCCGGCATAAATTCTAAGGTATCCGGGGCAAAACTTTCCACATTTTACCGTAAATTTGTGCCGGCACAAGCCTCCAAATCAGTTCCCGCAACCCATGTACAAGAACCCCCTGAAAACCGACAATGCAAAAGGCATATTCTTCGGTCTGTTTGCAGCGGTAACATTCGGGTTCCTCCCTTTTTTTTCGATACCCTTAATGGGAGCCGGGCTGCCGGTATCCTCTTTACTGTTTTACCGTTTCGTGTTCGCAGCCGTTATCCTGACGATATTCGTGCTCATAAAACGGATAAACCTTCGTATTACCCGCCGACAATTCTTTATCCTGATACTGTTAGCCGCCATGTACGTGGCGTCCGGCACCGGTCTGGTGCATTCTTACATGTATATCCCCAGCGGGGTGGCCACGACTATCCATTTCATATACCCGGTCATCGTGACTGCCATCATGATATTCGTGTTCAAGGAGCGGCGGTCAAAGACCATCTTCACGGCTATGTTCATGGCCGTAGCCGGCGTAGCGCTGTTATGCTGGTCGCCGGACGGTTCGCTGGATATGCGGGGCGTCATTTGGGCGGGATCGACGGTCTTCTGGTATGCCTCGTACCTGATCATCGTGAACCGTTCGTCGGTCAATGCGGTACAGAGTATCCCCATGATGTTCTATATATTCGTCATCGGGTCTTTCCTGTTCGCCCTGACGACCCTGGCCGAAGGCGGGCTCCAACCACTGAACACGGCATACGAGTGGAAGATGATCGCGGGTGTGGCAATCCTGTCCACCGTGATTCCCAATATCGCACTGCTCAAGGCCGTAAAGAATGCCGGGCCCGTAGTGACGTCTATCCTGGGATCGGCCGAACCGCTTACCGCCATGGTAGTAGGCATCCTCTGTCTGGGCGAAGGATTCAGCTCCCGCTCGGTGCTGGGGTTCGTATTGGTGATATGCGCCGTATTCCTGGTGATACTCAACAAAAACCGCGAAAACAACCCGTTTGTCAAACTGCAGAAATATTTCAGCCTTCAGAAACAGAAAGGCCATCTGAAAACGTAAATTTTATACCCAAACACGGATGACGCATTTTATTTTCCTCGCCGCACTTTTATTGCTCACCAGCATCATCTTGAGCAAGACCTCTTACAAATTCGGCATGCCGTCCCTCATCCTTTTCCTGATAACCGGTATGCTGGCCGGCTCCGAAGGCATCGGAGGCATCGAATTCGACGATTACCGTTTCGCCCAGTTCATCGGAAATATCGCCCTGATATTTATCATGTTTTCCGGCGGACTGGAAACTAAATTTTCCACCATCCGCCCCATCCTGTGGGAAGGCGTCATCCTGTCCACCCTGGGCGTGCTGCTGACGGTATTCGTGGTCGGCGGGTTCGTATACCTGGTAACCGACTTTTCACTGCTGGTATCCCTGCTGATAGGTTCTATCGTATCGTCCACCGACGCGGCGGCGGTATTCGGGGTGTTCCGAAGCCGGAAAATGGGGCTCAAACACAACCTGCGCCCCCTGCTGGAGTTGGAGAGCGGATCCAACGACCCGATGGCCTACATCATGACCACGACGTTCATCTACCTCATCCAGGAGCCTTCCACTTCCTTTGGAAGCATGGCCTTTTTGCTGATAAAATCCATCACGTTGGGCACCGTGGCCGGCTGGGCCTTCGGAAAAGCCACCCTCTGGCTGATCAACCGGATCAAACTGGATACGGAAGGGCTTTACCCCGTATTGGTCATGGCGACGACATTGCTCACATTCTCGGCCACCGACCTGATAGGGGGCAATGGCTTTTTGGCCGTCTATATCTCGGCCGTCATCCTGGGCAACGGGAATTTCGTGCACAAACGTAGCCTGATGCAGTTCAACGACGGACTGGCCTGGCTGATGCAGGTCGTGATGTTCCTTATGCTGGGACTGCTCGTCTACCCCTCGAAGATTGTCCCGGTAATAGGCATTGGACTGGTCATCTCTTTCTTTATGATCCTGGTGGCACGCCCGTTGGTGATCTTTGTCCTGATGGCTTTTTCCAAGTTCTCGGTCAAGGACAAGATATTCATCTCCTGGGGCGGACTCCGCGGGGCCGTACCGATCGTCTTCGCTTCCTATGCCCTGGTAGCCGGTGTACCCCACGCCAATACGATCTTCAATATCGTGTTCTTCATCTCGATCTCCTCGGTACTTATTCAGGGGACATCGCTGCCGTTCATGGCGCGGCTTCTGGGGCTCAACCTGCCGGCCAGCGACGCCCGGCAGCATCCGTTGGACTATGAGACGTCTGAGAGTTTCAAAAGCGAACTGGTGGACGTGAACGTGGAAGAAGATTCCTTTATCATGGGGAAAAAAATCGTCGATCTGGACATTCCCCATTCGGTAATGATCATCCTGATCTACCGGAACCGCAAGTACTTTGCCCCCAACGGATCGACCGTCATCGAAAAAGGGGATGTGCTAACCCTAATGTCCGAAAGCCGAAAAGATATCCGAACTATGAGCGATATGTGCAAGAAAACACCCTCTGAAAGCGGGAAAGGCCTGAAATTGCCAAAATTTCATTAATAACCCCGTTTAAACAGCCTTATTGGGCCGTTTTTTCATCCTTTAACACATAAAATATAAAAAAACCACGCCGACTATTCCGTTAATTTATACATTTGTGGCGTTTTACTAACATAAAAAAACATATGTCGAAGTTCAATAAGATTACCGTCCTATGCGCCGCCCTGTGCGCCTCGGTCCTTTCCTGTGACAGGGTCGACGACCTGAACGACGAAACAACCCTCGACAGTTTCATCGTGACCGGAGTGGCACCCGGCAATGTGACCGTGGAAAGCGTAGACCTGGTCCTTACCCCCGACAATCCCAACGGAAACAAGATCATTATCAATACCGACGCCACCAACAGCGATTACCCGGTATCCATGCTGGTCGACGTGAAATACTCGAACGCAAAGAAGATATTCTTCATCCCGGCCAAGGACGAAAGCATAGAGTGGGATTTTATGAGCCCACTGGAATTCAACTACGGCGAATCGTATAAATTCGTGCTTATTGCCGAAAGCGGGTTGGTAAATACTTATACCATATCGCTGACCGACAATGCTACAGGCGGCGGAGGTTACCTGGAAGACCTCTACCAGATACCTAACAGCGATTTCGAACAGTGGATCAATGTAGGGAGCAACAAAATAAATATCAACCCTACTTCCATCGAAGGAAATAACTACTGGTGCACGGCCAACAACTATTTCGTGCAGGGAACTCATCCGCTGGACGGCCCCAATGGCCTGTGTGCACAGATGGTGACCAAGAAAGTCGACTTCGTATACCGCACCATTGCAGCCGGCACGACATTCACCGGAAATTTCTCGACCAATGTCAACCTGGAAAACCCGCGGCAGATGACATTCTTCGGCTCGCATTTCATCAAACGGCCTAAATCCATGACGTTCCGCATGAACTACAAAGCCGGAGACCAACTGCAGAAAGTGGAAAACAACGCATTTGTCAACCTCCCGGGCAAAGACAAAGGCGAAGCCTGGATCCAACTGCTCAACTATTCCGGCTCCGGCGAGATGGAATACCACAAGGAAGCCGCTCCGGGCATCACAGTTTTGGGAAGCGGGCAATTGAGTATCGACGACACTAACGGATGGATCGAGGTAACTATCGACGTAACCTACACGAATACAACTATCGACCCCAATTACATTGCCATCGTATTCACTTCAAGTGTGCGTGGCGATTATTTTGAAGGGGCCCCCGGCAGCACCCTGCTGATAGACGACGTTAGACTCAATTACTGATTACCGCACCGAATACCAAGATAAGATGAAAACCAAGATATACTTCCTCTTAATAGCCCTGCTCGCATGCCCCATTCTGTGGGCTGCAGACGGCGGCAAGAACTCGGAACCCGAGAAAAAGGACACCGTCATACTCAAGCGCCGTATAGCGCTGGGCGTACAGACCGGCACGGATATCGGCGGGGCCGTACCGTTCCCATTCAAACATATTCCCGACAAGTTCAACCCTTACCCACAATTGTCCATCTCCCTCGGGGCGAAAGTAACGATCCCCCTGAAAGGTGAAAAATGGGCTTTGGGCGCGGAAGTAACCTACAAGCGAGTCGCCCTCGATGCCGACGCACGGGTGGAGAACCAGCGTTTTGAAGGAAACGATCAGGGAGAAAAGAAGATCCAGTACTATTCGGGAACGGCGGAGATGAGCATGGGATTCAATATGATCGAAGTACCCCTCTACGCCAAATATGCCTTTACCTCCGGGGGAAGTCACAAGGTGCTCTTCGGTGTGTATGGGGCCTATTATCTGAACAGCAAGTTCAAAGTGACAGCCACTAAGGGATATGTGGGCAACGAACCGGACGAATACCGGAACTCCGTCACTCCGGATGCCCCAATCCATATGAACTTCTCTTCCTCGGTAGGCAAATGGGATGCGGGCCTGCTGGTGGGTTACGAAAAGACCCTCTTCACCCGTTTCGACATCGGGTTGCGAGTAACCTGCGGACTGAAAGACATCTTCAAATCCGACAACAAGTATTTCGATTACAAGATGCTGCAGATGCGCGGAACCCTCACCCTGAGCTACGACCTGTTTGATCTGCGCACAAAGGCAAAAAGATAAAAGCCAGACTGGCATTCAATAAAAAACCGGGAAGATTCGTAAATTTTCCCGGTTTTTTATGCAACTTCTGAAAAGTTATTTCTTGGCAGCGTCGATAGATTGTTTGCGGAATTCCTTGAACAATTTGGTGAGCTCCAGAGATGCCTTGCGGGCGCGGGTTCCGGCGGCCTTGTTGCCTTTTACTACGTTAGCCTCGGCATCCTTGACAAAACCGTCAATCTGCCCTTTGATCTGATCGAGTAACTTTTTCATATCGAAAACGAATTTTTAGTTAAATATGAGTGTTAATTGTGTTTGTTATCGGTATTTTAAAAGCCTTTTCATAAGGCTAATTGCCATTCTCACTTGCAAATATATTCATATTTCCATATAAGAAGAAATATTATTGTTAAAAAAAATTATCGGATTCCGTTTTTAACACAATTAAAAAAAATATTTCCCGCATTCCCTCCGGCCTCTGAAAAACAGCTGTATCCCAGGATTCAGGCAATCTCTATAAAATCCACGGAAAACGAAAACAAGGCTCGTCATACAGACAATAATCGGCCGTTCCGTTCACCGCGAAAGTACGTACCACGGCCGCCTGAGCGAGCAATTCTTTGGCAAAATTGATCGTCGTACCCGTCTTTATCCGGTCTTCCACCAAGAGTATCTTTTTTCCCCGGAAATCAAAATCGATCTCGTGAAGCAATTTAGGCCGGTCGTAAAGTTTGTTCTGGCACTCGTCCCGCAGGTTGAGTTTCAGCAGATACACCGGAAGGCCCAATTTACGGCACAGGATACCGGCAGGCAGGATGCCTCCGTCGGCTATGGCGACGATCATATCCAGCGGTTCATCTATCTGTAAAGCACGGAAGCGATCCATCACCTCTTCGAACGGTTTCGTATTCATAGTTTCGATAGTATTTTGTATTAGCGTATTGTGATAAAGCCGCCGAGCACCGACCCGACCGCCGAAAGTTTGCGGGAAGTCTCTTCCCATTCGCTTTCCGGATCGCTGCCGGTCACGACACCTCCTCCGGCATACAGGATAGCATCCTCCTTAGCCACTTGCAGACAGCGGATATTTACGTAGAGTTCAGCGGAATCCTCACCCGCCATATTCAGTTCACCCAGATACCCGCCGTAAAACTCCCGCGAGTAGCCCTCGTAACGCCGGATGAACTCCATCGCCTCCTTGCGGGGATATCCGCATAAGGCCGGAGTGGGTGCTAAATTCTTGAGCAATACGTTCATATCGACATCCTTGGGGGCTTGGCCGTTTATATGGCTGCACAAGTGTACTACAGGGCCAGCCACCTGGTTTGCCGGCTTCGAGACGCTCACCGTGGCGACCCCGCTGCGTTCCAGCGCATCTTTGACAAATACGCTCACGATTGCCTGCTCCTCCACGTTCTTCGTGTCCCAGCGGTACATCTGCTCGCCCTGGTACGGCATCGTGCCGGCCAGCGACATCGTATGGACTTCTTTTCCCCGGCGCAGCAAAAGCAATTCCGGTGTCGCTCCGGCCCATTGCCCTACCTGCGGGTGTGAGAAATAGTAAACAAACGATTCCGGATATTTCGCACACATAGCAGCGAACAACCCGGCCACGTTGATATGGACATACGGTATTTTCACACAGCGGGAAGTAACTATTTTTTTCAGCACACCCTCACTCAAAGCATCCAACGCCTTTTCGACCAAAGCCGTATAGTGTTGTTTCAAGGATATCTCGTCCCCATAATCGAATATTGCATCTTCATCCGTGCGCACATAGGGCAAATCCGAAACCGGAATACGTGTCACAGCCGCCGGGCGCAGCAATACGGCCGGTACGCTGTCCGAAGCAAACGGCGCGAACACGAAACCCCGGTCTTTCCCGGCGTCCGTAACTACACTTAATTTCGGATCGTAGTCTATTACGATCCTCACTTCATTCTCGCCCGGGGTACGGTACACCGCAAAAGGGAAATTTCCCTTTCCCAGGGCCTCCATGATCGCCGTAAAGTCTTTCTTCTGAGCCATATTTTATCGTTTTTCCCGATTCTTGGGTAGTATTACGTTGGTCACTTTCCCGACCGAGACCAGTCGCCCGTCCTGCGCCCGGACCTCGACCTGCCAAACCTGGGTCGTACGGCCCACATGGGCCGCCGTAGCGATGGCAGTAAGCGTGTCGCCCAATTTGCCGGGACTTATATGGGAGACCGACACATCTATCCCCATCACGATCTCCGTTTCGGGATCCATGAAAAGGTAGGAGCCGGAACTTCCGGCGGTCTCTATCAAGGCGAGCGTAGCGCCCCCGTGCAGCAGGCCTTCCGTGCGCGAATGCAGGGGAGTAACCTCCATCGTACAGGTGATCGTATTTTCTCCTACACCGGTATAGCGGATGCCGAGCGCTTCCATCAGCGTGCCCGGACATATCGCATTCATGCGGGCCAGCGCTTGTTCTTCGGTCAGTTTTATTCTTTCTCTCAAAATAAAATGGGTTTTGGGTGATTATAATTCGATCTCGAGCGTATCGTAAGCCAGATGCACCCCTTCGGGCAGTAGTTTTTCCGCTTCGGCGGCAAAGCCCATCGCCTCGCTGATATGCGTGAAATAGGCTTTCTTCGGAGCGATCCGCCGCACCACTTTCAGCGATTCGGGCAGTATCATATGCGTAGGGTGCGGGTCGCTGTGCCGCAGGCAGTTAAGCACCAGCACGTCGAGGCCTTCGAGCAACTTATACGAGCTCTCGTACATGGTCTTCACGTCCGTCAGATACGCCATATTGCCGATGCGGTATCCGGTCACCCCGATCCATCCATGGCTGGCCGGTATGGGAGTTACTTTTATATCGCGCACGTAGAACGGTTCGTCGGTAATGACGTGTTCGGCTACGTCGGGCGCACCGGGATACCGGGCAGCTCCCTGGGCGAATACATAGGCGAACCGGGCATGGAGCGACTCTATCACGTCCTCTTTGGCATAGATATCGATGTCATGGCTGCGGAAATAACAGATAGGCCGCACATCGTCCAGTCCGGCGGTATGGTCGGCATGGGCGTGGGTGAACAGTATCCCGTCCAGGTCGGACAACCCGGCCCGAAGCATCTGGTACCGGAAATCCGGCCCGCAGTCCAGCAAAATGATATGGCCGCTGTCGGTCACCACGGCTGCCGAGGTACGCAGGCGGTTGTCCCGGGGGTCCGTCGAATGCGACACCGGGCTTTTACTCCCTATCATCGGCACCCCTTGCGAAGTACCCGTTCCCAAAAATATCAGCTTCATTGCACTACTGTCTTATCCGTTCAATGTTTTACATATTCGGCCTTGTGCGTCACGTTCCCGCGGGTGAACAGGCGGATCAGTTCTCCGACCCACAACACGGCCGACGAACCGGCTACCACCCATATCCACTGCTGTCCGGTGAGCGGCACCACACTGAACGCTTCGCCCCCGAAGGTGACGATCAGCACCTGTCCCACGATAATGGCCAACAGGATAAGCACGAACGCCCGACTGCGGCCCAGGTGGTAGAAGGCCGAATGGCCCGACGAGAACGCCCTTACATTGAGAAGGTTCCAAACCTGCATCATCACGAACAGCGTGAAGAACATCGATAGTTCCGTCGGGGTCAGGACGCTGCCCGTATAGTAGAACCAGCCGAGCACCGCCAGAAGCGCCGCCGCGGAAAGTCCTCCGGTGAGGAAAATGGCGTGTTTCATCCCTTTGGTGATAATGAAGGCGGAGGCATCCCTCGGGCGTTCCTTCATCACGCTTCTGTCCGGCGGCAGCGAAGCCAGCGCACCGGCGGCCAGGGTATCCATGATCAAATTGACCCAAAGCATCTGTGTTACGCTCAGCGGGGCTTCCCCGCCCAGGGCCGAGCCGAGAAAGACCACGACCAGCGCCACCAAATTGATCGTCAATTGGAACACGATGAAACGCTGGATATTTTTATAGAGCGAACGGCCCCACATCACTGCCGTCGATATCGAAGTGAACGAATCGTCGAGGATCGTGATATCGCTGGCCTCTTTGGCCACCGAAGTGCCCGTACCCATCGACAGTCCCACATGCGCAAAGTTAAGTGCCGGGGCGTCGTTCGTCCCGTCGCCGGTAACGGCCACTACTTCGCCGCGTTTTTGGAGCAACTGCACCAGCCGCTGTTTATCCATCGGCCGGGCGCGCGCCATGATTTTCAGGTCTTTTACCCTATCGTAGGCCTCTTCATCGGAAAGGGCGGCGAATTCGGGCCCGGTGATGATGTTTTGCTGCGTATCTTCCTCCGGGTTCCACAGTCCTATCTGCCGGGCTATCTCCCGCGCCGTAGCCGGCGTATCGCCCGTGACGATCTTCACGGCGACCCCCGCATGGAGGCATTCGGAAATGGCTTCTCCCACGTCCGGGCGCACTGGGTCGGAAATGGCCGTGATCCCGAGGAACACGAGGCCTTCCCCGGCCAGTTTTTCCAGGGACTCGCGGATATCTTTCTCTTCCACCTCCCGGTAGGCGAACCCAAGGGTACGCATCGCCTGGTTCTGATATCCGGTAAGGGTTTCCCGCAGGCCTGATTCCTGCGAAACGGCATTCTCCAGTCCCTCCCGGGTGGCTACCTGAAGGGATTTCGAGAACACAATCTCCGGCGCCCCTTTGACGAACAATAGGTAGCGTCCTTCCGGATCCCGCACGAGCGTAGCCATATATTTTCGTTCGGTGGAGAAAGTGAGCTGCGATACCGTTTCCACCTCGTCCCTTATCTGCTGGTAATCCTGATCCTGGGCGCGGAGCCACAATAGCAAAGCTCCTTCGGTCGGGTTGCCGATCGCATGTACTTTATCGCTGTCGGCCGTTTCCAAAAATGCGGTCGAATTGGCCGCCATGCCCACCTTTACCAGATAGGATATATCGTCGTCGGCCAACACCGCACCGTCCCTCAGCCCATAGAAATCGGTCTGGTAGACTTGCATCCTGTTTTGGGTGAGCGTACCCGTCTTGTCCGTACAAATAACCGTAATAGCGCCCATCGTCTCGCAGGCGTGCATCTTGCGCACCAGGTTATGGGATTTGAGCATCCGGCGCATACTCAGCGCCAGCGACAGGGTAACGCTCATCGGAAGCCCTTCCGGCACCACCACCACGATCAACGTGACAGCCACCATCAGGTAACCGAGTATCTCGGCCAGCACGCCCATCGGCACCCAATTGGCTTCATCGGCCGGATCGATGCCCAAGGCGAACTCCACACCGATAAACACGGCCACGACGCCCGCGGCCAAAAGACCCCATACCCACCATTTGCTCCGCTTTATCCAGCGGGGCTGTTCGGCGTCTTTACGGAAAATAGCCGCCACGTCATAAATGATCTTCACCCATACTTTGGTCCCGAAGATCAGGAAAGCGCCAACGATAACCCACAGGGAAATGGACTGGAGCGAGCCGAAGTCCGGGATACCCAATAACGTATCGCGTACGAACAATAAAACGAATATCAGGATGGCAAAAGCGAAGCCCATCGCACTGATGAACTTGGCCAGCCCTTCCAATTGCCGGTTGAGCGGGGTCTTTTCCTCGCTTTTCGCTGTCGATTCGCGGGCCACATTCCCGAAATCCGTCGCATCCCCCACCGCCGTAACGATCATTTCTCCCCGGCCGTCCACCACCGTGGTGCCGCGCATGACCATATTGGACGGGTACGTCGCATCGGCCTCGAAACCGGCTTCATCGGTCGTTTTATCGATCACCGGTTCCCCGGTCAGGGCAGATTCGTTCACCTGCAGCGATACGGCTTCCGTCAGCCGGCCGTCGGCCGGGATCTCGTCCCCCTGAGCCAGAATGACCACATCGCCCACGACGACATCCTTACGGGGTATTTCGTGCACAGCACCGTCCCGGTATACTTTTACCGGCACGTCGTCGTTTACCTGGTTGAGCACGTCGAATTTCTTGCCCGCATCCCACTCGAAGAAAAAGCCCACACATGTTGCCAAAAGGATCGCTACCAGGATACCTATCGTTTCAATGTACTCCCCGGACGTGGCCGCGATCAGGAACGACAGCAACGCCGCTACCAGCAGTATCTCGATGATGGGGTCCTTGAACTTTTCCAAGAGCAGTTTCCAGACGGAATCCCGTTTGGCCGGAGTGACGATATTGGCGCCGTGTTTACGGCGGCTTTCCTCGGCCTGTGCGGAGGTTAGCCCTTTACTGGAGGTTTGTGCCATATACAGAAAGTGTATTTCCTTTAGATTGTAATTTACAAAAATACGTTTTTGGACGCATACTTTCTCTATCGCGGTTTTAAATAATCTTTATCTTGTGCGGGCGCCCCGATGAAAAACGTATATTTGTTTTTTCCCTTTTCTCTTCGGAAGAAAAGCCTTTAAAAACCTATACGAAACCCTATGAAGCAGTTCTTATTACCCCTTATCCTGGTCGTTCTGGCCCTCGGCTGTAAAAATCCCGGAAAATCCTACCCCGAAGCCCTTCCGGCACTCCCGGTATCGGAGTATACATTGGAAGAAATCGCCATACGCGACCCTTGCATCCTGGCCGATTCCGTTACCAGCACCTACTACCTTTATGCGGCCACCAATAAAGAGGAACGCCCCCGCGGATGGGCCGGAGTGAAGGCCTACAAAAGCAAAAACCTGAAAACTTGGGAAGGGCCCTACTTGGTATTCGAAATTCCCGAGGATTCCTGGGCCAACCCCCACCAAGGGGTCTGGGCGCCGGAAGTACACGCCTACCAAGGAAAATACTACCTTTTCGCCACCCTGCACAACAACCAGAAACCGCTCGGGGTACAAAAAGACACAACTCTCCCGGCCCTGATGATGCGGGGCACCCAAATATTCGTCGCCGACAACCCCGAAGGGCCGTTTATAGCTTCGGGAGCGGATGCCCGCACCCCGGCGGACTGGATGGCGCTTGACGGCACGCTTTGGGAGGAGGACGGAGTACCGTATATGGTATTCTGCCGCGAATGGGTGCAGGTAGGCGACGGCACGATGGAGTACGTACAGCTAAATGCCGATCTGTCGGCGACGGCAGGAACGCCCCAGACCCTGTTCCGGGCCAGCGAAGCCGCATGGGTACCCGCCGAACCGACGGAGTTGTTCCCCTATCCGGGCTGCTACGTGACCGATGGCTGCTACCTGTACTGCACAAAGGACGGGGAACTGCTGATGATCTGGTCGAGTTTCGGAAAGGACGGCTACAATATCGCCACCGCCCGGTCGGAATCCGGAAAACTGGCCGGCCCGTGGACACAGGACGCCGAGCCCCTGTTCTCCGGCAACGGCGGTCACGGAATGCTTTTCACCACTTTCGACGGGCGGCTGATGCTGGTATTCCACTACCCCAACAGTGGCGATACGCCCCATGCGCGCCTGTTCGAGCTCGAGGACACGGGGGACTCCCTGTCCGTGGTAAAATCCTGACACGTCCCTATCTTTGGCAGGCGTGCGCGGGGGAGCCGTTCGGCTCCCCCGCGCGCTTTTTACCGCATTTAGTTAGGGACAAGAAGCCGAAATTATACCCGTCAGCCCGCGAAAAATAAAATAAAACGCGGGGATATTTACATCGTACCGATTTTTTACTAATTTTATCATTTGTAATCGTACACCCTATAAAACCGACCTCAAACTATGCAAGCCATCCGGAATGTCTACTATTTTTACCGGGACGGGTTCGCCCGGATGGGGCGGTTGGGCAAACTGCTCTGGACGATCGTCATCGTCAAACTGGTCATCATGTTCGTGGTACTGAAGGTCTTTTTCTTCGAGAACTATATGTCGGCCAACTTCGACACGCAGGAGCAAAAAACGGAATACGTCATACAGGCCCTTACGGGCAAAAAATAACGGCTGTGAATTAAAAACTACTACCATCTAAGTCATATGGAACATATCGATTTCACCCTTGTCGACTGGTCGCGCGCCCAATTCGCGCTCACGGCCCTCTACCATTGGATATTCGTCCCGCTGACCCTTGGCCTGACCTGGATCATCGCCATCATGGCCACCATCTACTACCGCACGGGCGCCGAAAAATGGAAGACCATCACCAAATTCTGGCTCAAACTCTTCGGAATCAATTTCGCCGTAGGCGTGGCCACCGGGCTGATCCTCGAATTCGAATTCGGCACCAACTGGTCGGCCTATTCCTGGTTTGTGGGCGATATTTTCGGCGCTCCGCTGGCTGTGGAGGGCATTATGGCCTTCTTCTTGGAGAGTACGTTCATCGCCGTGCTGTTCTTCGGCTGGAACCGTGTGGGTAAGGGGCTGCACCTGACCTCCGCCTGGCTGGTAGCTGTCGGGGCCAATCTGTCCGCCCTGTGGATCCTGGTGGCCAACGCCTGGATGCAAGACCCCGTAGGAATGGTTTTCAATCCGGAAACGGCCCGCAACGAGATGTACGACTTCTGGGCGATCCTCTTCTCGCCCACGGCCATCAATAAGTTCTTCCATACCGTCCTCTCCGGGTACGTAACAGCCGGGGTGTTCGTGGTGGGGGTAAGTTCCTGGCTGCTGCTGAAAAAGAAAAACGTGGAATACGCGGCCAAGAGCCTGCGTATCGGCGCGATATTCGGACTTATCGGCATCGTACTGAGTATTTGGACGGGCGACGGTTCCGGCCGACGGATATTCGAGATACAGCCAATGAAACTCGCCGCCGCCGAAGGACTGGTATACGGGCAGAAAGAAGCCCCGCTGACGGTCATAGGCTATGTAAGTATCGACAAGGAAAAAGGCTATAAAGGCATCGACGTAAAAGGCATCAAGGTTCCCGGGATGCTGTCCTTGCTCTCCGATCATAAATTCCACACTTTCGTGCCGGGCGTGAACGACCTGATAGAAGGCAACCCGGAACACGGCATCATGTCCGCCTACGAAAAGATGGAACGCGGAGCCGTGGCCCAAAAAGCGCTTTCCGACCTGAAAGACATGGAGAAAGGCTCGCTGGAATACCACTTGGCCCTCGAAAAATTTGCCGACCCGCAATGGCAGGAGGATTACTTCAGTTATTTCGGATACGGGTATTTCTACAACAAGAACCCGGAGATCATGCAGAGCAACGCCCAGCATCTGGTGCCGAACGTTCCGCTGATCTTCTATTCGTTCCGCGCGATGGTCGGGCTGGGCTGCCTGTTCCTGCTCCTTTTCGCCGTAGCCCTGTACTTGTCCTACAAAAAACGCCTGGAGGGCAAGCGTTGGTTCTTCTACGCCGCCATCGCTGCCATTCCGTTGGTATACGTCTGCTCGATGGCCGGATGGGTGGTAGCCGAAGTCGGCCGCCAACCCTGGATCATCGAAAGTCTGATGCCTACCATGGGCGCCGTATCCGACGTGAAAGCATCCTCGGTGCAGACTACCTTCTGGATATTCGCCTGCACGTTTACCGTGCTGCTGATCGCCGAGGTGAAGATCATGATCTCGCAGATCAAAAAAGGCATGACCCCGCCGGCGGACAATGCACCCGGCGCACCTGCCAAAAACGCCAAATAATCGAACTGAATCAAAACGGGGATTCCCCGGAACTAAAAAGATACAACCATGTTTGAAACCTATTCCTTACTCGCCCTCCAGCAGTACTGGTGGGTCCTGATATCCCTGCTGGGAGGGCTTTTGGTCGCCCTGATGTTCGTGCAGGGCGGACAGACACTGATATACCAGGCCGGAAAGACCGACATGGAACGCACCATGATCGTCAATGCCCTGGGACATAAATGGGAACTCACGTTCACGACCCTCGTAGTATTCGGCGGGGCGTTCTTCGCGTCGTTCCCCCTGTTCTATGCCACGAGTTTCGGCGGGGCATACTGGGTATGGATGATCATCCTGTTCTTCTTCGTTATCCAGGCCGTATCGTACGAGTTCCGCACGAAAGCCGGCAACCTGCTCGGCCAGCGTACCTACCAGAATTTCCTACTCATAAACGGTATCGGTGCCCCCCTCTTTTTGGGCGTGGCGGTCGCTTCGTTCTTCACCGGAAGTCAGTTCGTGCTCAATTCCGATCCGACCAGCGGTATATTGACCCCCCAGTGGATGGGTGGGTTCGGAGGCCTGGAACTCGCCTTCGACCTGAGCAACTACACGACGTACATCAATCTTTCCTTGGGCGTAGCTCTCGTATTTCTGACCCGTATCCTGGGGGCTATGTTCATCAAAGGTAATATAGATTCCCCGGAGATCATCGCCCGCACGGCCAAGACCGTGCGGCACGAGGCACCTTTCTTCCTGCTTTTCTTCGTGTTCTTCCTGCTCAACGTCCTATTGCGCATCGGATATGCTTACGACAGTGAAGGACTGATCTATACCGAAAGTTTTAAATATCTCCACAACCTGATACAGATGCCGTTGGTACTGGCTCTGCTCCTTTTCGGAGTAGGCCTCACTCTGACGGGAATCATCCTTTCGGGCTATACGACCATCAAACGCGGTTTTTACTATTCGGGGGCGGGTGTCGTACTGGTCGTGTTCGCTCTTCTGCTCACCGTCGGACTGAACAATACGGTTTACTATCCCGCTACCGGGCAATACATCCAGAACGGGCTGACGATACAGAACAGCTCGTCCGGACGCTATACACTGACCGTGATGAGCTACGTATCGCTCTTTATCCCGATCGTCATCGGCTACATCGCCTATACCTGGTACTCCATGGGGCGCCATAAGATAGACAAGCAAAATATGAAAGACGACCCCAGCGCTTATTGATAATTTTCAGAAAAACGCGCCGCACGGAAAAGACCCGTGTGGCGCGCCACCCTAAACAACAAACACAATAAGCTGAAAAACAAAAAAGTCTCTTAATTTCCTCAGGAAAGCCCGACGGCGCGCAACGACCCGCCGGAAGACGATAGCTGGCTAAGCCTGCGGTCTATGCTTTCCAGATAACGGTTATAACGGGTATTGGCCTCTATCAGACCCAGAGAGGCCACACTCTCGGCAAACAGATCCAACGATTTCAGCTGGTTGGTGCGAATCGCATTCATCTGCCCGGCTACCAGCGAAGCGGTTTCCTCGCTCACTCCCTTTATTGCGGCCGACATCGTTTCCGAACCCGAATTGTCCACTTCAAGGCCCAATTTTTCCAGGATATTTTTGAGTTCAGGCGACAATTTTTTGATCTTTTCGGCCGTCTGTTCTATCTCCTTTTCCAAGTCCGGGGTCACGACCTCATCCAGTTCGAGGTCGCCGGAAAGATATCCCATGATCTTGCTTCGGAATTTATTAAATATCGGGTCTATCTGTGCCGCGATCACCGAGTCCGAAAATCCGTTGATGATGGCCTGGCGCATTACGTCCTCAAAATTCTTGGCAAAATCCCACGTAGCTTCCTCTCCCTTCTTGAAGGCGTCTACCCAGGAATCCGCCAATGTCTGCGCGGACGAATCGATCACGTCATCGGCCAGTTGTTTTTGTTGGTCTTTCCATTCCTTTTCCTGTTCCGCGATTTTCAGCAGACGTTCGTAAAGGCTTTTGTACTTTTCGTACGAATCGTCGCTCCGGTTGATTAGCGGGGTATCGCCTATCGACTGCAGCCATTCCAGATCATCCTTGTGGTTCTTCAGATCGAGCAGCGCCTTGTAATAGTTCTCCGCCCCCCGCCGGTACCGGGAACTGTAACGTCCGTTCATCTTCCGGTACATATCCTCCATATCTTCGTCGATATCGGATAATACTCCCCGCTTGGTTCCCGCCGATTTGTTCAGGCCGGCTTCGATCTGTTTGTATTTCTCCCGGGTGATGGATTGCTCGTCGATCAACCGTTTGGTGGTAGCCATCGACAACGACACTTCGGCGGTTAACTGGTCATTAAGCGCCTGCTCCATTTCCCGCCGGTACTTCTTCTCTTCTTCTTTGCGCCGCTTGAATATGCCGAATATCCCGGAAACGATAGATAAGCCCGCCCCTACTCCGGAAAATATACTCCCCAGATCGAGCCCTTTCGCCGCTCCTCCTGCAATCGAAGAGCCTGCCTGAGCCGCATCTCCGGCAGCCGCCGCAGCGGCCCGACCTCCGTCCGCACTTCCCTGGCCTGCAGAGGTGATCTTGGATTTTTTTAAATCGCCTACTATGGTGGACAGGCTTTTTACCAATACCTTACCATCCGATGCCAGATCGATGATCAATCGGCCGGCCTGATCGAGCGCACTGTTGAATCCCACCAACCCCCGCGCCAAGACGCTAATTCCGGCAAGGCTGTCGGTAATCTGTCTTTTTAATTCCGCGATATTGGCTTCTGCTCTTGCGATTTCCTGTTTCTGGGATTTTGAAAGTTTATCATTCGTTTTACTTTTATTTACTTGTTTTGCCATTTCATTTCCTTTTATTATCATACATCATTCTTATCAAATATAATCAAAAAAGAAATATAAATCAAGCCCGAAATGAAAAAATATTCCGGAAAAACGAACGATAACTATTATTCACCCTCCTTTTGAGTAATTTAGTGCGCTGAATCGAAAAACCTATTTACCTGTCGAGTGCTGCCAAGAAACGTCATATTGATCTTTATTTTTCTTGCCGCAGCACAATTATGCCCGGCTCACTCTGCCCTGCTCTTCCAGCAAGGCGATCCTCCCCCCCGGACTATCCGGGAAAAAATTGACTCCATAAAACGGCCCGGCCCGGCATTCGATCTCTGTCTGACCGATTCCCTCGGTTGTTCGGAACTGACCCCTGTCTTTTTGGAGACGGGAGATTCCCTATCCGGGTTTACCAATTTCATCAATTCAGTCGGCAGTTTCTTCCAGATAGACACGGCCAAAAAACGAAGGATTACCTTTCTGGCCCTCCCGGAATTTTCTTACAGCGACAACAACGGGTTTGGACTCGGTTTTACGGCGCGTATGTATATCAACGATTATAGTCCGCGGCCGGCCGGGTTCATCAAGCGCCAGTCCTATGTAGACCTCTCCGGAAGTTTCACATTCAAAGGAAACCTTTCGGTCTCCATAAACCCTACCCTTTACCTGATGAGCGACCGCCTGCTTATCCGGGGACGTTTTTCCCTCGGCCGATATCCGAGCACTTTCCGTGCCATCGGTGCCAATACGAGCGACGACCAAAAGGAAGACTACGACAAAAGCTCCACAATGTTCCGGCTGATCACCTATTGGAGATGGTTTAAGAACGTGTACATCGGTATCGGAGGGCATTACTACGATTATGGAGTATCCAATACAGTAGAGGGAGGCATGCTCGAAGAAAGCAATATAGCCGGCAGCAAGGGGGCAAAAATATCCGGACTCTCCCTTCATTATCTGTACGACAGCCGGGACAATCAATTCGTCCCGATGAAAGGGTTTTACACACAAATAGAGGGATATTTCAACGGAAAATTCATGGGCAGTACGGAAGACTATACCAAATACATTATCGATGTAAGGTATTACCAGCCTGTGGCCAAAGACCAGATAATCGCCATGAATTTTTACTCCCAGATATCCGTAGGGGATGTCCCATTCCAGGATATGGCCCTATTATCCAATGGGGTATACGGCCGGGGATACGGAACGGGGCGCTACATCGACAAAAACCTGATGTCGCTCCAGGCGGAATACCGGTATTATTTCGGGAGGTTCGGGGTATCGGCATTTGCCAGCACTTCAAATGTAGGCGATACGCCATTGAAAGCATTGAAAATAGACAAATTTACTTATGGCGCCGGAGTTCGTTTCAAACCTTTTCGGGGCCAACGTATGTATTTCCGTGCCGACATGGGATTCAACACTCACGGCGACGTACAGGTCTATTTAGGCATAGACGAACTTTTCTGACCGGAGAGCATATCTTTCCCAACAATATAGCCGACTGAGCCCAATACTCCTAAGAAAACAAAAGTGAATAAAATGATCTTCTTCCTGGGCTTCGATTTTTTTAATGGAACTGAAGAAGGTTCTATGACCGTAACACACGGGGTCTGTTCCTGAACTTTCAGTTTAGCCGTTTCCAACTGTTGTGCCATTGCATTGTATACTCCGTAGGCCAACTGCATTTCATTACGAAGGCGATCCTGCTCTATCTTTACAGATTCTTTTACAATGTTCTTATTCTGGTCTACAAAAACGGCATAACGCCTCTGTGCATCAAAATATTGGCCTTTCGATTCTTCGAACGCACGGGAGCAATATTCCATATCCTGCCGCGCTTTATCCGTACGGTAACGGACTATATATTCCTTGAGCCTGGATACCATGGAATCGGCTACCACGGCCGTTACTACCGGGTCCTGCATAGTCACATTGGCAGAAATAACGGCGCTTTTAGTATCCAAATCAATATTGATCCGGGCTCTCATGGCATCGATATATCCCATCTGTTCTTTCGTCAGATAAGACATATTGAATGTATCTCCGCCATCTTCCTCCGAATCTTCTTTAAACAAAGACAATACCCATCCTAAAGCTTTAAAAGGAGCGGAAATAATATAATTCCACCAAGCCGTTTTCTGGTCTTCGGTAATATATTCATACAATGTAATCGGCGCATTTGCCTTTTGAGATTGTACTTTAATATTCCGCATATCCGCCAAAAATGGGATGGTAGAAACGACTTCCGGATACATCATAACCCCGATACCATAACCATTGGCCGCCTGATTGGGGGCAAAGCCTGCCAAATTCATCAATTGGGACATGCCCGCTGAAGTCTGATTGTTCGTATTATCCTCAGCCACCATCTTTACGGACACACTGTATTCTGCAGGGATGCTGAATCCTACAACCAACCCTGCGACAGCCGATATGCCGACCCATTTGATAATAAAACGCCGGCCGGCCCATATTTTTTTAACGAGCTCTATCAGATCAATATCATTTCCTTCTTTGGCTTCTTTACCTTTGATATTTTCACTCATCCCTTTTTTCGGTTTATTTTATCATCGAATTAATGAGTGCTGCAATAGACGTTGTAGATGATGTCAAGCTCATTATTTCAGGCAATGTAAGGCCTTTTTTTGCCGACTTCATCGGAACGATTATCTCGCAGCCAGGTTTTATCTTCGGATATTTTTTGAATATACCTCCGCGGACCGTTTCCACCTGACCATTCGCATACACCACATAGGCCTTCCTCTTCGCATTCTGGGCATATCCGCCCGCATTGAGTACGTATTTTTTAAGGTTCTTGTTCTTTTCAAAAGTTACGGCATTGGGATAAACGACCGCCCCACTAATCTTCACAACACTTGAATATACAGGGACCATCAGTTCATCTCCCTCCTGCAGAATGACGTCCCGGGCTCCCCCTTTATCCTTCATCGCAGCCTGAAGATTGATGCCAACCACATAATATTTTGGTATTTCAAGCATCTGCGTACTCAGGGAATCTTTTCCATCGGCATTTTCCAACATTCGGGCTTTTGCTTCGAACTTTGCCAAATCGGATTCAGACAATTTACGACGCAGTTGGGCCCCTTCCACATAGGCATAAGGTGTAAATCCCCCAGACTTGGCAACCAAATCCGTCAGGCGCATATTTTTAGTCATATTGTAACCGCCCGGGAAAATGACTTCCCCGTTTACAGCTACGAATTCCTGGGTAACAAAGGCGGGAGAGCGGCGCACGATCACTTCGTCAAAAGGCTGGAGCAGAAAATCATTCCCTTTTGCATCAAATGCAAGCCCGTTGTTCAATGCAACTTCAAAAACCTCGGCCGGGGTATCCTGGTAGGAGGTAGACAGGGGATCCTTCACCCGCCGTACCACATTTATCAATACTTGTGAAGCCGACTCTTTAAATCCTCCGGCCAACAGGATAGCATCCTGTACAGACATCCCTTCCGAATAGTCCAGTTTATACCCATCCTTATGCGTATCCTGATCGTCTGAAGAATATGATTTCCCGGCTTTAACAGAATCTATATTTTTAGCAAGCAAATTTTCGGCTTCCTCTTTTTTCAATCCGTTGACCTCTCCCCTGACGGTTACATAATATTTTTCTCTCAGGGAATTCTTATAGGGGATGTACAATACGTCCCCGTTTTCCAACGTCACATCATCTGCTGAACCCGAAAGAATAGCACTGATGTCCAAAGAGATCATTTTTCCGGTATAATCCTGCTTTTGCCGGCGGAGTATAGCTCTTTCGAAAAAAGCATCATCCCTAAGGCCTTCCGCCTTTTCGACAAGGGATTTCACAGTATTCACCTGATCGGAAAGCTGGTAATTTCCCGGACGCCATACAGCACCCAGCACAGAAATCCGGTTATCATACATATTGAGCACCGAATCCACCGCTACAGCATCTCCGTCTTTCATGGCAAAGGACGAAAAATCTTTTTCCTCTACCGTATATATCTGATAAAAGCGTCCGGATTTCCGGTTCACCGCTACATTTTCCGTATAGGCATCCCCTGTGAAGTCCCCGGCATATCGGATAAGGTCTCCCAGCGTTTCCCCGTCTTTGAGCTCGAATATTCGGTTCCGCTTTACTTTACCCGCTATTTTTATGTGGTTTCTATAGGGATTGACCACCACCATGTCGTTATCCTCCAAAGTTATATTGGATTCGTACTTCCCATTTATAATATACTCATAAACGTCCAGGGCCGCGATTTGCTTATTGTTCCGGTACACCCGTATATCCCGCAAAGAGCCTATATCGTTCACTCCTCCGGCCATATACATCGCATTGAACAGCGTAGCAAGCGATGGCAGCGTATAAGTTCCCGGAGCTACGGCCTCGCCGGCGATATTCACCCGGATACTGCGTATCTGCCCCAAAGAAACCCGTACATGGACACCTCCTGTCTCGATTTCCGAATAAACGGAACTCAGTTTTGCTTCTATGATTTTTATAGCTTCGGATATGGTTTTCCCGCTAAGGAATATTATGCCCACCGAAGGAAGGCTGATCACCCCGTCCGGAGTTATCGTACGGGAGTAAGAAGCCTCAGAATTGCCCCATAATTCTATCAGGAGCTGGTCTCCGGCAGAAAGAATATAATTTTCCGGAGTAGGCATATTGAAATTTGGTTCGAAGGAAAGCCGCTGAGAACCGAATATCTCACTCCCAAAAACCGTGTTCTCCAAATCAACCTTTACTGTAGAATCCCCGCGGGCCCGCAATTGCTCCTTGACCGTGCGCAAACCCGTCCTATCCCCTAAAGTCGAATCGGCCGGAATGTTTAATGTTTGCGAAGGTGCATTCTTTTGATTGAGAGCCTGGTTTAATTGGGCATCCGAAACACCCATGGACTTAGCCTGTTGCAACATTTGCGGAGTAACATTCTGCGCCGCAGCCGTCATGGCTGCGCAGGCAAACAGAATAAAAGGCAATAATTTTTTCATTTATAAAAATTTATTTCCTGACGCAGGATATCTTAAAAAACAAATTTATAAAATCTTTCCAATGTACGGATACAAATCAGACGATAAGTTAACCCGGGGCGAAATGAGATATATAAATAAAAAAGCCTTTGCAATCGTAAAATCACAAAGACTTTGTAGCCCTACCAGGACTCGAACCTAGACAAGCAGATCCAGAATCTGATGTGCTACCATTACACCATAGGGCTGAACTGCGGTGCAAATTTAGTTATTTTTCCGACCCGCACAACTGTTTTTCTGCTATTTTTTTTCAGCAGGAGCCTCCCCGCGGGCAATTTCCTGATTGTCCGCCTTTTTACTTCCATGCCGAAAATAAATACGGTCATCCATCCACTCCTGGATAGCAATGGCTGTCGGCTTGGGGAGCTTTTCATAAAAACGGGAAACTTCAATCTGTTCTTTGTTTTCAAAAACTTCCTCCAGATTTTCGGCATTCGCCGCAAACTCATCCAGTTTGTCGTTGAGTTCCTTTTTCAGGTCCACCCCTATCTGGTTGGCCCGTTTGGCGATGATCATGATCGCCTCATAAATATTGCCTGTATTCGCGTCTATATCACTAATATCCCGCGTGATAGTAGTAAGTGGGGCGTTCGATTTTTTAATATCCATATTTATTGTTTTTCCTGTTTTTTGGTCGCCTTGACTTCTTTGTTTACTTTTTTATTGAGATTCTTAGCCTTTACTTTGCCCAGATCCTTATTCAGGTTCTTTATGACTTCGTCTAAAGCGGAAGACCGTTCTTCTATCACTTTCACCAAATTCTGCACTTCCGGGGCATAAGGAGAATCCGGGAACCGCTGCAGAAATATCCGGCCATAGGTGAGCGCATCGATATAGCGCTCCTGCTGCAATTCCGGAATACTCTTATTGGCATAGATAGCCGCAGCCCGCAAACGATAATACATGATCTTTTCCCTGTAGCTGGTAGACGGATTATCGTCCAATATATTCGAAAAGGCGATCACCGCTGCCTGGTAATCCTCCAAGCGATAATAATTATAAGCAATATCAAACTGCTTCTTGTCCAGTTTCGTATTCAATTCACGGATCATGCTATCCGCCCGGGCTGCCTGGGGAGCATTGGGATACCGATCCAGAAAACGCTGCAACGCAGCCACCGCCTTAGTCGTATTTTCCTGGTCGAGGTAGCTTTCCGGAGATACTTGGTACGATGACTGTGCAGACAGAAAAGCCGCTTCTTCCGCTTTATCGCTCAACGGGTACATCCGGGCATAATTCGACATCATATAGGCCGCCAGTTCGTACGACCCGTCCTCATACCAGGAATACGCCATCATCCAGTCAGCATTTTCCCCCTCTTTTGTGTTCTTGAACCGCGAATACACCGGTTCGAGCATCTTCACGACCCTGGAATATTTTTCCTGTTCGAAAAGTTTTTTGGCATATTCCAATTTAGCATCCGCATCTTCGCTGCGGAGCATTTTGGCGTATTCGCTGCAACCGGCCGCCAATAGCGCCAGGACACAGAATGATAGTAATTTTACACGGTTGGATAACATAGGCGCAAAATTATGAATTTTATCAATTAATCCGATAAAAAAATCCGGATAAACATATCGGGCAAAGATACATATAATATGTCTTTTCACCGACCGGGAGCGGACTTAAATAAATCCTAAGATTTAACCCTCTTTTTACCACCGGTAAAAAACACCTCTCCCGAAAATTTATAAACAATTAATTTTCAGATATTATAGGTTTTATCTATTTCGCAACCCGAAACTATTATATCAGAGGCTTTCCTACGGCGGGCAAAAAGCCGTATCTTTACAACAACTAACAGAGAACTTGCATTAAAAACATAATACATCATCAATCAACATGAAAAAGAAATTTATCTGCACTGTCTGCGGTTATGTACACGAAGGTGACACCCCTCCCGAAAAATGCCCACAATGCCATGTCCCGGCCAGCAAATTCAAAGAACTGGTAGAAAGCGGCGAATCCCTGGCATTCGTGACCGAGCACGTGATCGGAGTAGCCAAGGGCTGTGACGAACAGATGATCAAGGACCTGAACGCCCATTTCATGGGAGAATGCTCCGAAGTGGGTATGTATCTGGCCATGAGCCGCCAGGCAGACCGCGAAGGCTACCCGGAAATCGCAGAAGCTTACAAACGCTATGCATGGGAAGAGGCAGAACACGCCAGCAAATTCGCCGAACTGTTGGGCGACGTGGTATGGGATACCAAGACCAACCTGGAAAAGCGCATGCATGCGGAATCCGGCGCCTGTGAGGACAAGATGCGCATCGCCAAACGCGCCAAGGAACTCAACCTGGACGCTATCCATGACACGGTGCATGAAATGGCCAAGGACGAAGCACGCCACGGCAAAGGTTTCGAAGGCCTGTACAACCGTTATTTCAAGAAATAAAACGCCGCTTCCAACGAACCGACTATAACCGAAAAACATTTTATAAACCTAAATATCAACTGAAAATGGCAAAGGAAATAACAGATGCTAACTTCTCCGAAGTGATCAAAAGCGGAGCGGTAGTAGTAGACTTCTGGGCTCCCTGGTGCGGCCCCTGCCGCATGGTAGCCCCCATTATCGACGAACTGGCCGGCGAATACGACGGCAAAGTGGTGATCGGAAAAGTGAACGTGGACGACAACCCCGGTGTTTCCGCAACCCTGGGCATCCGCAACATCCCGACTATCCTGTTCTTCAAGGACGGCCAGCTGGCCGACAAACAAGTAGGCGCCGCCACCAAGGCCGACCTGAAAGCAAAGGTCGAGGCCCTGCTCAAATAAGCAGCGGCTTTATTACTTGTTCTACTGAAAAAGTCCCGGAATATTTCCGGGACTTTTTTATAGGGTTATTAAAAAGGGGGCCGGCATATGCCGGCCCCCTTTCGGCTGATAAGGCCTATCTGTTACTTATGCACTTTTGCCTTCTTTTTCCCGGATACGGCATACAGGAACATATACCCGATAATAGCCGCCAGTACGGAAGCCAGCAGGATCGCCAGTTTCGCCTCGGACGTGTAATTCAGGGCTATCTCCCGGATGGACAGGTTAGTCGTACGGAAGGCCAGTTCGGTAATGAACAAGGCTACCGTGAAGCCCATACCGGCGATGATACCCATGCCGAAAATATGTTTCCACCGCACGTCGTCCGGCAGTTTGCCGATGCCGAGTTTGACGAACAGCAGAGTGAACAGGAAGATACCCACCGGTTTACCGATCAGCAGGCCGATACCCACGCCCAAAGCCACAGGAGCCGTGATCGCCTGGGTAAAGCTCAGATCTCCGCTGATATTCACCCCGGCATTGGCCAAGGCAAAGACCGGCATAATGACCAGCGCTACGAACGGAGCGATAGAGCGTTCCACGCTGGCCAACGGGCTTTCCGCGCGGGTGGTAAGCTGGCGCATTTCAAAATAAGCATCCGACGTATCGGCATCGGGCATACCGCGGTACAGGGATTCCTGTCCTTTGTGTTTGAGCCCTTCGAGTACTTTCTGCGCTTTGGCCGCATATTCCTTAGGCAGCATGCCGACATTGGTCGGGAAGGCAAAGCCCATCAGGATACCGGCAATGGTAGCATGTACGCCCGATTCGAGGATCTGGGTCCACACGACCACGAAACCGACGACGTAGTACAGCCATTTCGTACGGGCGTTGACCATATTGGCCAAAAACAGGAATCCTGTTCCAATCAGGGCAATGGCCAATGCCCCCGTATCGAGGTGCTCGGTATAGAAGAACGCGATCACCGCAATACCGCCCAAGTCGTCCGCTACGGCAAGGGTCATCAGGAATATCTTCAGGCTTAACGGTACGCGTTTGGCCAGCAGTGAGATTACAGCCAGGGAAAACGCGATGTCCGTAGCCATAGGGATACCCCAACCTTGTTCGGCAATATCTGTTGCATCATGATTGAAGCAGAAATAGATCAGGGCCGGGAAGATCATACCGCCCAACGCAGCCCCTATAGGCAGGATCGCCTTGCTGAAAGTGGAAAGTTTTCCGGCGATGAATTCGCCTTTGATCTCCAGTCCGACGCTAAAGAAGAAGATGACCATCAAGAGGTCGCTCACCAGCAGCTGGAGGCTCTTCAAATGGATAGACATGAAGTAAGAGACGTGCTCTACCTCCACCCCGTTTTCCAGCGCCTTTTCAATATGCGTACCCAGGTTGAGGGTCAGCGGCTGGTTCCAGACAGCGTTGTAGGTGTCCGGCGATACGTTCGCCCAGATAAACGCCGCCACCGCGGCGAAAAACAGCAGGCCGCCCGTAAACGTCGGGCCGGCGATAATGCTTCTCAATTTTTTTAGGTCCATAGGTCTATTGTGTTTATTATTTCTGTTCTCTTCTTCTTCCCTGAGGGAAATATTTCAAGCAGATCCGGAAGAAACTGCCGCTAAAGCATTTTTTCCAAATCCTTGCCTATATCCCGGCGCCAGTAGGCCCCGTCGAACTTTATCTGGCCGATATTCCGGTAGCTTTCTTTCAGTGCCTCCCGGAAATCGTCCGCTTGGGACGTCACGGCCAGCACGCGGCCTCCGTCGGTCAGCACTTTCCCGTCTGCCGGACGGGTACCGGCGTGGAAAGCAATGCTTCCCTCTACCTGTCCGAGGCCGGTGATATCCTTCCCTTTTTCGTAGGCCTCCGGATACCCGCCGGACACCATCACCACGGTGACAGCCGCACGGGGGTCTATCTCGAAATGCACATTTGCCAGTCCACCACGGGCTGCGGCGTAAAGAGCCTCCAACAGGTCGCTTTTCACCCGCGGGATGACAGCCTCCGTCTCGGGATCGCCCATCCGCACATTGTATTCGATCACTTTGGGTTCCCCGTCCACATTAATGAGCCCGAAAAAGACAAAACCGGTATAGACGATGCCGTCCTTCTCCAATCCTTTTATCGTCGGGCGCACGATGCGATCCTCGATCTTTTTCATGAAAGCCTCGTCGGCGAACGGCACGGGCGACACAGCCCCCATTCCGCCGGTGTTCAGTCCGGTATCCCCTTCGCCGATCCGCTTGTAATCCTTGGCGGTAGGCAGGAGTTTATAGTCGTGCCCGTCGGTAATGGCGAACACCGAAAGCTCGATCCCCGAAAGGAATTCCTCGATCACGACTTTCGCAGAAGCCTCGCCGAATTTTTGAGCGAGGATCATCTCCCGCAGTTCTTTTTTTGCCTGATCGGCATCGGGCAGGATCAATACGCCTTTCCCGGCGGCCAGCCCGTCGGCTTTCAGCACATACGGCGGCCGGAGGCTGTCGATGAACGCATCGGCCTCGTTCAGGTTTTCCTTGGTAAAACTGCGGTAGGCGGCGGTCGGGATATTGTGGCGTATCATGAACTCTTTGGCGTACTCTTTGCTGCCTTCCAGGGTGGCACCCTGCTGCGATGGCCCAAATACGGCCACGTGTTTCAACTGTTCGTCCGTCCGGAAAAAGTCGTAAATCCCGTTTACCAGCGGGTCTTCCGGGCCCACGACGACAAAATCGACGGCGTTGTCCAGCACGGCTTTTTTGATTCCCTGGAAATCGGAGGCCTTTACCGGCAGATTGGTCCACTGTTGTGCCGTACCCGCATTCCCGGGTGCAATGAACAGTTTCCCGCAAAGCGGGCTTTGGGCGATCTTCCAGGCCAGGGCGTGTTCGCGCCCACCGGAACCGAGTATCAGAACGTTCATGGTGCTATCTTTATTTTAGGATTATCATTCAGTATGGCCGTAAGCGCATCGGCGATCTTCCGGTCGTTGGACAGACGGGGTATTTTGTTCTGTCCTCCCAGTTTGCCCACCGATTTCATATAGGCGGTAAAAGAACCTTCCGGCAGGGCGCGCACTACGGCAGGGCGCAGTATGCTTCCTTCTATCAAGTCGCGGTAATAGATATTCTGCACCTGCATGCTCTCATCTATCCGCCGGCAGAATTCGCTCATATCCGAGGGTTCCCGGCCGAATTCGATGAACCACTCGTGGTAGGGCAAGCCTTTCTGCGGAGTGATCTGCGGGGCCAGGGTAAATTCGGACACGACCGCGCCGGTAGCCTGTGCAGCCTGCGATACGGCATTTTCCGCTTCGGCAGCGATGACATGCTCCCCGAATGCAGACGTATAATGGGCCACACGGCCCGTAACTTTCACCCGGTAAGGCGCCGTAGAGGTAAACAGTACTGTATCCCCTATCGAATAGGCCCACAGGCCCGAATTGGTCGACAGCACCACCGCATAATTAACGCCCGTCTCCACTTCGGACAGGCACAGACGCGGCGCATTTTCCGCCCCGTAGCGGTCGGCCGGGATGAATTCGTAAAACAAACCGCCGTCCACATTAAGCAGCAAACTGCCGTCCGTAGCGACGCTGTCCGTGGCCGCGATAAATCCTTCGGAGGCCGGATATGTCTCCAACAGGTCTACGCTCCGACCGATAAGCTCTTCGAAGCGAGCCCTATACGGTTCGTAATTGACCCCGCCGGTGACCAACACCGAAAAATTCGGGAAAAGGTTCCCCACTTTTTTTCCGCTGCGGGCGATGAGCCGCTCGAAATACATCTGGAGCCACGAGGGAATGCCGGAGATCAAGGTCATGTCCGCCCCGACCGTTTCATCGACCACGGCCTCCACTTTGGCTTCCCAATCCTCCAGGCAATTGGTCCGGTAGGAAGGTTTTCGGTTGCTCCGCAGGTAAAAAGGCACGCAATGGGCTACGATGCCGGAAAGGCGCCCGATCTTGATGCCGTTTTTATCTTCCAGCACGGGACTCCCTTGCAGAAAGATCATTTTTCCGCCCACAAAACCGATGTTGCCGGAAGAGAGAATATAACGCAGGAGCATATCCCGCGTGGCCCGCGCTTGGCAGGCCAAGCCTTCTTCAGTCAGCGGAATATATTTGGTACCGGACGTAGTGCCGGATGTTTTAGCAAAGTAAGCCGGACGGCCGGGCCAAAGCACATCGCGCGCTCCTGCGGCGATACGCCTGACATAAGGTTCCAACTGTTCATAGGTATGAAGGGGGACTTTCGAGCGAAATTCGCCGTAAGTCTTTATGGACCCGAAGCCATACTCCCGTCCGAAAGCAGTGTCTTTCGCCGTTTCGAGAAGCCGGCGGAACAAACGCTCCTGGGCTGTTATGGGGTCGTTTACGGCCTTGTCGGATTTTCGGATGCAGTGGCGGGCGAATAGGGATGCAAAGTATTTTTTCATCGATACCTTCCCTTTACATGCCGAAACTGATATAATCCTGGGGATCGACCGAAAGTCCGTCGATCCAGAGTTCAAAGTGAATGACCGGGTCGGTAGTCGCATTGGCCCCGACGCCTGTCATGGCGATAAGTTCGCCCTGCGTCACACGGTCGCCGGTTTTCTTTTCGGTCAGCCCGACATTTTTATATACGCTGGTAACATTTTCCGAATGGTTGATGATCACCACATTGCCGCTTTCCGGAGTCCATTCCCGATACACGACCGTACCCGGGGCCAACGCGAAAATAGGCGTATTGGGTTTGGCCGACAGGCCGATCCACATATGGTCTGAAGATTTGTCGTAGGGTGCTGCTATCACGGCCCCGCGCACGGGCGTGGAAAAGACCATCATATTGCGGGAAGCCGCCCCGCTTACCTGAGCGTTGAGCTGTCGGGTCTCTACATTGGCCCGGAAAGCGGAGTCTTCCGCAGTAGGCCAGATGTATTTTTTTGCGTTCTTCGAAATGGAGTCTACAAAAACAGAGTCCTGCAATTTTTCAGGTTCTACGTCCCCGGACAATACATCCCGCATAGCAGACAAGTAAGCCTCATTCTGGGAAAGTTTGGATTCCATAGCATCCAGCTGCGAAAGCAAGACGGTCGTCTGGCGGCGCAAGGCCGGCACGTCGTCGGTTACCACATACGTTTTCAAACTGGTATAGCGGAGCAAAAGAATAGTACCACCGATCAATACGATGGTAGCTACAGCCAAAAGTATCACGATGTTCATCGGCCGCAGGCGCAGCGAGAACACCTCGTGGAACATAGCCTCGTCGAATACGATGAACTTGAAATGGTTGGTGAGTTTCTTGCGCAGTCTTTTGCGGAAGCGGTCCTCCTTCCCTTTTTTTTCTTCTGAATCCTTCTTTTTTGCGGCCATTTTGTATCGATCCGGCACTTTTTCAGGTGCCACGCACAAAGGTAATAAATTAGCCGGGAAACCGTTTCATAAATCTGTTCTAAAATCAGCGCAAGGCTTTGGGATTGATCGTGGCGGTAATGATATCCTTTTCCAACGCAGCTCCCCGGGCGGGCGAATACTCCCGGCCGTAGTAGATGATCTGCAAATGCAGGCGCGTCCATAACTCACGGGGGAAAAGCCGCTTGGCGTCTTTTTCGGTTTCCACCACATTCTTTCCGGAAGAAAATCCCCAGCGGTGCATCAACCGGTGTATATGGGTATCCACCGGGAATGCAGGTACACCGAATGCCTGCGACATGACCACCGAGGCTGTCTTGTGTCCTACCCCCGGCAGGGCTTCGAGTTCCTCAAACGTACGGGGTACCTGGCCGCCGTATTTTTCAAGCAGGATCTGTGAAAGGGCTTTCACGTTTTTCCCTTTGGTCGGGGCCAGTCCTACCGGATGAATAATGGAAATGATCTCTTCTTCCTCCAGACGCGCCATTTCCCGGGGCGTGGGGCCTTTGGCGAAAAGGGCCGGAGTGACTTCGTTGACGCGTTTATCGGTTGTCTGTGCCGAAAGCAGCACCGCCACCAGAAAGGTAAACGGATCAACATGCGAAAGGGGTATCCGGGGATCGGGATAAAGCTCGTCCAGCGTTTTTATCAGGAATTCGACTTTGTCCTTGGTTTTCATGGCAGCAGGAATATCAAAGTTTGATCTTTACGGCCCGGTCCATATCCCGGCGCACATCCTTGTCCTTGATGGCCTCGCGTTTGTCGTACAGTTTTTTCCCTCGGCCTAAAGCGATCTCGATCTTGGCCAGTCCTTTTTCGTTGATAAAAAGTTTCAAAGGAACGATGGTGAGCCCTTTTTCCTTCACGGCACGGTCGAGGCGCCGGAGTTCGGTGCGGGTGAGCAGGAGTTTGCGCTCGCGTCGGGCCGCATGGTTGAAATAGGTGGCATGGTCGTACTGGTCGATGTTCATGTTGATAATGAACAGTTCGCCGTCCTTGAACTGGCAGAAGCTGTCCGCGATACGCCCTTTGCCCAACCGGAGGGATTTTATCTCGGTGCCGTACAGGACGCAGCCGGCCATATAGCGGTCGAGCAGTTCGTATTCGAACGAAGCACGCTTATTCTGTATGTTTACATTGTTGGGTCTCGATTTCATGTTCGCTGCCATTACAGGGATTGTAAAGGTACACAAAAAAGGATTAATTCGCTGTCTTTTCCTTTTCCGCAGCCAGACGTTTGGCCTTGCGGCGGTCTCGGTAATTATTCAGCAGGGCGTTGAGCACGACCGTAGAAAGGATAATAGCCGCCCCGGCATAAAAAGTGCCCGACATCCGCTCGTCCGGATACAAGGCCGCTGCCATTAGCATGGCATACACCGGTTCAAGGTTGATATTGAGCATCACGGTGAATGGCGAAAGGTAGCGGAACAATTGGATCATCCGCACACTGGTGTACGAAGTGCATACGATCGCCAGGAACAGGATACCCAAGGCATCTTTCAGGTCGACTTTTCCCAACCCCTGTACAAAACCTTCCGTCGGAGCGAACACCAGAGCCACCACCACTACGGCGCCAACCATTTCATAAAAGGACACCATCACCGCATCGTTGGGGAATTTTCGGTACCATTTACTGTTGATGATGGAATAACAGGCCGACACGAACGAGGCGGCTAATGCAGTAATAATTCCGCCGTGGAAATCGGCATTCTGTCCCGAAATGACGAATATACCCGCTACGGCCAATAGCCCGAACAGCACTTCATGGACACGCAGGCGGCGGTGGTAGAACACGGGTTCGAGGAAGGAAGCGAACAGAGCTCCCGTAGCCAGCATAGCCATAGTTACCGAAACGTTGGCCTGCTTGATGGCAGAAAAGAACAGCACCCAGTGTATGCCTATCACCCCGCCCGAAAGCAGGAGCAGGACGATATTCTTTGTCCCCACCCGGAAGGACATGCCTTTGTACCACATGAAAAGCCCCAGGCAGATGAACGTAAGTCCGGTGCGGTAAATGGTCAGGGCTGTGGGAGGAGTATCGATGTACCGCCCCAGTATCCCGGTAAAACCGAATATCAGGATAACGAGATGGAGGGAGAGGTACGGGTGCGCTTTATTGTCACTTCTTTGCATTGCGGTACAGGTAATAAGCTATCCCGGCGAACAGAATATTGGGGAGCCATATCCAGAAAAGCGGATACCCGTCCACGCTCTTGGCGGCGGTGGTCTCGAAGATACGGAGCATGAACAGATAGGCAGCCATCAATATGATACCCACCGCTATATTTATACCCGCTCCGCCCCGCTTTTTACGCGAACACAGGGATACGGCCAACAGCGTGAGAATGATGCTGGAAAAAGGCAGGGCAAACCGTTTGTATTTTTCGGTAATGAGCGTCCGCACGTCCGGAGATCCCCGCTCCTGTTCCAACCTTATCAATTTCTCCAATTCGATGGAATTCTTTTTGTCCCCGATGCGTTTATCCTTTGAGAAATCTGCCGGAGTGAACGAGAAAACGGTATCCAACATCTGTCTCTTATACACATCTGACGCTGCCGACG